>CAITZZ010000096.1 GCA_903897005.1 uncultured beta proteobacterium | reverse complement strand
GCCCAGCAGCGCCATCGTGCCAGCGGTTCTGGCAGCCTGGGACAAGGGTGGTTTGCCGACGGGCATGTGGGCGTTGACCAGGGCGGTCAGCAGGCCCAGCAGGGCCAGCAGCATGGCGCCTGCGGTCAGCAACGACTGCGAGTAGAAGAAGTTGGTGAGCAGGGTAAAGAAACCGAGGAAAAACACCACAAAGGCATCGCGTCGGGCACGCAACTCGAGCATCTTGAGCGCCAGCAGCACGACAATCATGGTGACGCCGGCGTCGCGTCCGAGCAGGGTCTTGTGACTGAACAGGGTTGCGCCCACGGTCAGCGCGAGCAGACTGAGCAGCCACCAGCGCGAGGGCAGGGGCCGCGCCATCACGGCAAGGGCCGCCCGCCACAGCATCAGTAGCGCCGCCAGCAGGCTGCACCACAGGGGAAGATGGCTTACTTGTGGCAGTACCACCCAGGCTGCGACCAGGAGCAGAAACAGCGTGTCGCGGGCCTCACGCGGCAGTCGGTGCAGCCATGTCAACATAGAGCCAGAGCCTCCAGACAGCGCTTCCTGTGGGCGTCGCCGCAACCCGGAGCAATCTGCAAAGTGCCCAGGCGCAGGCCATAGTCCAGACCTTGCTGTTCGGCTTGCAGCACCCAGGCGCACAGACGCGACAACTGCTGTTCCGGGTCATGGCTGCCGCTGTGCTCCCGATCCAGCCATAACTCGGTGTGTTGAACCTGTTGCGCGTCACGGCTGACGAGTTGTTCTGCCTTGGCGAACTTCTTCCAGACGATGATTTTCAAGGGGTCGCCGCGTCGATAGGCTCGCACACCGTCGTATTCGCCGCTGCTTGAAAGGTGTGCGCCGACTGCGCCCTCCGCGCGGGCTTGCCCTCTGGGAAGCGCAGGCGGGAAGGTCTCAGGACGCGGGTACACCAGGACGTTCGCGGCGGGGCGCCAGACCGTCCAGACGCGAAAGGTCCCAAGCGGGTAACGTGTCTCGGCGGTCAGCGTCGGCACGCGGTGCAGTCCGCGCCGGCCCGGTGTGAAAGCGAGATGCACCGTGCTGCTGCCTTGCGCCGGCAGGTCGAGCCAGAGCCAGTGACCGGAATTCAGGACGGACAGGCCAATCCCGTAGCGAGTGGTCCGGCGCCGGCTTTGCAGGTAGACGCCGATGGGTGCGCTTGAACCGACAAATTGGGGCTCCGGTGCAACCAGATTCATCGTGAGGCCGCGCAGTGTGCCGTGACACACGTGCATGCCGACGATGGCGCTGCCGGTCAGCAGGAAGGTCAGCAGATAGCCCAGGTTGAGTTGATAGTTGATGGAAGTCAGCAGGAGCAGCAGCAAAGTCGCAGCCAGCATCAGGCCGGGACCGGTCGGCAGGATATAGACATTGCGCTGGGTCAGGGTCATGCTGTCACGCAGCGGCAAGCGCTGCTCCAGCCATCGCCCAAACCAGCTCACGGCAGCGCTACCGCGTCGAGCATGGCGCGCACCTGTTCCACCGCTCCTCTGGCCGCATCACCCACCGGAATCATGCGGTGCGCCACGGTTTGTGCCAGGATCGCCTGCACATCGTCCGGGGCTACGTAATCGCGCTCGCACAAAAGGGCTTGCGCCTTGGCTGCCCGCAGCACCGCCATGCCCGCGCGCGGGCTCAGGCCCTTGACAAACCATTGGCCATTGCGGGTGGCGGCGATCAGGTCCTGCACATAATCGAGCAGCGGCTCTGCGGCGTGAATCGCCAGAACGCTGGCCTGCAAGGCCTGCAGTTCGGTGCCAGTGAGCAGACTTGGCAGGGTGTCCGCCATGGCGCGACGATCCCGGCCGGCAAGCAGATCGCGCTCGGCGCTGCGGTCCGGGTAACCTAGCGAAATTCGCATCAGGAATCGGTCCAACTGAGACTCGGGCAGGGCATAGGTCCCGATCTGGTCAAACGGATTTTGTGTCGCGATGACAAAGAAGGGGGAGGGCAGAGCGCGCGTCTGGCCGTCCACGCTGACCTGCTTCTCCTCCATCGCCTCGAGCAAGGCGCTCTGGGTCTTGGGGCTGGCACGATTGATCTCATCGGCCAGCAGCACCTGCGTGAACAGCGGTCCCGGGTGAAAAACAAAAGTCTCGCTGGCGCGCTCGTAGACGCTGACGCCGGAGAGGTCACTTGGCATCAGGTCTGCAGTGAACTGGACGCGTGAAAACTGCAAACCCAGTGTTCTGGCCAGCGCGTGGGCCAGCGTGGTCTTGCCAACACCAGGCACGTCTTCGATGAGCAAATGCCCCCCCGCCAGCAGGCAGGCCAGGCAGTCCCGCGTCTGCGCCGGCTTGCCGACGATCACCGTGTTAAGCTGATCCACCAGTGATTTAAGTTTTTGTTGTGCATTCATGGCATGACCTTACCAAAAAATTCAAGAGACGGACGCGCACTGTGACTATGACCGGATACTTTACTCATCCCGATTGCTGGAAGCATGAAATGGGGCCGGGACATCCTGAATGCCCCGAGCGGCTCGACGCCATCGAAGACCGATTGCTGATTTCGGGTCTGGACGTTGCGCTCGATCGACGGCAGGCGCCGCTGGCATCGCTGGCTGACATTGAACTGGCGCATGGGCGCATGTATGTGGCCGGCCTGCGAGGCTTGAGCGACGGCCTGCGTGAAGAAATTGAGGCTGGCGGACCCAGTCACGCGCAGATCGATCCAGATACTTCGATCAATGTCAGCACCTGGGACGCTGCCTTGCGCTCGGCTGGCGCGGCGCTGGCCGCGACTGACGCGGTGCTGGCTGGTGAGATGGAGACGGCGTTCTGCTCGGTTCGTCCGCCTGGACACCACGCCTGTCGCGACAAGGCGATGGGTTTCTGTTTTTTCAACAACGTTGCGATTGCCGCCAAATACGCGCTGGAGCGCCACGGTTTGAAGCGTGTGGCGATTGTCGATTTTGATGTGCACCACGGTAACGGTACGGAAGACATCGTGGCTGGCGACCAGCGCATCCTGATGGTGAGTTTTTTTCAGCATCCTTTCTATCCGACAGACTGGGCACACAGTGGTGCCACCAATCTGGTCAACCTGCCGGTTCCAGCCTATACCAAGGGCATGGATGTGCGCGAACTCATAGAGTGTGCATGGATACCAAGGCTGGAGGAGTTTTCGCCGGAGATGATTTTTATCAGTGCCGGTTTTGATGCGCACCGCGAAGACGACATGGGTCAGATGGGTCTGGTGGAGCAGGATTACGCCTGGATCACCCATCGCATGAAGGACGTTGCCAGACGCCACGCCAAGGGGCGCATCGTGTCCTGCCTGGAAGGGGGCTATGCGATGAGCGCGCTGGGCCGCAGTGTGGAGGCGCACCTGCGGGTTTTGGCCGATGTCTGACCCGCGCATTACGGACCTGGAGAGCTGGATCGCAGCTCTGACCAGGACTTCTGCGTTGCTGGAGCTCACAGCGTTGGCCCTGTGCGCCGTCACGGCATGGGCGGTGGCTGCGATGGTCGGGCGCGCGCTGGGTTCGCGCGACCGGCGCTCCATCCTGTTTGGCAGCAGCATCGTCGATGGAGTCTTGTTTCCATTGCTTCTGTTGTTGCTGACCTACATGGCGCGCTTCTTGTTGCAGCGCTGGTTGCCCATGGCAGTCTTCAAGATTGCGATTCCGGTGCTGATTGCCCTGCTCGTGATACGCCTGGGCGTGAAGGTCTTGCAAGCGGCGTTCCAGCAGACGCCCGTGGTGCGACTGCTGGAGCGAAGTATTTCATGGCTGGCCTGGCTGGCGATGGTGCTGTGGGTCAGCGGCCTGCTGCCCGTGGTTCTGGAGGAACTTGACCAGATCAGCTGGAAGGTGGGTGGCTCCGCGATGTCGGTACGCACCATGATCGAGGGCGCGCTGACCGCCGGTGGCGTGCTGATCGTCAGTTTGTGGATTTCGTCGGGCATCGAGTCACGACTGCTTCGTTCGGCAACCGGCGGCGAGTTGTCGCTGCGCAAGGCCATGAGCAATGCGACGCGCGCCCTCTTGATGTTTGTGGGTTTGTTGGTGGCGCTGTCGGCGGTCGGCATCAACCTGTCTGCCCTGTCGGTGCTGGGTGGTGCGATTGGCGTTGGCGTGGGTTTTGGCCTGCAGAAGCTCGCCGCCAACTACGTCAGCGGTTTTGTCATTCTGGCCGAGCGCAGCATGCGCATCGGCGACAACGTGCGGGTCGATGGGTTTGAGGGCCGCATCACACAGATCAACGCGCGTTACACGGTCATCCGTTCACTGGTCGGGCGCGAGGCGATCGTGCCCAATGAGATGCTGATCACCAGTCGCGTGGAGAACCTGTCCTTGGCTGATGCGCAGGTCTGGCAATTCACTGTGGTGACCGTCGACTACGAGAGTGATGTGGAACTGGTGATGCGCTTGCTCAAGGAGGCTGCCTTGAATCACGCCCGGGTCTTGCGCAGCCCGGAGCCATCGGTGTCGCTCTCTTCCTTCGGTGCCGACGGGCTGGAGTTCACCGTGGGATACTGGATAACAGATCCGGAGAACGGCAGCCTGAATCTGAAGTCCCTGATCAACCTCGATATTCTCAGCGCGCTGCGGCAGCACCATATCGAGATACCGTTTCCGCAGCGGGTGCTGCACACGCGCGCGCCGGCGGCCTGATGAGCTTCGGGCGGGCTCTTGCTGTAGCCATAGTAAAATAGCACGGTCGTACTATTTGATCCCTGTTTCTTTACTGATTGTCGTGTGGATGACTAGTCTGACGAGCGACAGCGCATAGAATCCAAGTTGACGTGTACGTCAATCGTGATGACGTGCGCAGCCAACAATTCACCGAATTCTTAACAACTCTGGAGTGGAAGCAATGAAAGTCCTGGTCGCAGTCAAGCGCGTGGTGGACTACAACGTGAAGGTCCGCGTCAAGTCGGACAACACGGGTGTAGACATCGCCAATGTCAAGATGAGCATGAACCCCTTTGACGAAATCGCCATTGAAGAAGCAGTTCGCCTGAAAGAAAAGGGCGTCGCTACCGAAGTCATCGCCGTCTCCTGCGGCGTCACGCAGTGCCAGGAAACGCTACGCACCGCCATGGCCATTGGCGCCGACCGCGCCATCCTGGTCGAGACGACTGCCGAACTGCAACCGCTGGCGGTAGCCAAACTGCTCAAGGCGCTGATCGACAAAGAGCAACCCGGCCTCGTCATCCTGGGCAAGCAAGCCATTGACGACGACTGCAACCAGACCGGCCAGATGCTCGCCGCGCTGGCGGACCTGCCGCAAGCCACTTTCGCCAGCAAACTCGAAGCTGCCGACGGCAAACTGAAAGTCACGCGCGAAGTCGATGGCGGCCTGGAAACGCTCTCGATCAGCCTGCCTGCCATCATCACGGCTGACCTGCGCCTGAATGAGCCGCGCTATGTGACGCTGCCCAACATCATGAAGGCCAAGAAGAAACAGATGGATGTCTTCAAACCGGAAGACCTCGGCGTCGACGTCAGCTCAGGCCTCAAGACCCTCAAAGTCACCGAGCCGCCCAAACGCAGTGCCGGCATCAAGGTGCCAGACGTTGCCACCCTGGTGGCCAAACTCAAGAACGAAGCGAAAGTAATCTAATCAACATTGTCATCCCGGACCTGATCCGGGATCCATGGATTGCGGGTCGGGCCCGCGATGACAAACTTCCTGGAGCCGATTCATGACATCCCTAGTTATTGCAGAACACGACAACGCGTCCATCAAGGGCGCAACCCTCAACACCGTCACCGCTGCCCTCAAGTGCGGCGCTGATGTGCATGTGCTGGTAGCCGGTGCCAACGCCGGTGCTGCAGCAGCCGCCGCCGCACAGATTGCTGGTGTCTCCAAAGTCCTGCACGCCGACGCAGAAGGCCTGGCCCATGGTCTGGCCGAGAACATGACGGCCCAGATACTGACTGTGGCGCAGAACTACAGCCACATCCTGTTTCCCGCCACCGCATCGGGCAAGAACATCGCCCCGCGTCTGGCAGCCAAGCTGGACGTAGGCCAGATCTCGGACATCACCCGCGTCGATGCCCCAGACACCTTTGAGCGCCCGATCTATGCCGGCAATGCCATGGCGCAGGTGCAAAGCAGCGACGCCATCAAGGTCATCACGGTGCGCACAACCGGCTTTGATGCGGCCAGCGCCAGTGGTGGTTCTGCTGCGGTCGAAAGCCTGGCAGCAGTGGCCGCCAGCGACAAAGCCATTTTTCTGGGTAGCGAGATTGCCAAGAACGACCGACCGGAACTGACGGCAGCCAAGATCATTGTCTCTGGCGGTCGGGCTCTGGGTTCCGCCGAGAAGTTCACCGAAGTGCTGACGCCATTGGCAGACAAGCTCGGCGCCGCCATTGGCGCGAGCCGCGCCGCCGTGGACGCGGGCTACGCACCCAACGACTGGCAGATTGGCCAGACCGGCAAGATCGTGGCACCGCAGCTCTACATTGCAGCGGGCATCAGCGGTGCCATTCAGCACTTGGCCGGCATGAAGGACTCCAAGGTGATCGTGGCCATCAACAAGGACGCGGAAGCCCCCATCTTCAGCGTCGCTGACTATGGCCTGGAAGCGGATCTGTTTGTCGCAGTACCGGAACTGGTTGCTGCGATCTGAGTTTGTCTTTGCGGCCTTGCGCTGCAATCCAGCCGGCACGCCAATTCGGATGCCGGGTCTAGAACGGCATGACAAGGCCGCGATGATTAACGGAGTTTTGCGATGAGTTATGTAGCGCCCCTGAAGGACATGCTTTTCAACATCAAATACCTGGCGGGGATCGAGCAGATCGCCCAATTGCCTGGCTTTGAGGATGCCGGTTTTGACACGGCGCAGGCGGTGCTTGAGGAGGCCGCCAAATTCAATGAGTCGGTGGTCAGCCCGTTGAACTGGGAGGGGGACAAGAATCCATCCAGTTGGCACGACGGCAAAGTGACGGCAACGCCGGGATTCAAAGAGGCCTTTGAGCAGTTTGTGCAGGGCGGCTGGCAAGGTCTTCAGCATCCGGTTGATTTCGGGGGGCAGGGGCTGCCCAAGACGATAGGCGCGTCCTGCGGCGAGATGCAGAACTCGGCCAGCATCAGCTTTGCCTTGTGTCCACTGCTGACCGATGGCGCGATCGAGGCGCTGCTGACGGCGGGCTCGGATGAGCTCAAAGCCATCTATCTGGAAAACCTGGTGAGCGGCAAATGGACTGGCACCATGAACCTGACCGAGCCGCAGGCCGGCAGCGATCTGGCGGCGGTGCGCACGCGTGCCGAGCCGCAGGCGGACGGCAGTTACAAGGTGTCCGGTACCAAGATCTTCATCACCTGGGGTGAGCACGATATGGCTGAGAACATCATCCATCTGGTGCTGGCCCGCGTCAGTGGTGCGCCGGAGGGTGTCAAGGGCATCAGTCTGTTTGTGGTGCCCAAGTTCAAGGTCAACCAGGACGGTTCACTCGGTGCGCACAATGATGTGCACTGTGTCAGCATCGAACACAAGATGGGCATCAAGGCCAGTCCAACCGCCGTGCTGCAATTCGGTGACCACGGCGGTTCCGTGGGTTATCTGGTGGGGCAGGAGAACAGGGGTTTGGAGTACATGTTCATCATGATGAACGCGGCTCGTTTTGGCGTCGGTGTGCAAGGTATTGCGATCGCCGAACGCGCCTATCAGACTGCGGTCACGTTTGCCAAGGAGCGGGTTCAGAGCCGCCCGGTGGACGGATCCATCATGGCCAGCGCCCCCATCATTCATCACCCCGATGTGAAGCGCATGCTGATGACCATGCGCGCCTACACCGAGGGTTGTCGCGCCATGGCGACGGTGGCGGCGTCGGCTTTTGACGCCGCGCACCACCACCCGGATGCCCAGACGCGCAAGGACAACCAGACCTTCTACGAATTTATGGTGCCCTTGATCAAGGGCTACAGCACCGAGATGAGCCTGGAAGTGACCTCGCTGGGCGTGCAGGTGCACGGCGGCATGGGCTATATCGAGGAGACCGGCTGCGCCCAGTATTACCGCGACGCCAAGATTTTGACGATCTATGAAGGCACCACGGCGATTCAGGCCAATGACCTGGTCGGGCGCAAGACCTCGCGCGACGGTGGCCAGAGCGCCAAGGCGCTGGCCAGGCAGATTGAGGCGACGGAGAGTCTGCTGGTGGCCTGCGGCAACACGGATGCTGTGGTGGTTGCCAGACGTCTGAAAGCGGCGCGCGAGTCCTTTCTCGATGTAGTGAGTTTTGTCGCCGGCAACAGCAAGGCCAGTCCGAATGCGGTCTATTCGGGCAGCGTCCCTTACCTGATGCTGGCTGGCAATCTGATGGCTGGTTGGCAACTGGGGCGTGCCCTTCTGGTAGCGGTTGAACAAATTGCGCAAGGTGTCGATGTGCCCTTCATGCAAGCAAAAATCACCACCGCGCGGTTCTATGCCGACCACCTGCTGACCAAGGCGCCAGGCATCCGGGATGCCATCGTTGAAGGCGCAGATAGCGTTACTGCGCTGGCACTCGAATCATTCTGATATTGAATTTCAAAATACCATGTCCAGACTTCCGCCCGTTCTCAGGTCGCTGCCTTTCCCGGTGATTGGTTCACCGCTGTTCATCATCAGCACGCCCACTCTCGTGATAGCCCAATGCATTGCCGGTGTGGTGGGTTCGATGCCGGCGCTCAATGCACGTCCGGCCGAGCAACTTGAACAATGGTTGATTGAAATCACTGAGACCCTGGCTGCCTACAACAAGGCGCATCCGGAGCAGCCGGCGGCACCGTTCGCCATCAACCAGATCGTGCACAAGAGCAACGACCGGCTCGAGCACGATATGGCGATGTGCGTCAAGTACAAAGTGCCCATCATCATCACCAGCCTGGGCGCGCGCGAGGACCTCAATGCGGCTGCCCACAGCTACGGCGGTGTCGTGTTGCATGACATCATCAACAACAAGCATGCACACAAGGCGATCGAGAAGGGTGCCGATGGCCTGATTGCCGTTGCCGCAGGCGCGGGTGGCCACGCCGGCGTCAAGAGCCCGTTTGCCTTGATTCAGGAAATCCGTCAGTGGTTTGATGGACCGCTGGCCTTAAGTGGTTCGATTTCCACGGGGGATGCTGTGCTGGCCGCGCAGGCTGCCGGTGCCGACTTTGCCTACATTGGCTCAGCCTTCATCGCAACGCAGGAGGCGCGTGCGTCTGAGGCCTACAAGCAGGCCATCGTCGATGCCGATTCGGACGATATTGTCTACAGCAACCTGTTTACCGGTGTCCACGGCAACTACCTCGCGCCCAGCATCCGTAACGCCGGGCTTGACCCGGAGCACTTACCCGAGAGTGACCCCAGCAAGATGAATTTTGGTGGCGACAAGTCCAAAGCCTGGAAAGACATCTGGGGCTGTGGCCAGGGCATTGGATCGATCACTCAAGTCCAGAGCACGGCCGACTACGTGGCTCAACTCAAGCGCGAATACGCGTCAGCCAGGGCACGCCTGCAACTGGGTTGAAGGAGCCCCCGTGGCTTGAAGTTGCGCTTGCGCAGTGTGTGCCAAGGGGGCCGCAGCGAATGACTCCGCGAATGTCCCCCGGCCTTCGGCCTCCTCCTTGATTTCGCTGCGTCACTCACTGCGGCCCCCTTGGCAACGAGCTCAGGAGTTTGCGCCCGTCGCACACCAACCCTGCTTGAAAGATCTGGTCGATGGGACGCTCAGCGTAGCGGCATAAAGGGGGAGTCCGCAGGACGGAGGACAGCCGCGGAGCTGAGTGCCCCAGCGGCCAGATCGGCTGGAGTGTGGTTAGATGAGACAAGGGCTTCAGGACTTGGTCGTTTCACTGAATCTTCGGGCTGCGTAGATCAGCAAGAAACTCACCGCAGCCACTTCGTAGAGGGCACTTAGAACGTGCTTGGTGCTCGTGAAGAAGGAAGCAAGCGCGACCTGTCTGACTGAGATCTCTGGGTACTGCAGCAACATGGCGGTGATTTGTGCGTTTTCGCACAGGTCCCAGACTCCAGCAACGAGCGGAATAAAGGCAGCCAGCCACAGCCTTTCGTTGGGACGAAAGCGGTAGAGCAGGCCAGCAAAGAACGTGACATACAACAGGGGAAACAGCGTGTCCAGCGTGGGACTGGCAAGCGCGTAAACGGCTCGACCATGAGTTCCATACTGGTGCATGGACAGCTGAATTGCGGCGAGGTCGTACGACTGTTTCAGGTCGATCATTTCGCCTCCGATGGGCAAGGATGGGAACACCCAAAGCACCATCAGCAGCACACCGGCGAAACTGATCAACAGCGACCTGTTGCCGGCCGCAAACTCGAAATAGCTTCGAACAAATTCCTTCATTGGCTCTCAGGTTGGCCAGGTGGACCCATGTTCTGGCACCATGGCACGCCAGCCCAGTTCATGCTTGATGCGCTGGCGCAACTGGTCCGACGCCTCCAGTTCGCCATGCACGACGTAAACCTGATCGGGTGCCTGGGGCATGGTTTTCAGCCAGGCCAGGAGTTGCCCGGCATCGGCGTGCGCCGAGGCCGACTGCAGTTGCACGACTTCGGCGCCCAGTTCGACGTCGCGTCCATGGATGCGCACCGACTTGGCGCCACTGGCCAGCGTGGCACCGCGGGTGCCGGGCGCCTGATAACCGGTCAGGATGATCATGTTGCGGTGGTCTCCGGCATAGTGCGCCAGATGATGCAACACGCGTCCACCGGTGGCCATGCCGCTGGCGGACAGAATCACCATCGGACCATGGCGGCTTGCCAGAGCGCGTGATTCATCGGTGCTGTTGACCATGGTGGCGCAGTGGGTCAGCGCATGCGTCTCCCTGCTGCTGAGCCTGTGCTCTCCCTGATGTTGCTCAAAGAGCTGGGTTGTGTGCACGGCCATCGGACTGTCGAGAAACACGGGCAGCGAATTCGGGATTTCGCCCCGCAGTTTGAGCAAGTGGATGGCGTGCAACAGCGCTTGGGCCCGACCGACTGCAAACACCGGGACCACGGCGACGCCACCGCGAGCGGCCAGTCTCTTCAGCGCTGGTGCCAACTCTGCCAGAACATCCTCCTTGGGGTGCTCACGGTCGCCGTAGGTTGACTCAAGCAGTACCGTGTCGGCCGCCGGTGCGCTCACGGGAGGATTCATGAGCAGGTCATCGGGCCGGCCAAGATCACCCGAGAACAGAATGCGCCGACCTGCCACTTCAAGCAGCACACTGGATGCGCCCAGAATATGTCCGGCTGGCGAGAGGGTTGCACGCCAACCGGGAATCGGCTGGAACGTGATGCCAAACTCAACCGTCTTGAGCAGGCGCAGGCAATCCAGTGCGTCCTGGCGCGTGTACAAGGGCATGGCCGGCGCGTGCTTGGAAAAGCCATGGCGATTCGCGAATGCCGCATCTTCTTCCTGAATATGACCGCTGTCGGGCAGCAGGATGCGGCACAGGTCGCGCGTGCCGCTGCTGCCATAGACATGGCCGGCGAAACCCTCCCTGGCAAGCAAGGGCAGGTAGCCGCTGTGATCCAGGTGAGCGTGCGTCAGCACGACCGCATCAATCTGATTCGGTGCTACCGGGAGCGGTGTCCAGTTGCGCAGGCGCAGCAACTTGTAGCCCTGAAACAGGCCGCAGTCGAGCAGCAGGCTCTTGCCATGGTGCTGTACCAGGTACTTGGAGCCAGTGACGGTCCCGGTGCCGCCAAGAAAAGTGATGTTGACGGTCATGCGGTTAACTCCCGGTTCCTGTTGAAATCTGATTTAACTGAAGAAACTTTTCAGCCGGTTGGTCCAACTATCCCCACTGGGCAAATGCTTGCTGCCGCCCTTTTTCAGCGACTCATCCAACTCGCGCAGCAACTTCTTCTGGTGCTCACTGAGCTTGACCGGTGTCTCGACCGTGATATGGCAATAGAGGTCGCCCGGATAAGTTGAGCGTACACCCTTGATACCCTTGCCGCGCAAACGGAATTGCTTGCCGGTTTGCGTACCTTCGGGAATGTCGATGGCGGCTTTGCCAGCCAGCGTGGGCACATCGATCTCACCTCCGAGTGAAGCAGTGACCAGGCTGATCGGCACCGAGCAATGAATGTCATCACCATCGCGCTCGAAAATGTCGTGCTTCTTCAGTCGAATTTCGATGTACAGATCACCTGGCGGGCCACCGTTGGTCCCTGGCTCGCCGTTGCCGGCGCTGCGGATGCGCATGCCGCCGTCGATGCCACCCGGGATCTTGACTTCCAGTGTCTTTTGTTTCTTGATCTTGCCCTGGCCATGGCAGGCAATGC
>CAITZZ010000095.1 GCA_903897005.1 uncultured beta proteobacterium | reverse complement strand
GGCCTTGTGTTTGCCGCGCAAACGGAGAGCAACTTCGCTGGCTACTCGTCCGAGGACCTTATCGGTCGCGTCAATCACAAACCACTCGTGCACCACGTCAGCTGCTTTCGCGCTGAAGGTCTTGGTCATGAGTTTTCTCTATAAAGAGGGTTTGTCGGGCTCTTTTCCACGGTCGGCGTTCCTCTGATGGGAATCTCTTAGGTGGGGAATGAACTTCGCCGCGGAGCCACAAAAGCGCTGCGAAGCCGGGCATTATAAGGGATTTGGCGGGGGCGACACCGCTTCTCGCCACCGCTTCGTCCAAGGCGGGTGGCGCGGCTTGCGCTCTCCGGCCCGTGTCGTTCAGCCTCTGGCGAGGCTCGAACGAGGCTCGCGGTCGAATGGCTCAGCAATCCCGAGACTCTTCACAAACCGCACTGTTGGCACGCCCCCCTCCGTGGTAGCCGCGAATGGGGCCTGCGCTCGCAAGCCACCCCACCCACCTTCACTGACGATTGAGGATTCTGGGATATTCAATACCCGCCACAGACACATAGGAGTTGGACAGCTTCTGTCACGATCGGCGGGTCATCAACTCCGAGCCGACATTCGACGCACGTAGAAGGGGACTCTGCATGCCGCTGTGGCTTCAGCTAGATGGCCTCATAAAACGCTCGGAGGTATTGCACAAAAAGCCTGTGGATTCCGACGCCACCGATGCGGGGAGTATTGGTGCCATCGTAGCCAATGATCACAACTTTGTTTCTCAGTGTCGCGGGATCCAACTTGCCGTCGAAAAGGTCATTAAAGGGTAGCGTGGAAATGGAGCGATCCGGTGCGACTTGAACAGAAATCCTATTCAGCGCATCTACCCTGATTTCACTCTTGTCAAACAGAATCGCCTGGGACGATCTGATTACCGCCTTAGTTCCAAGTGCAAGTTCGACCGCACATAGCACTAATGACTTCACGGGCCTGTTCTGATATGTCTCGATGAGCGGGATAGGAGATGAGGCAAAATCAACGAAGCCGACATCGGCAGCAGGCCCAGAAAATTGACCTATGGGTATCCAGCCAGAACTGCCAACCACCCCAGACTTGACCGCACGATCAGCCAATGAAAAACGCTCCGGTAGTGGATTAGGGGCCTTCTCGGTGTCGTCGATTCGCGCCTGCAATGCCACTGGGAGTCTCGACAGTGCTTTCGCAAGAGCCGCATCCCCACTAGGTGATCGAGGTTGGTCGAAAATGAATTTTAGGACGACTCCTTTCGCACCTGCAGTCGCTGATCTTTCTACCGCTTGGGCAATGATTGATCGATCAAACGGGTAACTTCCGAACCGCTCTTCGGACGCTTGGTCAATCAACACAACGGCAAAGTCATTTGAGAAGTCTTTGGCGAATGCGGCGGTGGGCAGCAACAACAGTGTCAGGAAAACCCGTATCCTGTGACGAACAATTTTCGATGTAAAGGAACTTGGCATCTGAGACTCTGTGTCAGTCGACGATCATAGTGCCATCGTATGCAAGGATCGGCTATGAAGAAGACTTTCGACTGGCCCGGCATGGTTTCGCCTTAGCCGCGGTGTCGCTGACTTGAATGACTCCTCCCGCTGCACTGCCGGCCCAGGATTTTCTCCGAACCGGACTTTCAACTTTGAAGGTCAGCTACCAAGAAAAGTGGTTAGCGTCACACGACACAAAGCGGGTGCAGAAGAATTGAGACCAGTTGCTCGTTACCGGCGCGTCAGGTCCGCGTGCGTCAATTCTCATGCGCCTTCAGTGGCTACCTGAACGAATGTTCCTGTGCCAGGAGTTGCATTTCTTGTTCTGCCATGGGGCTTTTTGAAGCGACAGCGAGTAGGTCAAACACTGGGCTACCCCGTTTACGGCTGGCAATAGTGGCAAAGCCCGCGGCCTGTAGCGTTCCTCTCAGTACTTTTTCGGTAAAGCCGCAGCGGTGCGCCATGTAAAGGTTACCGGACGCCATGGAGAGGCGGTGACCATAGAGAATATCAAGCGGTGCGATTGGCCCAGAGGGCGAGGTGTAGGCTACGTCAGTCAGCTTGTCATCCGCAATCAAAGCACAAACAGACTGAAGATCAGGGCAAGCGATGACTGCAAAGCCGTTGGGCTTCAGTACTCGCTTGAACTCGGTCAACGCAAGCGGCACCTCATGCGGGTAGAGGTGCTCGATGTTGTGACTTGAATAGATTGCGTCTACGGACTCGGTCTGAACTGAAGACATATCGGTCATGGTGCCGACAAGGTCTGGGGAAACTGACTGATCAATGTCAAAGCGAAGCTCTTGCCATTCAGTTGTGTTGAAGCCAGCCGTTGTGCGGTCTTTATGACTGGAGCCGCAGCCTACATGGAGAAATGTCTTCATGACAAGAAGTCTATCAACATTACTCAGGCTGCAAAGTGTCCATGACGCTGTAGTCCCGTTCACGCAACACGGAGGGCAGCAAATTCAGCCTGCCATGACAGGGCTACCCGTGAAAGTTCAATTGGGATTCCAGAAAGCTGCCGCTTACCACGGTCAGGAAACGCTGCAATCCGCCATTTGTGTTTTTCAAGGCGTCTCATTTTCAAGCCACCCCGATAGCGTCAGGGATGGTGGATTGGGTGTCCGATCGGCGGCCCCATTCGCGCTCACCGCGTCGGCCGGCGTACTCGCTTCGTGTTGAGGCCCATGCACCCGCGGTCCAGGGGAATCTGAGCGCGAGCGTGGAACAGAGAGCGGACACCCGGTCCACCAGCCACACCACGAACAAAAACGGCAAGCCAAGGCGGTTACCATGGTGCCATGTTCAGCTATCGCCACGCCTTCCATGCCGGCAACCATGCCGACGTACTCAAACACATGGTGCTGATCGCGATCATGCGGCATCTGGCGCAAAAAGACACTGCCCTGACCGTCTTTGACACTCACGCCGGCGCTGGTTTGTACCGGCTTGACGGTGACTACGCCGAAACCAGCGGTGAGGCAGCGGAGGGATTTTTGCGACTGATTGCGGCCAAGCCGCTGCCGAACGCTCTGGCCCCGGTGATTCAGGATTACCTGGATCTGGTGGCCAGTTTCAATACGGCTGGCAGTCACAAGATTTACCCCGGCTCGCCGTTCATCGTCCAGAGCCTGCTGCGTGAGCGTGACAAGCTCAAACTTTTTGAACTGCACCCGACGGATGCCAAGACCCTGTCCGCCAACGTGGCACAGCTAGCCGCCGGGCGTCAGGTGGCTGTGCTGCGCGAAGACGGATTTGAAGGCCTGAAGAAATTCCTCCCGCCACCGGCACGACGGGCACTGGTGTTGAGCGATCCGAGTTACGAGATCAAGACCGATTACGCGCGCGTCGTTGCGATGGTCGCCGACTCGCTAACGCGATTTGCCACCGGAACCTACGCGGTCTGGTATCCCCTTATTCCCCGGCCGGAAGCGCATGATGTTCCGCGCAAACTGAAAACTCTGGCTGCCAAGGCCGGCAAGGCCTGGTTGAATGCCAGCTTGACCGTGAAGTCAAGCAAACTCACAGCGAATGACGCAGGCGAAGTGATCCGCCCGGGCCTGCCCGCCAGTGGCATGTTCGTCATCAATCCGCCTCATACACTCAAGGCAGCCCTCGGGCTCGCCTTGCCACAACTGGCAAAACTCCTGGGGCAAGACAAACACGCCACTTCAACGCTGGAATCGGCAGCCTGAGCTGTCAGGCCACCAGCGACCGGGGATAAACTCAGTAAAACTTCGGCATCAGCACACAGTTCCATGATTCTTGTCACCGGCGGCGCAGGTTATATCGGCTCCCATACTTGCGTTGAGTTGCTCAATGCGGGCCACGATGTGACCGTGCTGGACAATTTTTGCAACAGTCAGATCGAAGCGCTGGAGCGGGTGCAGCGCATCACCGGGAAGAAGCCTGCACTGGTTGAAGGCGATATCCGGGATGCAGCAACACTTGTGCAAACCTTGCGTCGCAGCGGCGCCAGTGCGGTCATCCACTTTGCCGGACTCAAGGCAGTCGGTGAGTCGGTCGAAAAACCACTGACTTATTACGACAACAACGTGGTGGGCACGGTGCGCCTGCTGGAGGCAATGACCGAGTGCGACGTCAAGACACTGGTCTTCAGTTCCTCAGCAACCGTTTACGGTGACCCGCAGCAACTCCCGCTGACCGAGCAACATCCCTTGTCGGCAACCAATCCCTACGGCCAGTCCAAGCTGGTCATAGAGAACATGCTGCGCGACCTGTACCGCAGTGACCCAAGCTGGCGCCTGAGCATCCTGCGCTACTTCAATCCGGTGGGTGCTCACGACAGCGGCCTGATCGGTGAAGATCCCCGCGGCACGCCCAACAACCTCTTGCCCTTTGTGGCACAGGTCGCCGTCGGTCGGCGCGAGTTCCTGAACGTCTGGGGCAAGGACTACGCCACACCGGATGGCACGGGTGTGCGCGACTACATTCATGTGGTGGACCTGGCGCTGGGGCACCTCAAGGCGCTGGGGCGTCTGCAACAGTACGCCGAGTGTCTGGCGATCAATCTGGGTACGGGCGTTGGCTACAGCGTGCTCGACATGGTGCACGCCTTTGAACAGGCCAGCGGCAAGTCGGTTCCCTACCGGATAGGGCCGCGCCGCGCCGGCGATATCGCCAGTTGCTACGCCGATCCATCGCAGGCGCTGGCGCTGCTGGGATGGAGGGCTGAACGGGGACTGCAGGACATGTGCACAGATGCATGGCGCTGGCAGAAGAGCAACCCCAACGGCTATGCGATGATTTGAACCGCATGGACGCAAGGCAATAACAATACGAGCAACGAGATGGGAATGAACAATGGCTAAAGGAATGATTCTGGCCGCCGGTCAGGGTACTCGGGTGCGCCCGCTGACGCGCGACCTGCCCAAGCCCATGGTGCCGATTCTTGGCAAGCCGGTGATGGAGTACCTGATTGAACATCTGGCACGCCACGGCATTATCGAGATCATGGTCAACGTAGCCTGGCACCATCAAAAAATCGAAGAGTATTTTGGCGACGGCCACCGCTGGGGCGTGCAGATCGGCTACTCCTATGAGGGCGTTCGCGACCACGGCGACATCCTGCCGCGTCCTATGGGTTCGGCTGGTGGCATGCGACGCATCCAGGATTTCAGTGGTTTCTTCGATGAACCAACCCTGGTGCTGTGCGGCGACGCGCTGATTGATCTGGACATCACGGCGGCGCTGGCCGAGCACAAGTCAAAGAACGCTATTGCCAGCGTAGTGGCACTCGATGTACCACTGGCAGACGTTCAGAGTTACGGCATCGTGGTCGCAGGTCCCGATGGGCACATCGAATCTTTTCAGGAAAAGCCGAAACCCGAGGAAGCCAAGTCGACCCTGGCCAGCACCGGCATCTATATCTTTGAACCCGCCGTACTAGGTTTGGTCCCTACCGGCACGATTTACGATATTGGCTCGCAACTGTTTCCCGACCTGGTCGAACACGGACTGCCGTTTTTTGCCCAGAACCGCCCGTTCAACTGGATTGACATTGGCCGCGTCAGCGACTACTGGTCAGTCTTGCAGCGCGTGCTGCGCGGCGAAGTGGCCGAGATGACCATGCCCGGACGCCAGATCAAACCCGGTATCTGGGTTGGACTAAATACCTCCATTCCCTGGGACAAAGTGACCATTGAAGGCCCGGTCTACATTGGTTCGAGCGTGCGCATCGAGCCTGGGGCCACCATCGTCGGCCCGGTCTGGATCGGGCACGGCAGTCACATCCGCACCGGCGCCAAGGTGGTACGCAGCGTTCTGTTCGAGTACACCCGTATTGCAGCCGACATGCGCTTTTTCGAGATGATTGTCTCGCCCGACTACTGCGTCGATCGTTACGGTGAAACCCTGTACCGTGGTGATGATACTTCGCAGCTGCGTTGGGGCGACGCCAGGGCATAAATGGAGAAAGACACCACATGCTGATCCAACCCGTTGTCCTGTCTGGCGGCTCCGGCACGCGCTTGTGGCCACTCTCGCGCGAGAAGTACCCCAAGCAGTTGCTACCTCTGCTTGGTGCAGACTCGCTGCTGCAGGCCACCGTTCGACGCGTCGAAGGTATTGCTGGCGCCGAAATCGCGGCACCCATGATCGTATGCAATGAGGAATACCGCTTTGTCATTGCCGAACAACTGCGCCTGATGGGCAAACCGGGCACCATCGTGCTGGAGCCCGCCGGGAGGAATACGGCACCCGCCCTCACCATTGCAGCGCTGGCAGCCAGCAAGAATGAACTTGATCCGGTGCTGCTGGTGATGCCGTCAGACCATGTGATGACCGACGTCGCGGCATTTCAGGGCACCGTGCGCCAAGGTGCAGAACTGGCCGCAGCGGGTGCTGTCGTTACTTTTGGCATCACTGCCAATGCGCCTGAGACGGGCTATGGCTATATCCAGTCGGGCGCCGCTTACGCCGCCAATTCAATCTCCAGTGGCGACGCCAAACTGATTGCCCGGTTTGTCGAAAAGCCGGATCTGGCGACGGCTCAAAGCTACCTGGACGAGGGCAGCTATCTGTGGAACAGCGGCCTGTTCATGATGCGTGCCTCGGTCTGGCTTGGTGCCATGCGCGTCTGCCGACCGGACATCCTGCTGGCCTGCGAAAGTGCCTGGGCGCAAGGCTCCATTGATGGTGAATTTGTCCGGATCGAGAAGACCGAATTTGCCAAATGCCCAAGTGATTCCATTGATTACGCGGTCATGGAGCGTCTTGCAACACAGAGCAGCGCAGCAGCGCCAGCGGGCTCACTGCCGCCCGGCGTGGTACTGCCACTCGCGGCCGGGTGGTCGGACGTGGGTGCCTGGGACGCCCTGTGGCAGGTTCTGCCCAAAGACGACGCCGGCAACGTCGGCCAGGGCGATGTCATGCTGCAGGATTGCCGGGACACGCTGGCCCTGTCGGAAGGGCGCTTGGTTGCCTGCATCGGTGTTAGCGACCTGGTGGTTGTGGAAACGGCGGACGCCATCCTGGTAGCGCACAAGGACAAGACGCAGGACGTCAAGAAAATTGTTGACAGTCTGAAGAAACAGGGTCGAGCCGAGGGTTCAATCCACCGCAAGGTATTTCGCCCCTGGGGTTGGTACGACAGCATCGACGCCGGTGAACGCTTCCAGGTCAAGCGCATTGTGGTCAAACCGGGAGGCACGCTGTCGCTACAAATGCACCACCACCGCGCCGAACACTGGATTGTGGTTCGTGGCACTGCCAAAGTGACACGTGGCGACGAGACCCTGTTGCTCTCGGAAAATCAGTCCACCTTCATCCCCCTGGGTACGACGCACCGGCTGGAAAACCCGGGGCGTGTACCGCTGGAGATGATCGAGGTGCAGTCTGGCTCCTACCTGGGGGAGGACGACATCGTGCGTTTTGAAGATCTGTACGGGCGGTGACGTTTTAGAGGTTTCTTCCAATGATGATCTTCTGCACGTCAGAGGTTCCTTCGTAAATCTGGCAGACCCGCACATCGCGGTAGATGCGTTCCACCGGAAAGTCGCTCACCACGCCGTAGCCGCCCAGGGTCTGGATGGCGACACTGCAGACTTGCTCTGCCATCTCGCTGGCAAACAGCTTGGCCATGGCGGCCTCTTTCAGGCAGGGGCGACCCGCGTCGCGCAGGCTCGCTGCATGCCAGATCAGCTGGCGCGCGGCCTCAATGCGGGTCGCGCAGTCAGCCAGCCTGAAGGCTACAGCCTGGTGGTTAAAGATCACCGTGCCGAAGCTCTCCCGCTCCTTGGCGTAAGCCAGGGCGCACTCAAACGCACTGCGGGCCATGCCGACACTTTGTGCAGCAATGCCAATGCGCCCGCCTTCGAGACCACCCAGGGCAATCTTGTAGCCTTCGCCTTCGGCCCCAATCAGGTTCTCGACCGGAATGCGGCAGTTGTCAAAGTTGATCTGTGCTGTGTCGCTCGAATGCTGGCCGAGTTTGTCTTCCATGCGCGCCACCACGTAGCCTGGTGCGTCGGTCGGCACCAGAAAGGCGCTCATGCCTTTCTTGCCGGCCCCCTTGTCAGTGACCGCAATGACGACCGCCACATGACCGTTCTTGCCGCTGGTGATGAACTGCTTGACGCCGTTGATGACGTAGCTATCGCCCTGCCTCGCCGCCGTTGTCCGCAGGGCCGAGGCATCGGAGCCGACATGGGGTTCGGTCAGGCAGAAAGCGCCCAGCATCTGCCCCTGTGCCAGCGGCGTCAGCCACTGCTTCTTTTGCTGCGCATTGCCGTAGCGCATCAGGATCGCGTTAACCGGGCAGTTGGTGACACTGATGGCCGTGCTGGTGCCACCGTCGCCCGCCGCAATTTCTTCCAGCACCAATGCCAGCGTGACGTAATCCAGGTCAGCACCGCCCCATTCCTCGGGCACGCAAATGCCGTAGGCACCCAGGGCTGCCAGGCCTTGATGCGCTTCCTTCGGAAAATAATGCTCCTTGTCCCAACGGGCCGCGTGCGGCCAGAGTTCGGCTTGCGCAAAGTCGCGCACCGCGTCGCGGATCATTTCCTGGTCTTGGGTCAGCAACATAAATCACCTATTCAGTTGAGGACAGAGCTGGCGCACTTCGTGTCGCTGCGGTCTGTCCCACAAGGTTTAACAAAGTTCCAAGGCCACAGCGGTTCCTTCACCACCACCAATGCACAGCGTGGCAACACCCCGCTTCAGGCCGCGCGCCTGCAAGGCATACAGCAGGGTGACCATGATGCGGGCACCACTCGCACCAATCGGATGACCCAGCGCGCAGGCGCCGCCATTCACATTCACCACCTCGTGACTCAGGCCAAGCTCATGCATCAGGGCCATAGGCACGACGGCAAACGCTTCATTGACCTCCCACAGGTCCACATCCTTCACACTCCAGCCAGCCTTGGCCAATGCCTTCTTGACCGCGCCGACTGGCGCCGTGGCAAACCAGTTGGGCTCCTGCGCATGCACCGCATGACTGACGATGCGTGCCAAGGGCTTGAGGCCCAGTTTGGCAGCACTTGAGGACCGCATCAACACCAGTGCCGCAGCGCCATCGTTGATCGAGGAACTCGATGCTGCGGTAATGGTTCCGTCTTTCTTGAAGGCGGCTTTCAGCGTCGGGATTTTTTCCAGCTTGACTTTACCGGGACCCTCGTCGATCGAAATCACCGTATCACCGGCACGACCCTTCACCGTGACGGGGGCGATTTCCCCAGCGAAGGCGCCCGATTTTGTGGCTGCCTGCGCGCGCTGCACACTGGCAATGGCGAACTGATCCTGCTGCTCTCGCGTAAAGCCATACTTGGCAGCGCAGTCTTCGCCAAAAGTGCCCATCGACCGGCCGGCCTCGTAGGCATCCTCCAGACCGTCAAGCATCATGTGATCAAAAATCCGGTCGTGCCCGATACGATAGCCGCCGCGGGCTTTAGGCAGCAGATAGGGCGCGTTGGTCATGCTTTCCATGCCACCGGCAACCAGCACATCGGCGCTGCCGGCCAGCAGCAGGTCATGGGCAAACATGGCGGCACGCATGCCCGAGCCACACATCTTGGACAGCGTCACCGCGCCCGCACTGATAGGCAAGCCGCCTTTGAACGCTGCCTGGCGCGCCGGCGCCTGACCCTGTCCGGCCATCAGACAATTGCCGAACAGGACTTCATCAACCTGATCGCCTGTGATCCCGGCGCGCTGCACCGCCGCCTTGATGGCAACGCCACCCAGATCGTGGGCGGCAAGACTTGAAAAATCGCCCTGAAAACTCCCCATGGGGGTGCGGGCGGCGCTGACAATAACGATGGAATCGGTCATGGTAGGGATCTCCTGTAAAAAAAATGGTCGCTAAAGGTGTTGCTGATAGGGCTTATTTCAACGGCTCGGGCCGAAAGCGTTTGTCCTGTTCATACGGAAACACGTCAGCCACATGGCCGGCCAGAATGCGCTCCTTGTGGCCCTGCCAGAACGCCACTTCCAGCAAGTCCGCGTGGTGTTTCATGAAGGACTCCCGCACGGCCGGGTTGCCCAGCAGGAAAGGCCCGAAGGTCTCGGGGAACACGTCCTTGCTGCCCACGCTGTACCAGACCTCGCCTGACATTTCCTCTTCTTCGGTACGCGCCTGCGGTACTTTGCGGAAATTGCAGTCCGTGATGTACTCAATTTCATCGTAATCGTAAAAGACCACCTTGCCGTGCCGGGTGACACCAAAATTCTTCCACAGCATATCGCCCGGAAAAATATTGGCCGCCACCAAATCCTTGATCGCGTTGCCGTACTCAAGCACCGCACGCTCGACCTGCTCTCGCGCGAAGAGGGCGGACGGGGTCTGTGGCTCGAGCGCTGTGCCGCCGGCGTCAAATGCTTCCTGCAAATAGATGTTCAGGGGAATCATGCGTCGCTCTATATAGACATGCTTGATGATCACTTCGCTCAAACCGTCACCGTCGCGGTCATTGATCTGTAACTGACTCGGCGCAAATTTCTCGATTTCGGCAATCAACTCATCTGTGAAACGGTGGCGCGGAAAGCCTACCTCGCTGTACTCGAGCGTATCAGCCATGCGTCCGACCCGGTCGTGCTGCTTGACCAGCAAATACTTGCTCTTGATCTGTTCGCGGCTGGTGTCTTTTTGCGACGGGTAGTGGTCTTTGATGACCTTGAACACATACGGAAAGGACGGCAGATCAAAGACCAGCATCACCATGCCCTTGATACCCGGTGCAATGCGGAACTTGTCGCTCGAATGTCGCAGATGGTGCAGGAAGTCGCGGTAGAACAGGTTCTTGCCCTGCTTGCCAAGGCCTAGCGCGTTGTAAATTTCGTTGCGCGGCTTGCGCGGCATGATGCCATGCAGAAACTGCACATAGGCCGACGGGATTTCCATCTCCACCATGAAGTAGGCTCGCGCAAAACTGAACAGCATCAGCAGGTCGTCTTCGCCAAACAATGCGGCATCGATGACCAACTTGCCCTGGGCGTTGTGCAAGACCGGCAACGCAAAGCCGGTTTCACTGAAGCCGTTGATCAGTTTGCCTACGATGTAGCAGCCCTTGTTGCGAAAGAACAGCCCGGTCAGGACCTGAATCTGCAGATTGGCACGCAGTGGCGTATTGCGCAGGCGCTCAGTGAGGGCGCCTTGCACCAGGGCTGCGTCGCGCTCCAGGTCGTCAAAGGCCAGGCGCAGGCCGAAGTCCTTCAGCAGCCGTGCCAGAACTTCCTGCATGCTGGCATGGGTCGGGTAGTAGGCGCGGTAGGTCGGACGCGACTCGGGCTCGCCGTTTTCGATGTACTCGGTACTGACAGCGGGTCGGACGAAGATGAAGTCGTTCTGAAAGTAGCTGCGGTGCAAAATCTTGGTCGTGACCGAGTTGAAAAATGTCTCAGCCAGTTCCGGCTGATGGTGATTGACCAGCAAGCCGATGTAATGCAGCTTGACCTGCTGCCAGATGTCCATGGATTGTTCGCCAGCTTTGAATTCGCGCTCCAGGCGCTTGGTGCATTCACGCACCTGTAGGTCATAAAACTCAATGCGATCGCGCTGGGCACGCTGCTGACCGTGCCAGTCTGCAGTTTCGAAGCGGTGCTTGGCGCGTGCTGATTCAGTCCTGAAAAGATGATAGTGGCGGTTAAAACCCTCCATCATCGCTTTGGCAATGTCATAGGCAACGCCAGAATCAAGACGTTGTGGAAACACGGCATCAGGCTTTCAGCACGTTACCACGCGGGTAGCGTTTGAGGGCGTTGCGAAAAACGTTGACTACCTCTTCATGCCCGTGCATGCTCACTTCCAGGTCCTTGACCAGACCGTCCCGCAAGCCATAGCACCAGCCGTGCACCGCGACCTTTTGACCACGGCTCCAGGCATCCTGAATCACGTTGGACAACGCCACGTTGCCGACCTGTTCGATCACATTCATTTCGCACAACACGTCTTCCTGCTCGGCCACAGTCAGGTGTTCAATGCGGCGCCGGTGGCGCAGTTTGACGTCATGCACATGGCGCAGCCAGTTGTCGGCCAGACCGACGCGCGTGCCGCGCAAAGCCGCCAGCACACCGCCGCAGCCGTAATGTCCCACCACCATGATGTGCTCGACCTTCAGATGATCCACTGCAAACTGGATCACCGACAGGGCATTGAGGTCCGAATGCACCACCACATTGGCCACATTGCGATGCACAAACACCTCACCCGGGTCCAGACCGGTAATTTCATTGGCCGGCACGCGGCTGTCAGAGCAACCAATCCAGAGGTATTTCGGAGTCTGCAACTGAGCCAGCTGGCTGAAAAATCCGGGACGCTGCAGTTCCATGCGCGCGGCCCAGGCGCGGTTGTTGTCGAACAGATGCTGAAGCGATCGATCTGTCATTTGGGTCAGCAGGTTTCAGCAAACAATTCGCGCCCGATCAGCATGCGCCGGATTTCACTGGTGCCAGCGCCGATTTCGTAAAGCTTGGCATCACGCCACAGACGACCCAGCGGATACTCGTTGATGTAACCATTGCCGCCATAAATCTGTACCCCTTCCCCGGCCATCCAGGTTGCCTTTTCGGCACACCACAGAATCACCGAGGCGCAGTCCTTGCGTACCTGGCGTACGTGCTCAACACCCAGCAAATCGAGGTTCTTCGCAACCGTGTAAGCAAACGATCTGCCGGCCTGCAGCACGGTGTACATGTCTGCCACCTTGCCCTGAATCAGTTGAAATTCACCAATGCTCTGGCCAAACTGCTTGCGGTCGTGAATATAGGGCAGCACGTTGTCCATCACCGACTGCATGATGCCCAGCGGGCCACCCGTCAGCACCGCACGCTCGTAATCAAGCCCGCTCATCAGAACCTTGGCGCCGTTGCCGACACCGCCCATCACGTTTTGCGCGGGAACCTCGACATTGTTGAACACCAGTTCACCCGTGTGCGAACCGCGCATGCCAAGCTTGTCGAGTTTCTGCGCCACCGAAAATCCCGCCATGCCCTTTTCAATCAGGAAGGCTGTCACACCGCGGGCGCCCAGTTCCGGCTCGGTCTTGGCGTAAACCACCAGGGTGTCAGCGTCCGGCCCGTTGGTAATCCACATCTTGCTGCCGTTGAGCAGGTAATAGCCGCCCTTGTCTTCGGCTTTGAGCTTCATGCTGATGACGTCACTACCGGCGCCGGGCTCACTCATGGCCAGGGCGCCCACATGCTCGCCGCTGATCAGCTTGGGCAGGTACCTGGTTCTCTGCTCGGGCGTGCCATTGCGCTTGATCTGGTTCACGCACAAATTGCTATGGGCGCCATACGACAGACCGACCGAAGCGCTGGCGCGCGAAATCTCCTCCATCGCGATCATGTGGGCCAGGTACCCCATATTGGCGCCACCGAACTCTTCGCCAACCGTGATACCCAGCACGCCCAGGTCGCCCATCTTGCGCCACAGGTCCATCGGAAACTGGTCGCTTCTGTCAATTTCGCCAGCGCGCGGCGCGATTTCAGTCTGGGCAAATTCACGCACCGCATCACGCAGGGCATCGATATCCTCACCGAGCTGAAAGTTGAGTCCTGGCATATTGTTCATGGTTTCTTTCTCCGTTGTTTCATGATTTCACTTCGCATTCTTCTTGCTGTCATGCGACTTACCCTTGGCCGGACTCCTGGCAAGCAGCGCCCTGGCCTCGCGCTGGTGCACCTTGAGCTCATCGAGATTGGCTTGCAAGTCCGTCATCTGGGCTTCGAGCTGCTTCTGGTGTGCGGCGATCACCGTCAGGAATTTCTGCAATTGCGGCCCGGTATCGCGCGGGCTGTCGTACATGTCAATGATTTCCTTGGCCTCGGTCAGGCTCAGCCCGAGGCGCTTGGCGCGCAGCGTCAGCTTCAGCCGGGTGCGATCGCGTCCGCTGTAAACCCGTGTGCGGCCGCCAGGACCACAGCGCTCGGGTTGCAACAAGCCCATGTCTTCATAAAAACGCATGGCGCGGGTGGTCAGATCGAACTCGCGCGCCAGGTCGCTGATGCTGAAGGTGGTGGACATAACTTGTGCTCAACAATGGTGACTGGCTAAACAGCTGTACTCGCCTAGAATGTCGATTCTGATTGACGTTTACGTAAACGTCAATTATGGAGCAAATCAGGAACCCTTTTGAACTCACGCGTCAACGAACTTGAAAAGCAGCTGCACTATCCGCTCGGTGATACCCTGCCAGCGCCGGGTACCAGTCTGAGTCTTGCCCCCGGTGTGAAGTGGTTGCGTATGGCCTTGCCGTTTGCACTCGATCACATCAATCTGTGGTTGCTGCGAGATGAAATCGATGGCCACCCCGGCTGGAGCGTCATCGATTGCTGTATCAACACCGAGCAGTCGAAAGCGCAGTGGGAACAGATTTTTGCCAATGAACTCGAAGGTCTTCCGATTTTGCGCGTCATCGTGACGCACATGCATCCCGACCATATCGGCCTGGCGCAATGGTTGTGCCAGCGCTGGAATGTTGCGTTGTGGATCAGCGCAACCGATTTCAACCTGGCACGCATCGGAAGCGAGGGGGCAAGTGGCTTTGGCGGCGATACTGCGGCGGTGTTCTTTGCGGCGCATGGTCTGAATGACCCGGCCTCCGTCGAGAAGATCAGGGGTCGCGCCAATTACTTCAAGACCTTGGTGCCAGCTGTGCCGCGTCACTTCCGCCGCCTGATGGACGCTGACACACTGACCATAGGTGTGCACCAGTGGCGCTGTATCAGCGGCTACGGCCATGCGCCCGAACACATCTCACTGTATTGCCAGGAGTTGCGGCTGCTCATTGGCGGCGACATGATGCTGCCGCGTATCTCCACCAACGTGAGCGTCTATGACCAGGAGCCCGAATCCAACCCGCTCAGGCTATTTCTAGACTCGATTGACAAGTTCCGACTGCTCGATAGCCAAACGATGACGCTGCCGGCTCATGGCAAACCCTTTGTCGGCCTTTATCGGCGCATCGAGCAATTGCACGAGCACCATCGGGACCGTCTGGCTGAAGTCATGGCAGCGTGCCAGCTCACGCCCTGCAGCGCAGCCGACATCGTGCCGGTACTGTTCAAGCGTACGCTGGACCTGCACCAAACCACCTTTGCCATGGGCGAATCCATCGCCCACCTGCATGCGCTCTGGTTTGAGGGACGCTTGAAGCGCAGGCAGGGCGACGACGGCGTCTTTCGATTTGCAGCAGACTAAGAACCTGTCCGCAGCACCGAATCGTCTTTAAGTTGCCGGCGCAATGCCGCGAATTCTGGCAGTACGGAAGCCACCGTCTCCCAAAATCGCGGGCTGTGGTTCATCACGCGCAGGTGACTCAACTCGTGCACGACCACGTAGTCAATCAGCGCCATCTTCAAGTGAATCAGGTGCCAGTTGATTCGAATCGAACCGTCAACCGTGGCACTTCCCCAGCGGGTCGCTGCCCTGCTGAGCGTCAGTTTGCGCCACTTCACCTGCAGCAGGGGCGCGAAATGATCGAGCCGTTCGGCAAAGATTCGTTTCGCCTGACGCATCAACCAGGCCTGCACTGCATCCCGAATTTGCTCTGATGTGGCGCTTTGAGGCAAAGCAAGGGACAGCGTCAATGGCATGCTTTCGGCTGCAAACAAGGCTCCAAGGGCAGCTGTTGCCAGCGCCGGATCCAGCACCACCTTGACCTGTTCTCCCAGAAAGGGAAACAGGGTCGCGTCGCGCCATTCGATGCGCTGCTCGATCAAGCGCTGATGGCGTTCACGGGTCTCGTCCAATTTCTTGACGATCCAGTGCGCTCTTTCCTGTAAAGCGGCGTCCACGTCGCGCAAAGCGACCCAAGTCGGTGCGCGTACTGCCAGCCCCTCGGGACCGACAACAAAGCCAATCGTGCGCCGCTTGCCACGCTTGAACTCGTAGGCCACCAGCAGGTCGCACAAGCGCGCCTCCCGGTTGGCACGCGGGTGAAGAAATGAGTTCAGAGGTAAGCCTCGGGATCAATACGGCGCATCTCGGCTTCGATCCAGGCCTCGACCTCGCGCATCAACTCTTTGGGTTCGCGCCCGACGCTGGCAATCGGCCGCCCAATCGAAACCTGAACCACCCCCGGATACTTGATAAAACCCTTGCGTGGCCAGCATTTACCCGAAGATACCGCGATCGGTATCACCGGTGCACCGGCTTGCACCGCCAGACGCGTGCCGGCCGTCTGGTAAGTGCCCTGTTGCCCGCGCTCGATCCGTGTGCCTTCCGGAAACAGGATGATCCAGACACCCTGCTCCAACAGCGCCTTGCCCTGGGTCACCACCTGCTTGAGCGCCTGAGCCCGCGATTCACGGTCGATATGGATCATGTCAAGCCGCGCCATCGACCAACCGAAGAATGGAATACGCAACAGTTCGCGCTTGAAGACAAATGCGAGTGGATGTGAAATCAGGGTCGGCAGCAGCAAGGTTTCCAGCGCTGACTGGTGTTTGGAGAGCAGAATCGCCGACCCGGTCTGACCCAGAGGCAGATGTTCCATGCCACTGACCTGGACCCGCACGCCAAGAAAAACACGGGTACCCCAGATCACAACGCGAAACCAGTTCACCGCAAACCACCAAAGCGGTGTGCGGCTAACCCAGAGCGAAGCAAAAACCAGGGCCAGCCCCCACGGGATGACCGTCAGCAGCATCCACGCCATGTGCAGGACGGACCGGATGAGTGGCATCACGCAGCCGTGGCTTCCCGCGCAATCACGAACTCAGCAAAGGCCGCCAGATCAGCGTGGACACGCGTCTCTTTGGGAAAGTTATCGGGCAAAGTGCGCCCCCGGTAGGCCGCACCCTTGCCGGTCAACACCAGATGCGGCTCGCAGCCCACAGTGACTGCGCCCAGCAAGTCGGTGACTGTATCGCCCACCATAGGCACACCGTGCAAGTCTATGCCGTAGCGCTCACCGATCTGTTCCAACAGACCGGGTTCGGGTTTGCGGCAATGACAGGCTGCATCGGGTGCATGCGGACAATAAAACACGGCATCAATACGCGCTCCCACATCAGCCAGCAAGCCATGCATCTTGGCGTGCATGGCGTTGAGCGTGGAGACGTCAAACAGGCCTCGGCCCAAGCCGGACTGGTTCGATGCGATAACCACATGCCAGCCGCCATGGTTGAGCCGTGCAATCGCTTCCAGCGCGCCGGGCAGCGGCGTCCACTCCTCCGGCGATTTGACATAGTCGGCACTGTCTTCGTTGATAGTACCGTCGCGATCCAGAATGACGAGCTTCATTTCTTACTGGCTCAGCTGGCTAGCTTGGAAAGATCAGCGACGCGGTTCATGGCTTCATGCAAACGCTTGAGCAGCCCCTGGCGGTTCAGGCGCAAGTCGGCTTCCTCGGCATTGACCATGACTGCATCAAAAAAGTCATCGACGGCAACGCGCAGGGCCGCCAGAGTTTGCAGGGAGGCGCTGTAGTCGCCGCTCTCGAACTGCGAATTGGCGCTGGGCAGCACATTGTTCATCGCCGAATAAAGAGCAATTTCGGCCGCCTCCTTGAGCAGGATCTCACTGACATGGGGGTCCACGTCCGGCGCTTTCTTGAGTATGTTGCCAATACGCTTGTTGGCAGCGGCCAGCGCTGCAGCCTCAGGCAAGGCGGCAAAATCGCGCACCGCCGCCAGGCGCTTGGGCACATCACTCAAGCGCTGAGGTCGCAGCGCCAGCACGGCATCAATTTCCTTGGCGCTATAGCCCTGCTCGCGCAGCGAGCCCGACAGGCGGTCAAAGAAGAAATCGCTTAAGGGCGCCAAATTGGGGTTGATCTTTTCCGCGAACGCCGGACTGGTCTGGCGCAGCAGCGCGTCCAGGTCAAGCGGTAAATCCCGTTCGACCAGCATGCGGATCACGCCCAGCGCGTGCCGGCGCAGTGCAAATGGGTCCTTGTCGCCACTGGGCAGATTACCGATGCCAAACATGCCGACCAGCGTTTCGAGCTTGTCGGCCAAAGCCACCACGACACCCGTCGGATTGCGGGGCAATTCATCGCCTGAAAAGCGCGGCTTGTAATGGTCTTCGATGGCGCTGGCAACCTCGTCACCCAAGCCGTCATGACGCGCGTAATAGGCACCCATGGTGCCCTGCAATTCGGGGAATTCGCCAACCATGTCGGTCAGCAGATCGGCTTTGGCCAAACGGGCTGCGCAGTCGGCCTGCTGCGCCAGCGCTGGACCACCAAGTTGCTGACCGATGGCCACGGCGATTGCACGCACCCGCTGCATGCGCTCGCCCTGGCTTCCCAGCTTGTTGTGATAAACCACCCTGTCCAGACCCGTCACCCGTGACTCCAGCGTCTTCTTTCGATCCTGATCGAAAAAGAACTTGGCGTCGGCCAGGCGCGGGCGAACCACGCGCTCGTTACCGCCAATCACAGCGCTGGCGTCAGTCGGGCTGATGTTGCTGACAACCAGGAAGCGGTTGGTCAACCTGTCGTTGGCATCAAGCAGCGGAAAATACTTCTGATTGGCCTTCATCGTGAGAATCAGGCATTCTTGCGGCACTTCCAGAAATTCCGGCTCAAACGCACAGACCAGCACATTCGGACGCTCGACCAGGCCAGTCACTTCGTCCAGCAGGGCATCGTCTTCGATGGGCTTGACCCCACCGCCCAACTTGCTGGCAGCGTCTGCAAGTTGGCGCACGATCTCGGCACGGCGCACGGCAAAACTGGCGATCACCGCGCCGTCCCGCGCCAGCGTCGCGGCGTACTCGTCGGCCTGGGCGATCAGCACCGGCGAGCAGGCGGCTTCAAAGCGATGCCCCTGGGTCGTGTTGCCCGCCGTCAGGCCCAGCATTTTGACCGGTACCACGGTGCTGCCATGCAGCGCCACCAAGCCGTGCGCCGGGCGCACAAACTGCACGCTGCTCCAGCCCGGCAGGTCGCAATCGCTCTCCAGTTGGTAGCTCATCACCTTGGGTATCGGCAAGCGTTCGATCGCCTGCAGCAGCGCCTCCTGCAAACCGCTGTCGAGTGTGGCGCCACTAACCAGGCTGTCGTAGAACAGGGCCTGATTCTTACCGTCGCCTTCTTTTCTCAGCGCCGCTACGGCCGCCACCGGATCTGACAGATCGGCACCCAGTGCCTGCAACTTTTTCAATAGTGCGGGTGTCGCCTGGCCTGAAGCGTCCAGCCCCACGGACACCGGCATCAGTTTCTGTTGCACGGCCTTGTCGGCGGCCTTGCGCCAGACCTGCGTGATGTGCGCTGCCAAGCGGCGCGGTGTGGCGTAAGCGGTCACCACCGATTCAGCACTGGCCAGGCCCATTGCGCGCAACTGCTCGGCCAGTTGGCTGGCCAACGCATCGCCCAGTTTCTTGAGCGCCTTGGGTGGCAACTCTTCGACAAACAGTTCAACCAGAAGGTTTTGCGTCGTCATCATGTGGCCTTCTTGGTCATCTGTTGCACCCATTCACGCGGTGCCATCGGAAAGCCCAGACGTTCACGACTTTCGTAGTAGCTTTGCGCAACGGCGCGCGCCAGGTTGCGAATCCGCCCAATGTAGGCCGCGCGCTCGGTCACACTGATGGCGCCACGGGCGTCAAGCAGGTTGAAGCTGTGCGCGCACTTGAGTACCTGTTCATAGGCAGGCAGGGCCAGTTGCACTTCAATCAGGTGCTTGGCCTGGCTCTCATGCGCCGCGAAAGCCGTGACCAGAAAGTCGGCATCGGCGTGCTCGAAGTTGTAGGCCGACTGTTCCTTTTCATTTTGCAGGTAGACGTCGCCATAGTAGATCTTGCCCCCACGCTCGCCCACTGCGTGTGGCGCGCTGCCCCCCGATGGGGCTGGGTCAGCTTGGGAACGGCCCGGCGCTGCCCCGGTGTCGGTCCACACCAGGTTGTAGACATTGTCCACACCCTGCAGGTACATCGCCAGGCGCTCCAGACCGTAGGTAATTTCGCCGGTGATGGGCCTGCAGTCGAGGCCGCCGACCTGCTGAAAATAGGTAAATTGGGTAACTTCCATGCCATTGAGCCAGACTTCCCAGCCCAGACCCCAGGCGCCTAAGGTGGGGTTCTCCCAGTCGTCTTCCACGAAACGGATGTCGTTCTTCTTCAAGTCAAATCCGAGCGCTTCCAGTGAGCCCAGATAGAGTTCCAGAATATTGGCCGGCGCCGGCTTGAGAACCACCTGGTACTGGTAGTAGTGCTGCAGACGATTCGGGTTTTCACCATAGCGGCCGTCTTTCGGGCGACGGCTTGGCTGCACGTAGGCTGCCTTCCAGGGCTCTGGGCCCAGTGCGCGCAAAAACGTCGCCGTGTGAGAGGTGCCGGCCCCCACCTCCATGTCGTACGGCTGCAACAGGGCGCAACCCTGCGCGTCCCAGTAGGACTGCAGCTTCAAAATGATTTGTTGAAAGGTCAACATGACGAGGTGGTTTGGACACTTGCTGTAAAGCGCTGATTTTACGGGGCTTCACGTGCACATGCGAAGCCAGCCAAGGTTGGGAACTTGTTCTAAGGCCTGGTCTGCCTGGTCCGCGCCGCTCGCAATACAAGCGCCAGGGCAAGTAACCAGAACGGCCACAGGCCAAATCGGGCGACCCACCAGGCGTAGGGCGTCACGCCAACCCTTCCCTGGACCTGCCCAACCAGAACCGCCCGGGTGTCAGGCTCGAGCGCACTCAGAACGCGGGCCCGATGGTCGATGATCGCGCTGACGCCGGTGTTGGTTGACAGAACAAACGCTCGCTCGAACTCGAGCGCGCGCATTCTCGCAATCTGCAGGTGCTGGTTCATCGCCAGACCGTTGCCAAACCAGGCCAGATTGCTGATGTTGACAAAGATACTCGGAGCCAGGTCCGGCTCGGCAAATGAGGTAGCGAGTTCTTCGCCAAACAGATCTTCATAGCAGATGTTGGTTGCCAATTTCTGGCCCTGCCAGACAAAGGGCGCTTGCATGGACGCACCGCGATTGAAGTCCCCCAAAGGGATATTCATCAGTGCGGTGAACCACTTGAAAAACCGGGGGATGAACTCGCCAAACGGCACCAGATGCTGTTTGTCGTAACGCCAGTCTGGGGTCTGATCTGGTTTCAAGCCGAGCACCGAGTTGGTATAGCCCTGCTGGTAGTCCCCCAGCGGAATACCGATCAGCGCCGCTTGCTGTCCGGAACCAAACCGTTGCTGCAACCCTTGCCAGTAGGCTGCCGGCAATTGCTGCGGCAACAAGGGAATGGCCGTCTCGGGAGCAATCACCAGTGAAGTCTGACTCTTCTTCAGTTGCTCGCCGTACCACTGCAGTGCCAGCGGTATGCCAGTGCCAGCTTCGAATTTCTCGTCCTGGGCAATATTGCCCTGTAACAAGGTGACACTGAGTTGTCCGCTCGGCTGGGACCATGGCGGCACAACCGATGAGAACAGCGCTGGCAGTCCCAGCACCACCATCGTCAGCGCCAGTCTGCGCAGCGCTTTGCCGCCTTCATGAAGACGCCAGACGCTCACCAGCGTCATGCCAAGCCAGGCCGACAGCGCGCACAAACCGTAGACACCGAGCCAGGGCGCATAACCGGCAAGGGGACCGTCTACATGCGCGTAGCCCACAGCACCCCAGCCAAATCCGCTGAGCCAGGTGCCTCTGGCCAATTCAGCCAGCATCCAGAAAGCCGCAAAAATTGCCGCTGCCGAGCCCGAAGTACCAAGCCGAACTGCGACAAAAGCGCCGCAGGCCGCTGCATAAAACAGTGCCATCAAAGCGGTAAAGGCAAAGACAGCCAGCAGCGAGAGCGGGGCTGGCAAGCCGCCATAGGTATTCAAGGCGACAAAAATCCAACCCACCGCAGCGCCCACCCAGGCCAGCGCAAACAACCAGCCCAGCCAGGCGGCCTGACGCCAGTTCCGGCAAGTCTGCAGCAGCAGCGCCAGCAGCACCATTGCCAGTATCTGGAGCCACCAGACCGGCTGACCAGCGCGCAGTCCCAAGCCCAGCAGAGGTGAAGCGTGCAAGGACAGGGGCCAAGCAAGACTGGCCGCTTGTGCCAGACCCGCGCTCAAGGCCAGCGCTGTTCTCGTCCAGCCCAGACCGCTGCGCTGTAGCTCAGGAGGCCGCATCGGCAACGGGTGAAACCTTGAACCAATTCACGGCGCCACCCTTGGTGTGAAGAACGACGAAATTGAGCCCTGCCATGGCATGGCGCTCGCCGCGCTTGGGAACGTGGCCCATCTCATGGGCAATCAGCCCTCCGATGGTGTCAAATTCATCTTCCGGATCAGTGCTTCTGAGCCTGACTTCAAAAGCGGCTTCCACCCGCTCAATGGTGGTGTCGCCGCTGACACGGTAACTTCGGTCGGCCAGGCCATAAATGTCGCCCTCGTCTTCAGCGATATCGAATTCGTCTTCGATTTCACCCACGATTTGTTCCAGCACATCCTCGATCGTGATCAGACCGGCAACCCGACCAAACTCGTCGATCACGATCGCCTGGTGGTTGCGGTTGCTCTGGAACTCACGCAACAAATCGTTCAGCCCCTTGCTTTCCGGCACAAAGACGGCTGGACGCAGCAAGGTCCGAATATTGAGCTCGGGCGCACGCTGCAATTTGAGCAAGTCCTTGGCCAGCAGAACGCCAATGATGTTCTCACGTTCATTCTGGTACACGGGAAAGCGCGAGTGCGCAGTCTCGATCACGCCATGAAGCATGACGTCAAACGGGTCATCGATATTGACCAGATCCATCCGGGTCGCTGGCACCATCACATCACCGGCGGTCATGTCAGCCATGCGGATCACTCCTTCGAGCATGGCACGCGATTCGGCGCCAATGATGTGGTTTTCTTCGGCTTCCGCCAAAGTCTCGATCAACTCGTCGGTGGAGTCGGGTCCGGGGTGAATGAACTCGGCAAGTTTTTGCAGAAAAGTGCGTTTGTCTTCCCGCTCAGGAAGGCGCGCAGGATGGGGGTCTGACACAGAAAAATGCGCAGGACATGCAGTTGTGGTGGACCCTCAAGGATAGCGGATCACAGCGCCAGTCGGTTCAGCGCCTTAGTTCGGATTGCCGAGTTGCGCCTTCTGCACGTCGCGCCGAAGCGCTTGGACCTCCGAGAGGACGTCCCAGAATTGCTTGACCTGGACCTTGATCCGGTAGTCGGTCTGCGCCATCTGCTCAGCCACCATTTCACTCCATCGGGAATCGAAAGTGGCTGGCGACAACTGCAGATGTGCCTCCGACTCATGCCCGTCGCGCTCCACCGTGGCACCGGCGTTGCGCGCAATTTTCAGCATCGCCGTGTTCTCGCTCAACGCGTGGATAAACATCCGGCTTACGCCCTCGTTGCGCGCATGCATGGCAGCCCGGTCAAACAGGCGCGCGCCATAACCGCGGCCACGTGCCGACTTCGATACCGATACGCCAAACTCGGCACAACTCGACAGATCCGGATCGACCGGAAACGCCAGATGTGCCATCGCGATCAACACGAGTCGGCGGTTGTAAATGCCAAATATTTCATCGCGCTCAAAATTCAGCGTGTCAGCGTAACGCTGAATCTGCTCTTCGGTCGCAGCAAACCCGAAACGCAGGTACCGGTCCCGAGGTTCCAGCGACATGAGGTGGTGGGCAATGCGATCGCGGTGATTCACGCCAAGGGAGCGGATCGGCACCAGCACTGGTGCTGCCCTGAATTCCGACGGTGGTCGGCCACCCTCAATGGGCGGGCGCAACAAACCCTTGCCAGCCTCGATGGACGCTTTCACCAAATCAATTGTTTCAACCATAGGTCCGACTATAAGGGTTTTCCCTAGAGTACTGCCCCCAGAGTGCCAAACCTTACAGGGGCAGTGCCGTTGTCGCCTTGACGCGATCCAGGACAAAACTGGTCTTGCAGTCCTGCACGCTGGGGTGCTTGAGCAGCGTTTCCATCACAAAATGCGAATATGCGCTCATGTCCTGAACCATCACCCTGAGAAAGTAGTCCATTTCCCCGCTCAAAGCGTCACACTCAACCACTTCAGGCCAGGTTTGAACGCTGGAGCGGAACAAATCGCGCGGGCTGCGTTGGTGATTTTCTGTACTTTTTTCGAGCCGTACATGAATGTGGGCCATCAAGCTCAGACCAAGGGCTTCGGGCTTGAGCAGTGCGACATATCGGTCAATCACGCCGTCGGCTTCGAGTCGCTTGACGCGACGCAGCACAGCGCTGGGCGACAAATTTGCCATTTCGGCAATCTGGTCAAAGGTGGCCCGCCCATTGGCCTGCAGCTTGCTCAAAATGAGCTTATCAAGCTTGTCTAGTTTAGTCATTGATGGAATTTTGCAGTTTTATTGCGTTTTTTGCAATTTTTTCCAAAGAAGGAGATCGTCGCGAACCGATTCACGTCGGCACTTGCCAAGCGATATATTTCCACACTCCAAACTGGCGGGTCTTGAAAACCTGACAAATTGCCTTATCATTAGCACTCGTAAGACCTGAGTGCTAACAGCTTTTGTTTTGAAGCGGCACTGTCTTCAAATTATGCGGTGCCAGCCTGCCCGGCTTGGCGCTCGTGTTTTAACCCCTGTTTCAAATTCAAGGAGATCTCATGAAACTTCGTCCTCTGCACGACCGCGTCATTGTCAAACGCGTCGAAAACGAAACCAAGACCGCCTCTGGCATCGTCATTCCCGACAGTGCTGCTGAAAAGCCTGATCAAGGCGAAGTGCTGGCTGTCGGCCCGGGCAAGAAGAACGACAAGGGCGAAATCAGCCCGATGGCCGTCAAAGTCGGCGACCGCGTTCTGTTCGGCAAGTACAGCGGCCAAACCGTCAAGGTTGATGGCGACGAACTGCTCGTGATGAAAGAAGACGACCTGTTCGCAGTTGTTGAGAAATAAAGCTACTGCGCGGCCCGTATGCGTCGTTGCGCGGTGCTCGCTACGCTTTTTTCCCCAACAACCCGTTTTGTAATTATTTGAATTAACTGGAGTCATAACATGGCAGCAAAAGACGTTATTTTCGGCGGCGAAGCCCGCGCACGCATGGTCGAGGGTGTCAACATCCTGGCCAACGCAGTCAAGGTTACCCTGGGCCCCAAAGGCCGCAATGTGGTGCTGGAGCGCTCCTTCGGCGCCCCGACCGTGACCAAGGACGGTGTGTCCGTGGCCAAGGAAATCGAACTCAAGGACAAGCTCCAGAACATGGGCGCCCAGATGGTCAAGGAAGTTGCTTCCAAGACTTCTGACATCGCTGGCGACGGCACCACTACCGCCACCGTGCTGGCACAAGCCATCGTGCGCGAAGGCATGAAGTACGTGGCCGCCGGCATGAACCCGATGGATCTGAAGCGCGGCATAGACAAGGCTGTCACCGCCCTGGTCGCCGAGTTGAAGAAGGCTTCCAAAGCCACCACCACTTCCAAGGAAATCGCTCAAGTCGGTTCGATCTCGGCCAACAGCGACGAAGCCATCGGCAAGATCATCGCTGACGCGATGGACAAAGTCGGCAAGGAAGGCGTCATCACCGTTGAAGACGGCAAGTCGCTCGACAGCGAACTCGACGTTGTTGAAGGCATGCAGTTTGACCGCGGCTACCTGTCGCCCTACTTCATCAACAACCCGGAAAAGCAGGCCGCTCTGCTGGACAACCCGTTTGTGCTGCTGTACGACAAGAAGATCAGCAACATCCGCGATCTGCTGCCCACGCTGGAGCAAGTCGCCAAGTCGGGCCGTCCGCTGCTGATCATCTCGGAAGACGTCGAAGGCGAAGCACTGGCAACCCTGGTGGTCAACACCATCCGTGGCATCCTGAAGGTTGTTGCCGTCAAGGCACCGGGCTTTGGTGACCGTCGCAAGGCCATGCTGGAAGACATCGCCATCCTGACCGGCGGCAAGGTCATCGCTGAAGAAGTCGGCCTGACGCTGGAAAAAGTGACCCTGGCTGACCTCGGTTCTGCCAAGCGCGTCGAAGTGGGCAAGGAAAACACCATCATCATCGACGGCGCCGGCGCTGCTGCTGACATCGAAGCCCGCGTCAAGCAAGTACGCGTACAGATCGAAGAAGCCACGTCCGACTACGACCGCGAAAAGCTGCAAGAGCGCGTTGCAAAACTCGCTGGTGGCGTTGCCGTGATCAAGGTTGGCGCTGCCACCGAAGTCGAAATGAAGGAAAAGAAGGCACGCGTCGAAGACGCCCTGCACGCAACCCGTGCTGCGGTGGAAGAAGGCATTGTGGCCGGTGGTGGCGTGGCTCTGCTGCGCGCCAAGCAAGCCGCTGGCACGATCAAGGGCGACAACGCCGATCAGGACCATGGCATTGCGCTGGTGCTCAAGGCGATCGAGTCGCCGCTGCGCGAGATCGTTTTCAACGCCGGTGGCGAAGCCTCTGTCGTGGTCAACGCCGTGCTGGCCGGCAAGGGCAACTACGGCTTCAATGCTGCCAACGACACCTATGGCGACATGATCGAAATGGGTATCCTGGATCCGACCAAGGTGACCCGCACGGCGCTGCAGAATGCAGCGTCTGTGGCTTCCCTGATGCTGACGACCGAATGCATGGTGGCCGAGTCGCCGAAGGCTGACAGCGCCGGCGGCATGGGTGGCATGGGCGGTGGGGACATGGGTGGGATGGGCGGCATGGGCGGCATGGGCATGTAGGCTTCCTTGCCTGAGGCTCCAGAGCGTCGTTGCGACGGCTTGCCGTACCTTCGGTACTGTCTTCGCCGCCGCGTCTAGCTCTGAAACCTCATGCTGCGTCGAACTACGACGTAGATTCGATACAAAGAAAAACCCGCTGGCTTACGCTTCGCGGGTTTTTTGTTGCGCGTCGTTATTTCAGCGCTTGAAGGCCACCACGGTCTGGCGTTGTTCGCCAAGGCCTTCGACGCCCATGGCGATGGTGTCGCCGGCTTTCAGGAACTGTTGCGGTTTGCGGCCCATGCCAACGCCGGGTGGGGTGCCGGTGGTGATGACATCGCCGGGCATCAGGGTGATGAACTGGCTCACGTAGCTGATGATCTTCGCGACACCAAACACCATGGTTTTGGTACTGCCACTTTGCATGCGTTGGCCGTTGACCTCCAACCACAGCGCCAGCTTTTGCGGATTGGGCACTTCGTCGCGTGTCACCAGCCAGGGGCCGAGTGGTCCGAAGCAGTCGCAGCCCTTGCCCTTGTCCCAGGTGCCGCCGCGTTCGATCTGGAACTCGCGTTCGCTGATGTCATTGACGGCGCAGTACCCAGCGACGTAATTGAGTGCCTCCTTTTGCGAGACATAACGTGCGCGCTGCCCGATCACCACGCCTAGCTCGACCTCCCAGTCGGTCTTGACGGAGCCCTTGGGCAGCATGATGGGATCATTCGGACCCTGGATGCAGCTGGTGGCCTTGGTGAACAGCACGGGCTCCTTTGGAATCGGCATGCCGGCCTCGGCCGCATGGTCAGCGTAGTTGAGTCCGATGGCAATGAATTTGCCGATGCTCGCGACGGGCGCACCCAGACGCGGCCTGCCGCGCACCAAGGGCAGTGCCTCAGGTTTGAGCCGACGCAAGCGCGCCAGTGCAGCATCGCCGAGCTGGGCCGCGCCCAGATCCGGGATCACGGCACTGAGATCGCGCAAACGACCCTCAGCATCGATCATGCCGGGCTTTTCCTTGCCAGGCTTGCCATAACGCACCAGTTTCATAAATCTCCTTGTAATTGAGGCAGCCAGTCTGCCAGACTTGAGCGCAGCTGCAGCGCCGACACAAAACGCAGTCCGCCCCAGCCCAGACTGCAGGCGACATCCACATTGTCCTGCAGGTCATCAACAAACAGGGTCTGCGTCGGCTCCAGCGCGTATTTGCTCTGCAACAGCTGGTAGATCACCGGATCAGGCTTGCTGCGCTGCACATCGCCAGAAAAAATGCCGCCGTCAAACCAGTCCAGAAAAGCGTACTTGTGCTCCAGCGTGCGTGCATAGGGCACCGGCATATTGGAGAGGTAGTACAGCCGTACATCACCGCGCTGCGCGCGCCTGTGCGCCAGATCAGCCACAACTTCCATCGTCTCCTCGATCGGCGTCAATCGCTCACCAATGCCACACACCAGTCGCCGCATCTCATCCAGCGGCAAGGCCAGGCGCTGTGCGGTCCGCTGCACCACGCTCTCAGCACTCAGCGTGCCCCGATCAAAGTCATGCCAGTCCGCATGGCCAAAGATGGACTGTGCTGCTTGTTGTGCAGCCTGCGCAGTAAGCGCCAGTTCCGGAAAGTGCGATGCGACCAGCCTGGCTGGTTGCCACTCAATCAGGACGGCACCGAAATCGAAAACCAGGTTCATGGATTGCGGGTCGGGGCCAGCAATGACACCCATTTCCATTAGCGCAAGCGCTGCAGCAAACCGGCCGTCGAACCGTCCAGGCCGCTGACATCGCCCGTTTGCAGGCGCGCCTGCAGGTCTTTGGCCAGCACCTTGCCGAGCTCCACACCCCACTGGTCAAAACTGTTGATGCCCCAGAGCGAACCGCTGACAAAGACACGCTGTTCCTGCAGCGCGATCAGGGCACCGAGCGTGGTCGGCGTCAATTCATCGAGCAGCAGGAAGGTACTGGGCCGGTTGCCCGGGAAATTCTTGTGCCCTCCGGTATCACGTTGACCGACCATCAGGGCCTGCGCCTGCGCCAGCACATTGGCCAGCAAGAGTTCATGGTGCCCTGGCAAAGCGTGCCTGGGCTTGCGAACCGCCACAAACTCGACCGGCACGGTGTCGCTGCCCTGGTGCAGCATCTGAAAAAAGGCGTGCTGACCGTTGGTGCCGGGCTCGCCCCACAAGACCGGCGCCGTGGCAAAACGCAGGGCCTGCCCTTGCGCGTCCACGCACTTGCCATTGCTCTCCATCTCGAGCTGCTGCAAATAGGCCGGCAGCCGGCGCAGTGCGCTGTGATAAGGCGCGATGGAGCGGCTGGTGAAGCGATGGAAATTGCGGTACCAGATGTCCAGCAGCGCCAGGCGAACTGGCAGATTCTGTTCCAGCGCGGCACTGCGGAAGTGTTGGTCCATGGCGTGAGCGCCAGCAAGAAACTCCCGGAAGCCCTGCTCGCCAATCGCAATTGCCAGTGGCAGCCCGATGGCCGACCAGACTGAATACCGACCGCCAACCCAGTCCCAGAAACCAAAGGTGGTGCGGATGCCAAAGGCCTTGGCCGCTGCCACGTTGGTCGTCAGTGCCGCAAAGTGCCGGCCCACGTCCTTGCCACCGTTGGATTCGAACCAGTCCCGCGCCGAGCGCGCATTGGTCATGGTCTCGATGGTGGTGAAGGTCTTGCTGGCAATCAGGAACAGCGTGTTTTCAGGTTGGATGCGTTTCAGCACGGCGTCAAGTTCATGCCCGTCGACATTCGAGACAAAGTGAAAGCGCTTGCCCGGCAGCACAAAGGCGTCGAGCGCCAGCACCGCCATTTGCGGTCCCAGATCCGAGCCACCGATGCCGATGTTGACGATGTCGGTGATGGCATCGTCAGCACGCACGCTCTGCGCGTAGGCCAGCATGGCGCCCAGCACCGTGTGCACTTGCGCGTGTTCGCCCGCCAAAGCGTCAGGGCCATCGGCGCTAGCCGCCGGGCTGCGCAACAACCAGTGCAACACCGCCCGCTGCTCCGTGTTATTGATCGCAGTTCCAGCAAACATGGCATCGCGGTGCTGCTCCAGGCCGCACTGGCGTGCCAGGGTAAACAGCAATTGCTGGGTTGGGCGATCTATCAGGTTTTTCGACAAATCGGCGAAGACGTGCGGTGCGCTCTGGCTGAAGGCTTCAAAGCGCCCCTCATCATCGGCAAAGGCGCGGCGCAGATCAAAGGTCTGGCCACCGGTGGCGAACAGGTTTTGCAGGCCGCGCCAGGTGGCGGTTCGGTCACAGCGAATGCGTTCCATGGAAAGTCCTTGAATTGGGTTTCAGGCTGCCAGCAACAACTGGTCAAGCCGCGCGCTGTCGACGCTGAAGGCGCGTATGCCTTC
>CAITZZ010000094.1 GCA_903897005.1 uncultured beta proteobacterium | reverse complement strand
CAGCGGCATGTTGAGATGGACGCCGGCGCATTCAGGCGGAGCAATCATGCCGATAGCGGTGCTCACGGCGGCGCCCCAATCGCCGCCCTGGGCAAAGTAGCGCTGGTAACCCAGCCGTTTCATCAAGGCGATCCAGGCAGCGGCGATTCGCTCGACCCCCCAGCCGATGCCGGTGGGTTTGTCTGAAAAGCCGAAACCTGGCAGTGACGGAATGACGAGGTGGAACGCATCCGCGCCGTCGCCTCCATGGGCAGCAGGGTCGGTCAGGGGACCGATCACGTCAAGGAACTCGACCACCGAGCCGGGCCAGCCGTGCGTCAGGATCAGCGGCGTGGCATCGGGGTTCGGTGAACGGATGTGAAGAAAGTGGATGCCTAAACCGTCAATACGGGTGTGGTACTGGCCAAGTGCATTCAACCGCGTCTCAAGGCGTCGCCAGTCATAGTCTCGCGCCCAGTAATCGCAGAGCGCCTTGATCCGCTCCAGCGGCACGCCCTGGCTCCAGTCACCGACGGTCTCGCGATCGGGCCAGCGGGTGTGGGTCAACCTTGATTTCAGGTCGGCGAGTGCCTCGTCGGACACGGCCAGCGTGAACGGTTCGACTATCTCGCTTGCAGGCGTGCTGGTGCGCGTTGGCAAATAGTTCTCCTTGACAGACTTGTGGAGATAATTATCGATCCATACCGGAGTCATCGGCGCTGCGTTGAGGGGCGCCTTGAGGCACAATAGCTCGCAGAACCTGGAGGAAACCATCATGGCCTTGATCATCACCGAAGACTGCACCGCTTGCGATGCCTGCAAACCCGCATGCCCGAACGAAGCCATCGCTGCCGGCGACATGCTCTACGTCATCGACCCGGCACGCTGTACCGAGTGCGTGGGTGCCGAAGAAGAACCCCAGTGCAAACTGGTCTGCCCGGCAGACTGCATTTCAGTCGATCCGAAATTCGTCGAGACGCCGGAACAGCTGATGAAGAAGTACGAAAGCCTGCACGCCTGAAAGCGGACGACGTTTGACGTGGGCGCGTCATGGACACCTTTGTTTGGGATCAGAATTTCGTCACTGGTTTGCCCCAGGTTGATGAGCAGCATCACAGACTCGTGAACCTGTTCAATGAGTTCAGCCATTCGCTGTTCCTGTCTGACGCCAATCGAAAAACCCTGGCGACTGACACCTTCGAGCGAGTGCTCGACTACACACGCTACCATTTTCACGACGAAGAAACCTTGATGCGGACGGCGGGAGTGGACCCGCGGCATGTGCATGCACACCACGCAATGCACAAGCAATTCGTGGCCCAGGTGAAGTCCATGTGGGAGCGACGCAACGCCATGGCCGACCCGAACGAGAGTCTTGTCGGTTTTCTGACCTCATGGCTGAGCCTGCACATCCTGGGTATCGATCAATCTCTGGCCCGTCAGATCAAACTCATCCGACAAGGCATGTCTGCCGCATCGGCTTTTGAGCGTGAGACCCTTGCCAACGATAACGGCATGCAGGCGGTGCTCAAGCTGATCAACAACCTTTACCACGTGCTTTCATTGCAAAACACAGAATTGGCGCAGGCCAACCAGCACCTGGAACAGCGCGTAGCCCAGCGCACCCTGGAACTGGAGAAGACAAACAAGGAACTCGAGCAGGCCTACGTCCAGTTGGAGGCTTACTCACGCGTCGATGGTTTGCTGCAAATCGCCAATCGGAAGTATTTTGATACGCGCCTTCGCGAGGCCTGCGCCAGTGCCTTCCGACGCAAACAGGCACTTGGTTTGCTGATGATCGATGTGGACTTTTTTAAGCGCTACAACGACAGTTACGGGCACCAGGCGGGCGATACCTGCCTTCAAGCCGTCGCCAGAGCCGTGCAGAAGGCGCTGACACGAAGCACGGATCTGGCTGCGCGCTATGGTGGGGAAGAGTTGGCAGTGATACTCCCCGACACGGATGAGGCAGGTGTGATCGCGGTCGCCGAGCGGGTTGTGGCAGAGGTGTCGGCACTGGGTTTGCCGCACAAGGCATCGGACGCAGCGCCCTTTGTTACGGTGAGCGTTGGTGCGGTGAGCCAGGTCCCGACAGAAAAAGAGGGCGCCCTGTCGCTGCTGGGCCAGGCTGACGCGGCGCTTTATAGTGCAAAAGATTCCGGTCGAAACCGCTCCGTGCTCTACAAATCCTGAAGGCGCCGGCGCGCCAGTGAGGGCCTCAATAGGTCTCCAGGTGCAAGCGCCCTTCCCGCTTCAGCGCTGCACCGACGCTGTCCCATGACAGCCCGGCCTGCTCGGCCACGTCGCGCAGGGCCAGCAGCACGCCCTGTTCCATGCTCTTGAGGCCACAGACGTAGAAGTAAGCGTTTGGGTCGGCCAGCAGCGGCGCCAGATCGGCGGCGCGTTCACGCATCAGGTCCTGCACGTAGCGCTTGGGCTGGCCCGGCGTGCGCGAGAAGGCAAAGCTGATGTCGATGAAATCTTTCGGCAGCTTTTGCAACGGACCGAAATAAGGCAGTTCTTCCTGGCTGCGCGCGCCAAAGAACAGCATCAATTTGCCACCGTCGAACTTACCGGACTGGCGCAAGCGCCGCCGCCACTCGGTGATGCCGCGCATGGGTGCGCTGCCGGTGCCGGTGCAGATCATGACGATGTGCGAGCGCGGATGATTCGGAATCAGGAAGCTCGCGCCAAAGGGACCGATGACCTGCACCTTGTCACCCGGACTCAAATCACACACGTAGTTGGAGCCGACGCCGCGCACCGGTTTGCCCTGCTGGTCTGTCAGTACGCGCTTGACGGTCAGCGCCAGGTTGTTGTAGCCGGGTCGTTCACCGTTGCGCGGACTGGCGATCGAGTACTGGCGCGCGTGGTGCGGACGCCCCTGGGCGTCCAGACCCGGCGGGATGATGCCGATCGACTGTCCCTCCAGAAACGGAAACGGCATGGCACCGAAGTCCAGCACGACGTGGTGCGTGTCGTAGTCCTGCCCGACCTTGGTCACGCGAACATTGCCGGCCACCGTGGCGGTGACGAACTTCTCTGCGGCCTTGGGGCCGTACAGGTTGGTGTAGGCGTGCGCCGCCGACCAGGGTGGCACGGTAGCGCCGTACTGGACAGCACCGAATTCCTCAGCAACACCGGGCTCAGCCACCATCGCGGGCGCTGCTGACTCATCCGGCGTTGACACGGCAGCAGCACCGAGCCCCTGCTGCACCAACTGCTCGGCGCTCAGCTCAGCCGGCAGTTCATCCCAAGCCAGTTGTGCATCCACGCTGTAGGCCTGCGCGCGCGCGACGGTGCGCCAGTTGTCGATGGAGCCAGTCGGACAGGGCGAGATGCAGGCCATGCACAGATTGCACTTGGCCGCATCGACCACATAGTTGCGGGAATCGTGCGTGATCGCCGCCACCGGACAGATGGCCTCGCAGGTATTGCAGCGAATGCAAACCTCGGGGTCAATCAGATGCTGGCGCAAGGCAAGGTTGTCCGACATGGCTGCTGCTATCAGTTGAAACGAACGTATTCGAAGTCAGCCGGCTGGCGGTTGATGCCGACAATCGGCGGCGCAATCCAGTTGGCGAACTGACCGGGTGCAGTGACGCGGCCCATCAGGCTGGCGACAAAAGCCTTGTCGGTCGCGCTGGGCAGCCACTGGTCCACATGGGATTGCCACTCAGCTTCGGACAGCACACGGCCATCGGGCGATACCTTGGCATTGGCCAGCGCGCCGATGCTTCGATGAAAGGCCTTGTGCGGCACGTTCAGACGCACCGGAATGCCCGCCTTCTCGATGACGCGGTTCCAGCGCTGCACGCCACCGATGGAGTCCTTGATGTAGTCGTCGCGCAGTACTTCATTGAGCGCGTTGAGCATGGGTACTTCGCGTTCGACCAACTGACCGCCCTGCACCGCCAACACCTTGTAAGTACTGCCCTTGAGCACATGGTCGTCGGTACGCTTGCCTTCTTCATAGCGGCCTTTGAGACCCGTGCTGTAGAAGGTGGCGGCGTTGCTCGACTCGTCGGAGCCAAACAGGTCGATGGTGACGCTGAAGTGGAAATTGAGGTAGCGCTGCAGCGTCGGCAGATCAATCACGCCGGCGGCGCGCAGTTTGGTCACATCGTCGGTCTTGAGATCGTTCATGGCCTGGCAGGTGCGCGCGATGACGCGACTCACGCCGGACTCACCGACAAACATGTGGTGCGCCTCTTCGGTCAGCATGAACTTGGTGGTGCGCGCCAGCGGGTCAAAGCTGCTCTCGGCCAGCGCGCAGAGCTGGAACTTGCCATCGCGGTCGGTGAAATAAGTGAACATGAAGAAGCTCAGCCAGTCTGGCGTTTCTTCATTGAAGGCCTGCAGGATGCGCGGGTTGTCCTGCTGACCGCTGCGCCGTTCCAGCAGGGCTTCGCCCTCTTCACGACCATCGCGACCAAAGAACTTGTGCAGCAAATACACCATGGCCCACAGGTGCCGGCCTTCCTCGACATTCACCTGGAACAGGTTGCGCAGGTCGTACTGGCTGGGTGCCGTCAGCCCCAGATGACGCTGCTGCTCGACCGATGCCGGCTCGGTATCACCTTGCGTCACGATGATGCGGCGCAGGTTGGCGCGGTACTCGCCGGGAACGTCCTGCCAGGCATCCTGACCCATGTGGTCCCCGAAGTGAATCTTGCGCCCCGCCTCGGCCGGGTTCAGGAAGATGCCCCAGCGGTAGTCGGGCATCTTGACATGGCCGAACTGTGCCCAGCCCTGCGGATCCACACTAACCGCGGTGCGCAGATAGACGTCGAAATTCTGCGAGTCGTCCGGCCCCATGTCGCCCCACCAGCGCAGGTAGTTGGGCTGCCACTGCTCCAGCGCGCGCTGCAGCGTGCGGTCTTCACTGAGGTTGACGTTGTTGGGGATCTTTTCGCTGTAATTGATGGTGGTCATGGTTATCTCCTGGGTAGTGTTCAAGT
>CAITZZ010000093.1 GCA_903897005.1 uncultured beta proteobacterium | reverse complement strand
GCCTGCCACGGCGTCGAGTTCCAGCAGTTCATAGTCAACCGAGTAAAAGCCGGTGCGTTTGATGGCGACCGAGCCATTGCGCTGGCCCCACATCGCAAATTGCACTGCCTTTTCTCCGACCTCGCGCGCTTCGCGCTGATCAACGTCCGAAACGCAGCCGATGAACGACCGCTGCAGATAACCAAAGGTGTCGCCACGCACCCGCTTGATCTTGAGCTTGGATTTGATCTCCTCGCACAGCAGATCGGCCAGCGCGCCGTTGCCCGAGAGCTGCACATTGCCGTGCGCATCGTGCTCCAGGTCTTTCGCCAGCATGCTGGTGATGGGACTGCCGCTGGCATCATGGACGCCTTCGGAGACGGCAATCACACAGCGACCGTAGCGCTCGTAAACCGCGTTCACATCCGAGAGAAACTTCTCCAGTACAAAAGTGCGCTCAGGCAGGTAGATCAGGTGCGGCCCATCATCCGGAAACTTCTTGCCCAGCGCCGACGCTGCGGTCAGAAACCCGGCATGGCGGCCCATCACAACACCGACATAAACGCCAGGCAGTGCAGCGTTGTCCAGATTGGCACCGGCAAAAGCCTGCGCGACAAAGCGCGCCGCTGACGGGAACCCCGGCGTGTGGTCGTTGCCCACCAGATCGTTGTCAATCGTTTTCGGAATGTGAATGGCGCGCAAGGGGTAGCCCGCCTTATGTGCCTCCTGGCTCACAATGCGCACGGTATCGCTGGAGTCATTGCCGCCGATGTAGAAAAAATGCTCGATCTCGTGTGCCTGCAGCACCTTGAAGATCTCCTGGCAGTAGGCCAGGTCGGGCTTGTCGCGCGTCGAGCCCAGCGCGGAGGAGGGCGTGCTGGCAACCAGTTCCAGGTTGTGGTGCGTCTCCTGCGTCAGATCGACAAAGTCTTCGTTGATGATGCCACGCACGCCGTGGCGTGCGCCGTAGATGCGTTCAATGGACGTAAAGCGCCGCGCTTCCATCGCTACACCGACCAGCGACTGGTTGATGACGGCGGTTGGACCGCCACCCTGGGCCACGAGTATCTTTCCGGATGCCATAGAAGTTCCCTTGCAAAATATCCGGCAAGTTTAGCGCGCGCGACCAGCACGCCCGAGCCCGGAATGCCAGTTGGCACAAGTTCGCCACACTCCTGCAATGCACTTTATACTTTGCCGGCGAGGCGATCCCCATTCCGCAACCAGTGAGGTTCTATATGACTATCAACGTAACAATCGATCTTGGCTATGAATTTGAAGTCAAAGCCAAGGCGGCAGACGTCTTTGACGTACTGGCCGACGTGCCCACCTCGGCCAGTCACTTTCCCAAGGTAGACAAACTGGTTGACCTGGGCGGCGGCGCCTACCGCTGGGAGATGGCCAAGATCGGCATCGCCCAAGTCAATCTGCAGACCATCTACGCCTCCAGGTACGTATCCAACAAGGCCAAGGGTACGGTGGTCTGGACGCCGATCAAGGGCGAAGGAAATGCCTTGGTCTCTGGCAACTGGAAGATCACCGACAAGAAGAAGTCAACCCTGATCGTGCTGCAGATCAACGGAGAATTGACGCTGCCGCTGCCGGGCCTCATGAAAATGGTGGTGGCACCTGTGGTTGAGTCCGAGTTCGAAAAAATGATCGAGCAGTACATTGCCAACCTGACCAAGCGCTTCGGCGGCGAAGCCTGAATTTCTACGTCACCTAGGGTCAACACTATTGCCAGTGTGACTCTTTTCATCAAAATGGTCTCTTCTTTTGATTGGAGAGATCCATGGTCGCACCCGTTGTCGTATCGCCTGATGATCTGACACTGCCCTGTTTTTACCGCTGGGAACGGCAACGTGCCGCGCAGATCTTCCTGACGCAGCCGGTGGGCGGCGGCGCGGTGCAGGACATCACTTGGGGCGAAGCTGGCGACCAGGTGCGGCGCATCGCCAACTGGTTGCAAGCGCAGGGCTGGCCAGCGGGCAGTCGCGTTGCCATCATTGGCAAGAACAGTGCGCACTGGGTGCTGGCCGATCTGGCCATCCTGATGGCTGGCCATGTCTCGGTACCGATCTACCCGACCTTCAACGGCGAAGCCTTGTCCTACATCCTGGCGCACAGCGAGGCGCGCGCATGTTTTGTAGGCAAGATGGATGAGATCGGCAACCTGCAGACCGGACTGCCCAGCGGTTTGCCAGTGATCGCCCTGCCGCTGGCGCCGTCCATCAAAGCCCTGCGCTGGACCGATCTGGTTGCCAGCAGCGAACCGCTCAAGTCCTCGCCAACGCCGGACGGCGAAACGGTTTGCACCATCATCTACACCTCAGGTACCACTGGCAAGCCCAAGGGGGTGGTGCATACCTTCAACACCATTGCCTGGGGTATCTCCAGTGCCACGCGGCGCGTGCCCATGAACACCGAAGAGCGCTATCTGTCCTACCTGCCGCTGGCCCACGTAGCCGAGCGCATGTTGATTGAGCAGGGTAGTTTGCGCTATGGTGGCCACATCTTCTTTGCCGAGTCGCTCGATACGTTTGTGCAGGACCTGCAGCGCGCACGCCCCACCATTTTCTTTTCGGTGCCGCGTCTGTGGGTCAAGTTTCAGCAGGGTGTGCACAGCAAGATGCCGGCAGAAAAGCTCAAGAAACTGCTCGGCTTGCCGCTCGTGGGCTGGCTGGTCCGACGCAAGATTCTCAAAGGCCTGGGGCTGGACCAATGTCGCATCGCTGCCGGGGGGGCCGCGCCCATGCCAGCCGAGGTTCTGCACTGGTATCGCAGGCTCGGGCTCGACCTGGTTGAGGTCTATGGCATGACCGAGAACTGCGCCATCTCGCACGCCACCTTGCCTGGCAACACCAAAATCGGCACCGTCGGCTTGCCCTACGACGGGGTGGAACAGCGCATCGACCCGGCCACCGGCGAAATCCAGATGCGCAGCCCGGCGCTCATGAAGGCCTACTACCGCGAGCCCGAGCAGACCGCTGCCGCCATGACCACCGATGGCTGGCTGCGTACCGGCGACAAGGGCAGCATAGACGCCGCCGGCTACCTCAGCATCACCGGGCGGGTCAAAGACATCTTCAAGACCAGCAAGGGCAAATACGTGGCGCCGGCCCCGATCGAAGACCGCTTGGTCATGCACCCCGACATCGAGGCCTGTGTCGTGACCGGCGCGACGCTGACGCAGCCCCTGGGCCTGGTCATGCTGTCGCAGGAGGCGGTGACGCGCTCTGCCAATAGTGAGGCAAAGAACTCGATCACCGAGTCCCTCAAGCTGCATCTCAAGACGGTCAATGAGGGTCTGGAGCCGCACGAAAAGCTCGGTTGTCTGGCCGTTGTCACCAAACCCTGGACCCCCGAGAACGGCTTTGTCACGCCAACGCTGAAGGTCAAGCGCAACCGCATCGAGGACGCGTTTGCGCAGCGTTACGAGGAATGGCAGCGTGAGGGAAAGCAGGTCGTATGGATTGAGGACTAGGGCCGGGCGGGTGGATCAGGCTGGCGACGCACTCAGCTCCGCGGCTGTCCCCCGCCCTTTGGGCTCCTCCTTTATGCCGCTGCGCTGAGCGCATCACCAACCTGATCCTTCACACCGAGTTGGAATTTCAAGAGCTATTGAGATCAGACCACCAATTTCACGTCGTCAAACGAGATGCACTGCGACGCTTTCACACGCGGCCAAATAGGGCTGTTGGCTCCTCTCTTCCGCCCGGCGGGGCGGGAGAGAGGCGGGGGTGAGTGAGTGGGGGAAAGTAGCCGCGGAGTCATCCACTGTGGCGCCCTCGGCATCAAACAGCCTTGCCAAAAGGTGGCATAAACGACGGAATTTTCAATCAGCAACTCAGCCGATAATCAGGTCTTCGCTGGATTCAGTCAGCCCAGAACTTAATCAGGACCACCGCAATGCATCGTGTAGCCATCAGCAGTACCGGAATCTACATTCCACCCGACGTCATCACCAATGAAGAATTGGTGGATTCGTTCAATCGTTTCGCGGATCAGGAAAATGCGATGCATGCTGCCGAGATCGAAGCAGGTACCCGTGCACCCATTCCACAGTCCAGCGTCGAGTTCATCGAGAAGGCCTCCGGTATCAAGCGTCGCTACGTGATGGATAAGTCCGGCGTGCTTGATCCGCAGCGCATGCGCCCGAAGTTCCGTGCTCGTCCCGACAGCGAGATCTCGATGATGGCCGAGATCGGCGTGGCGGCGGCGCGAGACGCCCTGGCGCGCGCCGGCAAGCAGCCGCAAGATGTGGATGGCCTGATTTGCGCAGCCGCCAATATGCAGCGCGCCTATCCGGCGATGGCGGTGGAAATCCAGACCGCGCTGGGCGTCAAGGGCTTCGGCTTTGACATGAATGTGGCCTGTTCCTCTGCCACCTTTGCCATCGAGATGGCGGTCAATGCCGTCAAGTGCGGCTCAGCGCGCGCCGTGCTGGTGGTCGACCCTGAAATCACCTCGCCGCATCTGGCGTGGAAGGACCGCGACTGTCATTTCATCTTTGGTGATGTCTGCACGGCGATTCTGATCGAGCGCCTGGAAGATGCGCCTGCGGGCGCCTTCGAAGTGCTGGGCACACGGCTTCTCACGACCTTCTCGAACAACATCCGCAACAACGCCGGCTTCATGTCCCGCAGCGAAGACCGCAATCCGGATGATCGCGACCAGTTGTTCTACCAGGAGGGGCGCAAGGTCTTCAAGGAAGTCTGCCCGATGGCCGCCGAGCACATGACACGGCATCTGGCCGAGCACGATCTGCTACCGGCTGGCGTGCGACGCTTCTGGCTGCATCAGGCCAATTTGTCCATGAACCAGTTGATCGGGCGCAAGTTGCTCGGGCGCGACGCTACCGCAGACGATGCGCCTGTCATCCTGAACGAATTTGGCAACACCGCATCGGCCGGCTCCATCATTTCCTTTCATCGGCACCATGAGGACTTCAAGGCCGGCGAGCTTGGCATGATCTGTTCCTTTGGCGCCGGTTACTCGATCGGCAGTGTCGTGGTGCGCCGCACCTGATTGCCTTTCCTGTCATGGCGTGTCCTTGGTTGTCATTGCATGTCCTTCGTTGTCATTGCGGACCTGATCGGCAATCCAGGGCACACAAGGCATGGATCCCGGGTCAAGCCCGGGATGACAACTGAAGCGTCCGCGATGACAACAGAGGCGTCCGGGAGGACGGCAGTGGCTAGGCCAACCCCCGTTTCAGCCGGATTTCCTCGATCCGAACATCGCCCCGCGGCACGGTCTTGATGCTGTTCATTTCGCGCTTGAAGCCCGCGAGTTCATGAAACCGCAGGGCGCGCTCGCTGCCCAGGGGCAGCCAGAGCGTGACGCTGCTGCATCCTTCTTCCAGCAAGCCTTCTCTTGCGGCGTCCCACAACGCCAGGCCAATGCCCTTGCCCTGATGGGGGGGGCTGACCTTGATTTTCCAGATTTCTCCGGTGGTCGGCGGTGTGCCCTTGTCGCGTGAGCGGTCAAAGCCTACAAAGCCGACGATCTGCGCGCCGTCGAGCGCCACAAAAACCTGGGGTTCAGAGTATTCAATCGCTTCGCGCCAGTGCGCCTGGCTGGCATCGGCATCAATTTCGGCAATGGCTTTGGCATCACGCAGCGTTGCGCTGCGGACTTCGTAGTTGGTCGTGCTGGACATGAAAGAAAACGGGTCGAAAAATGGAACGAAACCGGATTGTCGCCGAATCGCGCTGCTTGCATGAAAGCTGCGCCGCAGTGAGCTCAGCGATCGCACTACGACGTATTCCTGCGTGCCAGCGCCGCGATAATTTGCTCACCCCCACAGAATGGAAACGCAGAGCCCATGAACCTGATCGAATCGCTGCTACTGGCACTCAAGGCACACGGTGCGCGCCAGATTTTCGGTATCCCGGGCGACTTCGCCCTGCCTTACTTCCGGATCATCGAGCAGTCCAACATCCTGCCGCTTTACACGCTCTCGCACGAACCCGCTGTGGGCTTTGCGGCCGACGCCTCGGCACGCATCAACTGTGCGCTGGGCGTGGCGGCAGTGACTTACGGCGCTGGTGCACTCAACATGGTCAACGCAGTGGCTGCGGCCTTTGCCGAGAAGTCGCCGCTGGTCGTGCTCTCCGGTGGTCCGGGTAAAGGCGAGGCGCGCTCCGGCTTGCTGCTGCACCACCAGGCCAAGACGCTGGATTCGCAGTTTCAGATCTTCAAGGAAATCACCTGCGATCAGGTGCGGCTTGACGACGCAGAGCGTGCACCAGCCGACATCGCCCGCGTGCTGGCGAGTTGCCTGCAGCGCTCGGAGCCGGTCTACATCGAAATTCCGCGCGACATGGTGTCGCTGCCCTGCGCACCGGTGGTCGCCGCAGTGGCAGCAGCGCCGGATCAGGAGGCACTGAACGCCTGCGTTGACGAGATTCTGGAACGCCTGCGTGCGGCCGATTCGCCGGTGCTGATGGCGGGCGTTGAAGTGCGTCGTTACGATCTGGAGGAACAGGTCGCCGAACTCTCGCGCCGTCTTGGCATACCGGTGGTGACCAGTTTCATGGGTCGCGGTTTGCTGGCACACCAGGACGCACCACTGGTGGGCACCTACATGGGCGTTGCCGGCTTTCCGGAGGTGACGCAACTGGTGGAAAGCTCGGACGGCCTGTTTCTGCTCGGCGAGATCATTTGCGACACCAATTTTGCCGTGTCGGAAACCAAGATCGACATGCGCAAGACGATTCAGGCGCTCGATGGCCGCGTCACCATCGGCTACCACACCTATTCGCAGTTGCCGCTGAGCGCGCTGGTGCAACGCATGCTCTCTCGCCTGGATCCTGGCGAGAAAGCGTTCTCCGTAACGCCGCAGTCCTTTCCTAGGGGGCTGCTGGCTGACGACGCATCGATCCGCCCGACCGACATTGCGACCGCAGTCAACGATCTGATGGCTGCGCACGGCAAAATGCCGATTGCCTCTGATATGGGCGACTGCCTGTTCACGGCCATGGAGATCGAGCACACGGCGCTGGTGGCGCCGGGCTACTACGCCACCATGGGCTTCGGCGTTCCGGCCGGCTTGGGCCTGCAGGCTGCCACCGGAGAGCGGCCGCTGATTCTGGTCGGCGATGGCGCTTTTCAGATGACCGGCTGGGAACTGGGTAACTGCCAGCGCTACGGCTGGGATCCGATTGTGCTGCTGTTCAACAACGCGAGCTGGGAGATGCTGCGCACCTTTCAACCCGAGTCCGGCTTCAACGATCTGGGTCACTGGGGCTTCGCTGAAATGGCCGGCGGCATGGGGGGCGATGGCGTGCGCGTCAACACCCGCGCGGAACTCAAGGCAGCACTGGACAAGGCGATCGCCACGCGCGGGCGCTTCCAACTGATCGACATCACGATTCCCCGAGGGGTGCTGTCGGAGACGCTGGCGCGCTTTGTTGCCGGTGTGAAAAGGCTCAGTAGTCCGAAGTAGGGTGCTCAGCATTTTGGGTGGATCAGGCTGACGGCGCACGCAGCGCTGCTATTTGAAAAGTACGCAGACACAGACGTCAGTTAACGAGGGTGATGCGTTGGGTGGCGCAGCGAAATAAAGGCGGAGGCCGAAGGCCGGGGGACATTCGCGGAGCCATCCAATGCGTCGCCCTCGACCCACCCCCGCATGAGACCTGGAATTACAAAAGCAACAATACGGAGCCCTCAAGAACTCAGACTACGCATCAGCGCATAAAGCTCGTTCTGTCCTTCAAAACCGATGCCGGGCCGCTCTGACAAGGTGATCATGCCGTTCTCGATTCTGGCGTCGTCATGGAAGCCGGCAAACGGGCCAAAGACACCGGGGTAGGCTTCACAGCCACCCAGACCAAAGCCCGCCACCACAGCCAGGGTCATCAGGTTGCCACCATGCGGATAGACGGCACTGGGCTGCCAGCCCTGTGCTTTGAGCATCTCCAGCGTGCGCGAAAACTGCACGATGCCGTAGGACTGTGCCACATCCATTTGCAGCAGATCGCGATCGGGGCGCAGACGCCCGAAGCGCACGAGGTTGGCGATGTCCTGTGTTGAAAACAGATTTTCGCCCGTCGCCAGTGGCGGCGCGTAACGCTGCGTCAGTTCTGCCAGCAGAGAAAAATCCAGTGGGTCGGTCGGTTCCTCGAGCCAGCGCAACGCGTAGGGTGCCAGCGCATCAGCGTAGGTGTGTGCGCGTTGCCGATCAAAGGTGGCATTGGCATCCACCGCCAGATGGGCGCCGCCGTCCACCAGATGCAGGGCCGCTTCGACGCGCTCCAGATCCTCGGCCAGGCTGGCACCACCGACCTTGATCTTCATCGTGGTGTAGCCCTCGGCCAGGCGCGCGCGGATTTCGTCTTGCAGTTGTGCAATCCCCTTGCCCGGTGCGTACCAACCGCCACCAACGTAACAGGAAACCTGGCGCGCAAGGGCGCCGTGATTGAAGCGTTCGGACAGCACCGCGTGCAATGGCTGGTCTTCGATCTTGGCCACGGCGTCCCAGACTGCCACCTCGATCGTGCCGACAGCAACCGAGCGCTCGGTGTGGCCGCCCGGCTTCTCGCGCTGCATCATGCAGGCGAGGAATTTCTCCGGCGCGAAATTGCTGCCGCTGGCGTCCAGCAGGGACTCCGGTGCGGCCTTCATGATGCGCGGGACCAGCCGGTCGCGCATCTGCGCGCCGCAGGCGTAACGCCCGGTGGAGTTGAAGGCGTAACCCACGACCGGACGCCCGTCGCGGATCACATCGGTCACCACGGCCACCACCGAGGTCGTCATTTCGCTGAAATCAAAGGCCGAATTGCGCAGCGATGACCCGATAGGGACGCTGATTTCCCGGATGGCGGTGACCTTCAAGACTTAATCGACCTTGGCGCCAGTGTCCCTGACCACCTGACCCCAGCGCTTCACTTCCGCTGCGATGTAGGTCGAAGTTTCCTGCAGGGAGCCGCCCACCGGGATCAGTCCGCCCTTGTCGAGTCTGTCTTTCAGGTCGGGCATCGCAAGCAACTGATTCACCGCAGCGTTGAGCTTCTGCACGATGGCTGCAGGCGTGCCGGCCGGTGCAAACAGCGTGGTCCAGGTGTAGTCCTTGATGTCGGGGTAGCCGAGTTCGATGAAGGTTGGCACATCCGGCAGATTGGGCAGCCGCTTTTCGCTGGAGATGCCCAGGATCCTGACCTTGCCCTGCTTGTGGAACTGGAAAACGCCGTAGGCTGCCGTGCAGGCGATCGGGGTATCTCCTGCAACCACTGCGAGCGAAGCCGGTCCAGCGCCCTTGTAGGGAATGTGCACGATGTCCTGATTCCACTTGGCGTGAAAGATGTTCTCGCAGGTCAGGTGCGGCGTGGTACCGCTGCCCGGCGAAGAAAACGACATCTTGCCGTTTTTCGACAGGGTCTTGAGCTCTGCCAGTGTGGTGACGGGGATTTTTTCGTTCACCGAAATCACGTTGGGCTGCGTCGAGACGACGACGATGGGAATGAAGTCCTTGATCGGATCGTAGCCGGCACGCGCTCCGTACATGGTCGGATTGACGGCGTAGGCCGCCGAGTTGGCGAGCAGGGTGTAGCCATCGGGCTCGGCATGGGCGACAAACTGGGTTCCGATGTTGCCACCCGCGCCGCCCTTGTTGTCGATCACGATGGGTTGCTTCATCAACTCGCCGAGTTTCTCGGCAATGATCCGGATGCTGCTGTCGGTCGGTCCCCCGGGCGGAAAGGAGATAACGATCTTGATCGGCCGCTCCGGGTAGTCGGCCGCGCTGGCCTGGGCCATGCCCAGCAGCAATGCCAGCAGGGGAAGCATTTGGTGTTTCAGTTTCATGGTTTGTCTCCTGTCGTTTTGTTGGATGAATCAAAGACTTCGTCCGCCGTCGATCACGAAGCGCGCGCCGGTGGCAAAACGCAAGGTGGTGGCGCAAGCCTCAATGGCCGAGGCAATGTCCTGCACGTGCCCTATGCGTGCCAGCGGGATGGTCGCGGCGGCCTTGGCGTTGAAGTCAGCGCCGCGTCCCGGTACGAAAGTCGAATCGACCACGCCGGGCGACACCGCCAGCACCCGAACCCCGGGTGCGAGCGCTTTGGCAAGAGATTTCGTCAGGACATCCAGACCGGCTTTCGCCGCAACATAAGCCAGGTTGCTGCCGGCGCCAGTGAAACCCGCGATCGATGAGACATTGATCACCAGGCCATCGCCGGATTCCTTGAGCAGTGGCGCAAAAGCGCGAATGGTTGCAAAGACGCCGCGCAGGTTGGTGGCCAGAATGCTGTCGAACAATTCATCTGTCAAGGCATCGAGATCCTTGGGTGCAACCGCCTTGGTGAAGCCGGCGCTGTTGATCAGGATGTCGCAGCGTCCGCCGCGGCGCGCGACCTCCTGCGCTGCTGCCTGCAGCGACGCCGAATCGGTGATCGATGCAGTCAAGGCAAAGTGCGCAGCCTCTGGCGTGCCGGGCAGGGTATCCAGCCGGGCCTGAACCGCTTGCTGATCCCCTCGATCGAGCGAAACAATGCGCGCGCCCAGCGCGGCCAGGCGCTGCGCGGTGGCAAAGCCGATGGCACCCTTGCCACCGGTAATCACCGCGACCTTGCCGTCGAGTCGGCTCTGCGTTTCAAAACTCATGACCATCCTTTCCTGCTGGCGTGTTGTCGAGCACATGGCGCGCCATCTGTGCGCGGGTGCAGATCCAGACGTCGCTCGCCTGCTTCACGATGTCCATGATGCTGTCGTAAACCCAGGCGCCGCCGGCGCGGCCCATCACGTGGGTATGGGCTGTCACGTCGAGCATCAGCGGCACAGTCTCGCGCTCCCGCATGGCGGCAAAGCTGTCCTGAAACACCTCCAGCATGTGGCGCGGCGCGTGGCCGTAACGGATGCAGATCGGCAGATCGTTGACCTCCATCGTCAGCGGAATGCCAACAATGCGAGTCGAGTCGAACTCCATCACGTAAGGCAGTTCGTCGTCGTTGACGTCGCCATGGTGCGTGTAGCCGGCTTGCGCCAGCAGCCGTGAAGTGATCAGACTGCCGGTGCCGCGCGGGCTGATCCAGCCAGTGGGCGCCGCCCCGCTGGTGCGTGCCAGCAGTTCGTGATTCTTCTGCAGGTTGGCGCGTTCTGCCGCTTCGTCCAGATAGACCGGAATCACGTCCATGCCCCAGGAATGGTTGACCACTTCATGGCCGAGTTCCACCAGACGCTTGACGGTTTGTGGATCGCGCTCGCACAGCACGCCATTGACCATGACGCTGGTCTTGATCTGGTGTTTCTCGGCAATCTTCAGCAGACGCGCCATACCGCGCACCTGTCCGAAAGCCGCCCATGAAGCGGCGTTGGTATCAAAGAAGCCGGGTTTCAGCACGTTGCCCATGGGGCCTATGCCGGGCGCCTGCCCGTCAGACCAGGCCTCATAGGCGATGTTGAAAATCACCGCCACGCGGCGTCCGCCGGGCCAGCGAAAGTCCTCAGGCAGACGCGTGATTTTCATGGCTTCAGCGCGGCGTGCGCTTCTTCAAACCCAGAATATCGCGCGCCTCGGCCGGTGTGGCAATCTTCACGTCAAGCTCGGTCAGCAAATTCACCGCCTTGCTGACCAGGGCCGTGTTGTCGGGAGCCAGAACGCCTTTGCGGATGTAGATGTTGTCTTCCAGGCCCACGCGCACATGGCCTCCGAGCAGCCAGGACTGCACCAGCATCGGGTATTCCCAGCGTCCAGTGCCAAAAGCCGCCCAGTTGGAACCTGCGGGCAGCAGCGAGCGCAGGTAGGACAGCGTCGCTGGCGTGGCGTTGGCGCCGTACTTGACGCCCAGCACGATCTGGAACAGGGACGGATTGGGCAGCGTGCCATCGGCAATCAGGTCGTTGGCCAGATGAATGTCGCCGCTGTCAAACACCTCCAACTCGGGCAGGGTGCCGGCTTCGCGCGCCAGCTGCGCCATGATGCGCACGTTGCGCGGTGTGTTGATCACCACCGAGGAGCCGGAGAACATGGTGTTCAGATCCAGACTGCAGATCTCGGGCTGCAGTGCGACCACATGTTCCATGCGCCGCTCGGGTGTGGTCAGGGTGGTGCCGGGTGCCGCCACTTTGGGGTCGTCCTCGCTCGGCACAAAGCGCTGACCCGGGCCGGTGGTCAGGTTGATGATGACGTCGGTATCACTGGCCCGCACGCGCTGCACCACTTCGCGGTAATGCTCCAGTTCCATGCTCGGACGGCCATCCGGGTAGCGCACATGGATGTGGGCAATGGCAGCGCCGGCCTTGGCGGCGCTGATGCAGGCGTTGGCAATCTGTTCGGGCGTGCAGGGCAGGTTCGGGTACTGCTTGATGTTCGTGATGTTGCCGGTGACGGCGCAGCTGATGATGGTGGGGTTGCTCATGATGTTCTCTCCTGGTGAGGGGCTTTATTTGATGGCCAGCGGATTGACGGGGGAGCCGACGGCGCCGGTCACAGGAAGGGCCGGTGCGACAAACAGAAATTCATAGACCTTGTCCGCGTCGCAGTCCTTGGCCAGTTCGGCCAGGAAAAAGATCTCGCCCATGGTCAAGCCCAGAATCGGGATGCACAGCCAGTGCCAGGGCTGATTGATGCCAGCACCCTCTGACTGATTGGGTCGCACTTCAACGCCCCAGGTGTCGGTCGCCACAGCAGCCACCTGCTTGGCGTGCAGCCACTCCAGCGTGTCAAAGGCCAGGCCCGGCGCGTCGCCGCCCGAGTAATAGTCCCAGTTACCCTCGGCCAGTTTGGCTTCCATCTGGCCGGTGCGAATCATCAGGTAGTCACCCCGACCGACCTTCACGCCCTGCGCCTTTTCTGTCTCGTCGAGCAGCGCCGCCGTAATGCCAAACCCGTCGGGCAAGGCATCGACCTTCAGATGGCGTGCAATGTCGAGCAAGACCCCGCGACCGACCATCTTTTCGCGTGTTTTTTCAATGCCGCATTTGGCCGCACCAAAAGAACTCACCAGTCGGCAGTCGTAGCCGTTCCACATGTGGTTGTCAAAGAAGATGTGGCCCAGACCATCCCACTGTGTGCCGCACTGCATCGGCATGATGACGATGTCGTCGGCCGAGCGGATGCCACGCTTGTCCAGCACACCCGAATAGGCATCGGTGCCAGTGCGCAGCATCAGGTGAATCGGATTGAAGCGACCAACCGGCGGAAACTTGGTCTTGCCGCCTTGGGGACCGGTATTGTCGAAAGCCAGCGCCAGCGACATGACGCGGCCCTTTTTGACCAGACCGGCGGCTTTGACGATGTCGTCGGCCGTGGTGTAGTTGAGTGTTCCGATTTCATCATCGGGTCCCCATTTGCCCCAGTTTTTGAGTCGCTCTGCGGTGGCATCAACGTCTTGTCGGGTCAGTGGGGGGAGCTTGCTGGTGAGCGTCATGTCGGTCTTTCATCAAATGGGAAAAATCAGATCGGTCAACTCTAATTCAATCAAGTGTTTAAATCAAGTGTTTGAATAAAATAGTTTTCCCGGCTATGATCTGCCGCAAATGAGTCCACCGAAGACACCCGAGCCCAGTCCGAGCACGCGCGACCGGATCCTGCAAACGGCAGAGCGCCTGTTCGCCGAAAAAGGCATAGACAGCGTCAGCTTGCGTGAGATCACGGCGGCGGCGGGTGTCAATATCGCGGCCGTGCACTACCACTTCGGTTCCAAGAAGATGGTGCTCGAAGAACTGTTTGCGCAGCGCAGTGAGCCGATTGCCAAACGCCGCCTGGAGTTGCTCTCTCAGGTCCGGCGCGACAAAAAAGGCAAGCCGGTGCTGGAAGATGTGCTGCATGCTTTCCTGCAGCCAGCCCTGCAGGCCAGAGCGGAGCCGGGTGGTGCCTCTTTCGTCTTGCTGCGGGCGCGCATCGCTTTTGAGAACGCCGAGGTCAGGAAGGCCGTATTGGGCAAAGCCTTCGACGCATCAAGTCGTGAATTCCTGCGCATCCTGGCGCAGGCCCTGCCGGATCTAGCGCAGGACGAGATGTACTGGCGCTTTCATTTTGTTCTGGGCGCCATGGTTTACACGATGGCCGCTCCGGGGCGCATCGAGGCCATCACTGACGGTGCCGTCGACAGTACCGACAACGCCGCTGCCCTGAGCAGACTGGTCGCTTTTGCCGCCGCGGGCTTGCGAGCCTGAACCGACCGTCGCTTTGGCACGGTGCGCCATGGTGATGATCTGGATCGCGCAAACGCGGGCGCATTGGGCGCAGCCGTTGCAGCGCTCGGCATCCTGCAGCACCGAAATCTTTCGCCATCCCTGCAGCTCGAAGGCAAACAGTCCAGGCTGACAGGCAGCGATGCAGCGGCCGCAGCCCGAGCAGCGCTCGGCGTCAATGAGGGGAATTCGCGCAGCCATAGGTCGGTGATCACTGGATTGCTCATTTCATCATAAGTCAATGTGGAAGTTGGTGCAGTTCGCTGGGTTATGCTTCCATTCAGGGCAAGCAGTTTGTCATCCCGGACTCGATCCGGGATCCAGTGCTGCGCCACCACTGGATTGCGGGTGCTGAAACCCCGAACCTGATCACGGGCGCTTGGCCGAGCGCTACAACACGGGGCTAGTCTTGATAGACTTTCTTCAATAGCCGACCAAGCGTCTTGCGTTCGCTTGCCGTCAAGTTGCTGGCAACTTCGTCCTCCAGCGCGAGTGCAGTGGCTTCCGCCTGTTGCAGCAAGGCGATGCCTTCGGCGCTGGCATGCAGCCCGTTGGCGCGTCCGTCGCTCGGATGCGCGCGCTTGTCGATCAGGCCGCGCTTCTCCAGGGTGTTGATCATGCCCACAAGATTGGGTGGCAGGATGCCCAGCGTGCTGCACAACTGGCGCGAGGTGATACCCGGGTTATGCAAGATCAGTGAAGCCACCGAGAAGTCAACCGGGCGCAGCTTGTAGGGCGCCATGCGCTGCAGAAAAACGTCGATCACCGCCAGCGCCGCGCGGCGTGCGTTGTAGCCCAGAAGCGTTTCAACACAGGTCGCATCGACTTCGCTCACGCAGGGTTCGGGGGTGGGAACGGTCTTGGCCATTTCGTACACGGATCAGGATGGTGTCACGGCGGCATCGATGATGGCCAGGCGCGTGGCCAGCTCGGGCATGATCCAGCGCTGCACCGCCTGCGCGGGCGCGCTCCAGCGCGGCGCAGCGGCCTGGCTGCCGCGACCAATCTGGACCCAGGCCCAGTTGACCAGCGTCAGGCCGACGGCGCGCAAAAAGTCCTCAGCCACCCAGTAGGCCAGGGTGTCATCCTGTGCCGCCGCCTGCAGCAGGCGCTGCGTGTGCTCGCGCAGGCTGGTCAGGCGCGAGAGCAATCGTGCTTGTGCCTGAACTGCCGGATCCAGATCGGCGCCCAGGTCAGTCAGCCAGAGATTGAAGGCCAGGGCGCCGTCGGGCAAGACCTTGCGCACCAGCAGATCGATCGCCTGAATTTCGTTACTGCCTTCGTAAATCATGGTCACGCGTGCATCGCGCACATGCTGCTCAATGCCGGACTCGCGCACATAGCCGTGGCCACCGAACACCTGCAGGCATTCGCTGGCACCGTGAAAAGCTTGTTGCGTGAACACTGCTTTCAGGATCGGTGTGCTCAGGCTGCACCAGCGTTGCGCGGCCTCGCGGCGCTCGCTGCTCGGGTGCAGCTTGGCGATGTCAAGCTCCAGCGCCGTGCGGTAGGCAATCACGCGTCCGGCATCAATCCAGGCGCGCTGGCTATCCAGTATGCGGCGCATCGCGGGGTGCTCGCCGATCAGGTCGGCGGCGCTGGCAACGGCAGCGTTGGCGCGCGCTCGTGCCGCCTTGGCTCCGGGGGCGCGCATCTGGCGACGCTCACGGGCGTAGTCGTCCGCTTTCTGCCAGGCGGCTTCGAGCAGACCGAT
>CAITZZ010000092.1 GCA_903897005.1 uncultured beta proteobacterium | reverse complement strand
GTGTCTGTAGCGCCAACCCTGCAGACGTTTCTGGCTCTTGATTTTGGTATCAAACGCACCGGCTTTGCGGTTGGTAACCGCTTGCTGCGCACGGCGCAGCCGCAAGGCACCATTCAGGCTGAGGGCGATGCGCGCTTCGTCCAGATTGCACAACGCATCAAGGAGTGGCAGCCCGACGCGCTGGTGCTTGGCGTGCCCTTTCACCCGGACGGTGCCGAGCATGAAAACACGGTGCGCGCGCGCCGCTTCTCACGCCAGTTGCAGGGCCGCTTCAAGCTGCCGGTGTTTGAGGTGGACGAGCGCTACAGCACCACCGAAGCGCTGCAGATGGGCGCCAAGGATGCAGATGCGGCGGCGGCCTGCATCATTCTGGAACAATTTCTAAGGAGTATGGAATGAGCACATTGACGCTCGATGCAGAGGCGCTCTACGTTGAATTGCTGGCGGGCGTGCGCGCCCTGCTGCGGCCCGAGACACGGCTGGTCGGCGTCACCTCGGGCGGTGTCTGGCTGGCCGAACGCCTGCAGCGTGACCTGGGACTGAGCGGACGCTCTGGCGTGATTTCGTCGAGCATGCACCGCGACGACTACGCCCGACGCGGCATGACGGCCGGCGCGCAGACGCAAATCGATTTCGACGTCAACGAGGCGCAGATCCTGTTGCTCGATGACGTGCTCTACACCGGGCGCACGATTCGCGCCGTGATCAACGAGTTGTTTGACTTTGGCCGCCCGGCCAGCGTCAAACTGGCCGTGCTGGTGGACCGGGGTGGGCGCGAGCTGCCGATCCAGGCCGACTGCTGCGCCGCGCGCGTCAGCCTGCCGGCCACGCAGTCGCTGGCGCTGGCGCGCAGCGAGACCGGTGTTTTCAGTTTTAACCTGGAGGGCCGCTAAGCCATGCTGTACAAGCGAAATCCCCAACTCAACAAGAACGGCGAGCTGATTCACCTGCTCTCGATCGAGGGCTTGCCCAAGAGCATCCTGACGCAGGTGCTCGACACCGCGACGAATTTCGTCAGCGTCAATGACCGCGAGGTCAAGAAGGTGCCGCTGCTGCGCGGCAAGAGCGTGTTCAACCTGTTCTTCGAGAACTCGACGCGCACCCGCACCACCTTCGAGATCGCCGCCAAGCGCCTGAGCGCCGACGTCATCAACCTCGACATTGCGCGCTCCTCCGCCGCCAAGGGCGAGACCTTGCTCGACACCATCGCCAACCTGAGCGCCATGGCTGCCGACCTGTTTGTGGTGCGCCACAGTGAGTCGGGCGCGCCGTACCTGATCGCACAGCATGTGGCGCCACATGTGCATGTGATCAATGCCGGTGATGGGCGCCACGCGCACCCGACGCAGGGCTTGCTCGACATGTACACGATCAGGCACTACAAGAAGGACTTTTCGAATCTGACGGTAGCCATCGTTGGCGATGTGCTGCACTCGCGCGTGGCGCGTTCCGACATCCATGCGCTGACCACGCTCGGCTGCGCCGAGGTGCGCGTGGTCGGCCCCAAGACCCTGGTGCCCTCCGACATGGCACCCATGGGTGTGCGCGTCTGCCACACGCTGGAAGAAGGCATTCGGGGTGCTGACGTCATCATCATGTTGCGCCTGCAGAACGAGCGCATGAGTGGCGCGCTGTTGCCCTCGACGCAGGAATTCTTCAAGAGCTTTGGCCTGACGCCAGAAAAACTGCAACTGGCCAAGTCGGACGCGATTGTGATGCACCCTGGGCCCATCAACCGTGGCGTCGAGATCGATTCAGCGGTGGTGGATGGCGGTCAAAGTGTGATCATGCAGCAAGTAACTTTTGGTATCGCGGTGCGCATGGCAGCGATGAGCATCGTGGCGGGGAACGAGGCCTGATATGAAGACACAAACGAAGATTTTGATCAAGGGCGGGCGCGTGATGGACCCGGCCAGCGGTTTCGATCAAATTGCCGATGTGGCGCTGGCCGATGGTGCCGTGCTGGCCATCGGGAAGATCGCGCCGGATTTTGTGCCGACGCAGACCATAGCCGCCGCGGGCTGCATCGTCGCGCCCGGTCTGGTGGATCTGGCGGTGCGTCTGCGCGAGCCCGGTCATGAACACGAACGCATGCTCGAATCAGAAATGGCGGCCGCCGTGGCCGGTGGCGTCACCAGCCTGGTCTGCCCACCCGATACCGACCCGGTGCTCGACGAGCCAGGTCTGGTGGAGATGTTGCGCTACCGCGCTGAAAAGCTGCAGCAGGCGCGTGTCTACCCGCTGGGCGCATTGACCGGCAATCTGCAGGGTGAAACCCTGACCGAGATGCTGCAACTCACCGAGGCGGGTTGCGTCGCCTTCAGCCAGGCCGACGTGCCGCTGGCCAACACGCAGGTGCTGCAGCGTGCCTTTCAATACGCCAGCACCTTCGGCTACGCGATCTGGCTCAGGCCGCAGGACTTTTACCTGGGGCAGGGCGTAGCGGCCAGTGGTGCGCTGGCCACGCGCATGGGCTTGAGTGGCGTGCCCGTAGCGGCCGAGACGATTGCCCTGCACACGATTTTTGAGCTGATGCGTTCCACCAGCGGTGTGCGGGTTCACATCTGCCGCCTCAGCAGTGCCGCCGGTGTCGAACTGGTGCGCCAGGCCAAGCTCGACGGCTTGAGCGTGACCTGCGATGTCAGCATCAACTCGCTGCATTTGACCGATGCCGACATGGGTTACTTCGAC
>CAITZZ010000091.1 GCA_903897005.1 uncultured beta proteobacterium | reverse complement strand
GCACCACTTTCCAGTGGAATGGGAAAGAAAGGCGCCTGCTCGATGAGATCGACGTCATTCACTCGGTCTCGGGGGGAAGTTATGCCGCGGCCTACTACGGACTGCATGGCGACGCGTTCTTCCGCGAGTTTCCGGACCGCTTTCTGCACGCCGACTTTCAGACCGAATTGTGGGACCGGTATGTGGGTGTGAACGGGATGGCCCAGGTGCTGGGCTGGTCGAGCAATGACCGGGTGGATCTACTCAGCGCCATCGTCGAACAGCGCCTGTTTGCTAACAAGACCTATGCGGACCTGTTGGCGCGCAAACAGCGCCCGCTGATCGTCGTCCACGCCACGGACTTGAATCGCGGTGCCGACTTCCAGTTCACGCAAGACCAGTTCGACCCATTGTGTACGGACCTGTCCACACTGCCCCTATCGCGCGCTGTTGCCGCTTCCAGCGCGGTGCCCATCCTGTTCGGGCCGGTGGCGCTCAAGAACCACGGCGGTCGCTGTGGCTACAACCGCCCACGATGGTTGCAGCAGGCCAGCAGCGGCCCACTCGATCAATCCTGGTCTCTGCGCGCGCAGCGCCATGCCAATGACTTTGACTCGTATCTGGACTCCAGCGAGACCACCGGACGGCCCTGGATTCACCTGATCGACGGTGGGGTGTCCGACAATCTGGGGCTGCGCGGCGCACTGGAGTCCAGCATCGCCCGCGGCGGTTTTGGGCCGCTGCTTAAACGGATGGGCGTCAGTGGCGTGCGCAAAGTCGTCTTTCTGGTGGTCAGTGCCGAAGTGGTGCCGGACCTGGGGATCGATCGCAGCGGCGAGCCCCCCAGCATCCGCCAGATGGCCTCGGCCGTACTGGACGCTTTGATGAATAACATTTCATTCGAGACCAAGACCTGGCTGCGCTCCAGTTTCCGTCACTGGCGCGAGGAAGCCCAGGAGATGACCCAAACGCCGGACAGCCCTTACGCCGGAGTGCCCGAGTTCTACCTGATCGAAACCAGTCTGCAAGATATTGCGGACCGGGCCGAACGCGACAAGATGATGGCCATCCCCACGACCTTCAAGCTGGAGCCCGCCCAGGTGAAGCTGCTGATCCAAGCCGGCGGCGATCTGCTGGAGCAGGCACCCGAGTTCCAGCATCTGCTCAAAGACTTGCAATGAAATAGGCATCTAGCCCCCGTAGCTATTGCGCTAGGAGCTATTCTTTATATAGCATCTTCGCCCAATCCAGCTTCATCCATCGGCTTCATCCGTCTGTCCAAAAACAACGTCGTCGATCCAGGCATCCGGGTGCAGATCTAGCCGCATTGCAAGCGCTCCGGGCACAGCATTTCCGGCGTCAGGCCCTGCGCCGCAATGTGCTGCGGCAACGGCAAGCCGCGTGCCAGTGCGGCACAGGCTTCGCCCATGGCCGGCGCGGTCTGGATACCATATCCTCCTTGCGCCGCCGACCATACGAAGTTAGGCACCTGCGCATCCAAACCACCGACCAGACCGCCATCGAGCACAAAGGAGCGTAACCCGGCCCACGTACGTAACGGGCGGCGCATG
>CAITZZ010000090.1 GCA_903897005.1 uncultured beta proteobacterium | reverse complement strand
TGACAAGTCGCGAGTCCGGAATGACAACTCACATCCGGAATGACAAATCGCGCCATGCCAAGCAAGCGCATGAGCCCGGCGCGGACGCTCAGCCTCGCTCGTACCACTGCCTGCTGTGGTTGACGATGTAAACCACCAGCAGCATCACCGGCACTTCAATCAGCACCCCCACCACCGTGGCCAGCGCGGCACCTGAGTTGAAGCCAAACAGGCTGATGGCCGCGGCCACGGCGAGCTCAAAGAAGTTGGAGGCGCCGATCAGCGCTGACGGGCAAGCGATGTTGTGCTTCTCACCGAGCGCGCGATTGAGCCAGTAGGCCAGCGCCGAATTGAAGAAAACCTGGATCAGTATCGGCACGGCTAACAGCGCAATCACCATGGGTTGCTTCAGGATCGCCTCGCCCTGAAAGGCAAACAACAGCACCAGGGTGGCCAGCAACGCACCAATGGACCAGGGACCGACTTGTTCCATCGCAGCGTCAAACACAGCCTGACCTCTGGCGAGCAGCGCCTTGCGCCAGAGTTGCGCCAGCATCACCGGAATCACGATGTACAAGAGCACCGAGATCAGCAACGTGGCCCAGGGCACGGTAATGGCCGAAATGCCGAGCAGAAAAGCCACCAGCGGCGCAAAGGCCAGCACCATGATGCTGTCGTTGAGCGCCACCTGCGACAGCGTGAACAGTGGGTCACCTCCGGTGAGGCGACTCCAGACAAACACCATGGCCGTGCAGGGTGCGGCGGCCAGCAAAATGAGGCCGGCGATGTAGCTGTCGATCTGGTCCGGTGGCAGCAGCGGCGCGAACAGATGGCGGATGAAGAACCAGCCCAGAAAAGCCATGGTGAAGGGCTTGACCAGCCAGTTGACAAAGAGCGTGACGCCTATGCCCTTGATGTGTTTTCGCACCTCCTGCAAAGCACCAAAATCGACCTTCACCAGCATCGGGACAATCATGACCCAGATCAGCAGGCCCACCGGCAGGTTGACATGGGCGACCTCCATGCCGCCGATGGCCTGGAACACACCGGGCGCCAGCTGACCCAGCGCAATGCCGACCACGATGCACAGAAAGACCCAGACCGTGAGGTAGCGCTCAAAGACGTTCATGTGCGTAGGGAATTGAAAAATATGGATATGCCGATGTCATCCCGGACTCGATCCGGGATCCAGTGCCAGTCCACGCGCAGTGCTTTGCAACAGTGTCTTTTCGAGCTTGGCCTGCGGCAGGCTGATCAGCAGTTCCAGCCGGCGCTTGAGCGCGTGCAGGGTCTGGCGGAAGGCTTCAAGTTTCTGCACGTCGCTACCGTCACCCACGGAAGGATCGGGGTAGCCCCAGTGCGCGGTGGCGGGCTGACCGGGCCAGTAGGGGCAGACCTCGCCAGCGGCGTTGTCGCAGACCGTGATCACCAGCTCCATGTGGGGTGCATCGGCTGCGCCAAATTCGTCCCAGGACTTGCTGCGCAAACCTTCGACGGAGATCCCTGCGCTTTTTAGCACCTGCAAGCCCAGCGGATTCGGTTGCTGGTTCTCGCGCGGGCTGCTGCCAGCCGACCAGGCCTTGAAGCGGCCGCGGCCGATGTGGTTCAAGATCGCTTCGGCCAGGACGCTGCGCGCCGAATTGTGGGTGCACAGGAACAGCACGTTCAGGACTTTGTCGCTCATTTCTCATTTTCCTCAGTGGGATGAGTAGGATGGGTTCCGTGGGTGGCCAGTTGCAGCAACCGCTCAAGGCCAATCGGTTCCTCGCGCAGCAAGGGCACCAGCGCGTAGCGTTGCGCGTGCCGTGTCGCGACCGACTCAATTTCGACCAGTTCGTTCCTGGCGCGCTGGCGCAGCAGCGCTGAAGTCAGTGGCACACCGAGTGCGCTGGCGGCGACACTGTTGTTGATGATCCAGGCCCAGGGTGCTATGCCGGCGCGCTTCAGATCGGCCTGCAGGTTGGCAGCTTCGAGCACCGGCGTCTTCTCGGCCAGCGTGACCAGCAGTACCTTGGTCTGCTTCGGGTCCTGCAACTGCATCATCGGCGTTGTGAAGTGCAGGCCGCTGGCGCCCATCTGGCGCACCATGTCGCGGTGGTAGGCACCGGTGGCGTCGAGCAGCAACAGGGTGTGGCCGGTGGGGGCCGTGTCCATCACGACAAATTTTTTGCCGGCCTCGCGGATCACGCGCGAGAAGGCCTGA
>CAITZZ010000089.1 GCA_903897005.1 uncultured beta proteobacterium | reverse complement strand
GTGCGCAGAATGCGGCAGGCGATCTCGCCGCGGTTGGCTATCAGGATTTTCTTGAACATGGCATCACATCCTGAAAACAGGTGAGGGGCCCGTAGCGCGGGGACTGGACTGCGCCAGCAGTTGCAGGCACAGGCCCAGCACATCGCGAGTTTGTGTCGGCTCGATGATGCCGTCGTCCCAAAGCCGGGCCGTGGCGTAATAGGGGTCGCTCTGGCGCGTGAACTGCTCGGTGGTTTCGCGCGCCAGACTGGCCAGTTCCTCATCGGCGCTATCGCCCTTGAGCGAACTCTTGCGCAACTCGGTCAGCACCGTGGTGGCGACTTCGGGGCTCATGGTCGCAATTCTGGAATTGGGCCAGCTGAACAGGAAGTGCGGTGCAAAGCCGCGCCCACACATGCCGTAATTGCCCGCACCATACGAGCCACCAATCAAAACCGTCAGGCGTGGCACACGTGCCGTGGACATGGCGTATACCAGCTTGGCCGAGTGTTTGGCAATGCCGCCACGCTCGGCTTGCGTTCCGACCATGAAGCCGGTAATGTTCTGCAGAAACAGCAGCGGAATATTGCGCTGGTTGCACAGCTCGATAAAGTGCGCGCCCTTCATCGACGACTCCGAGAACAGAACACCGTTGTTGGCCAGAATGCCCACTGGCAAGCCGTGGATGTGGGCACTGGCGCAGACCAGCGTGCTGCCGTACTCGGGTTTGAACTCCTGCAATTCGCTGTCGTCAATGAGTCGCAGCAGAACTTCGCGCACGTCGTAGGGCTGCTTCATGTCGCCACCCACAATACCGGCGATCTCGCTGGCGTCAAAGCGGGGCGGCAGCGTGATGCCAACCGGCAAGGGCAGCGCCGGCGGCATGTTCAGATGCCGCACGATCTGGCGCAGCTTGGCGAGCGCCTGGCGCTCGTCGGCCGCAAGGTAGTCGGTCACACCCGATACCCGGGTGTGCATGGCGGCGCCGCCCAGTGTCTCGCCGTCCACGATCTCGTTGATGGCCGCCTTCACGATGGGTGGGCCTCCAAGATGAATGCGCCCGGTCCCCTGAACAATGACGGCCTCGTCTGACAGCGCCGGAATATAGGCACCACCGGCGGTACAGCCGCCAAAGACGGCCGAGAGTTGCGGCAGGCCTTCGGCACTCATGCGGCACTGGTTGTAAAAGGTGGTCCCGAAATGGCCCCAGTCGGGGAAAACCTGGTCCTGCTCGGGCAGGTAGGCACCGCCACAATCCACCAGGTACAGACAGGGCAAACGGTTCTGCGCGGCAATCTCCTGCGCCCGCACATGCTTGCGCACGGTCTCGCGAAAGAAGCTGCCGCCCTTGACCGTGGCATCGTTGGCGATGATCATGCAGTGCACACCTTCGACCAGGCCGATACCGGCCACCACGCCGGCTGCCGGCACTTCATTGTTGTACATGCCCCAGGCTGCGAGCGGCGCAATCTCCAGAAACGGCGAGCCAACATCGAGCAGCAGGTCGATGCGTTCGCGCACCGGCAGCTTGCCGCGTTCCATATGGCGTTGCATCAGCCGCTCGCCACCGCCACGCACGGCCCAGGCCATGCGCTCGTGCAGTGTTGCCAGCAGTGTCGCGTAGTGCTGCGCATTGCGCGCAAACTCGGCGCTGCTGCGGTCGACGTTGGAAACAGTTGTCATGCTGGGGTTCTCCGCGTTGTTAGGGGCGGCTGCAAGCCCAGCACCACCAGGTCGGCCATTTCGCTAGCCACCTGCGCCAGATCAAAGCGCTTTTCGTCGTACCACTCGGTGGCCCAGTTCATGGCGCCAAACAAGAAATAGACCGTGCGCTGCAAGTCCACATCGGGCCGGATTTGCCCGTTGCGCTGCAAGGGTGAGAGCAACTCAAGCCAGTGGCTTTCATAAGCGCGGCGTAGCGCTCGATGGGACTCCCGCACCGAGGCGGGCACCTGACCGAGAATCCGGATGTTGGCCGATGTGAAATCGTGCGAATGCAGCAGTGCACGCAGATGCGCTTCGATCGCACAGTGCAGAACCACCCCGAGCGGGGCGTCTGGCGCCAGTTCTTCAAGCGCCAATTTGACTGCGTCAAAAACACGCTGCACGCCGATGTCGAGCACTTCACTGACGATCTGGTCCTTGGACTCGAAGTGGTAGTACAGACTGCCTGCCTTCATGTCGCAGGCGGCAGCAATGGCGCGCAGCGACGTGGCAGCGTAGCCCTCGTGGCGAAACAGGCGGGCAGCCGTCTCCAGAATCATCTGCCTTGATATGGCACCAGAAGTCTCGGTGACCGGTATGGTGCTATTCGTGCTCATGGTCGACACGGCCGCTGCTCAGCACATGCGCTTGGCGATTTCGTCAAGCATGACTTCGGTCGCGCCGCCGCCGATGGACTGGATGCGCGCGTCGCGCGCCATGCGCTCGATCGCTGATTCGCGGATGTAACCGATGCCACCATGAAACTGCAGGCAGTCGTACATCACTTCGTTGACCAGTTCGCCGCACAAGGCCTTGAGCATGGCGGCCTCCGACACCACCACCTGCTTTTGCGCGTCGCGCCAGGCTGTGTTGTAAATCAGGGTTCGCGCTGCCTGCACACGCGCGGTGAGCATGGCCAGACGATGGCGCACTGCCTGCTTGTCCCACAGCGTGGCGCCAAAGGCCTTGCGCTGCGTTACCCAGTCGAGCGTCAGCTCGATCGCCTTCGACGCTTCGCCCATGGCCTGCGCTGCCAGCACAATGCGCTCGTTCTGCAAGTTCTTCACCAGCGCATAGAAACCCTTGTTCTCTTCACCAAGCAGGTTGGCCTGCGGAATCAGGCACCGCTCAAACACCAGTTCGGCCGTGTCGCTGCACAGCCAGCCGTGCTTGTTCAGGGGTCGCGCCACGCCAAAGCCCGGCGTCCCCTTCTCCACGATGAACATCGAGACCTGATGGTTGCGGCCACTCTCACCGGTCTTGGCTGCCACAAAAAAGACATCACCGTGCACACCGTTGGTGATGAACATCTTGGCGCCGTTGAGTTCCCACTGGTTGCCAACGCGCCGGGCCGTCGTGCGCATGGATGCCAGGTCGGAGCCGGCGTCGGGTTCCGTCATGGCCACTGCAGCAATCTTGCGCCCGGCCACGAGGTCGGCCATGAAACGCGCTTTTTGCTCAAGGTTGCCAGCGTGATGCAGATGGGGTGCCGCCATATCGGTGTGCACCAGCACCGTGACGGCAAAACCGCCAAAAGTCGAACGTCCCAATTCTTCGGCCAACACGACGGTGGACAGGGTGTCGAGTTCGCTGCCACCGTATTCCGCTTCAAAACGGATTCCGAGAAAGCCGAGCGCTCCCATCTCCTGCAGCACAGCGCGTGGCACCATGCCATCCTGTTCCCAGCGATCAGCGAAGGGGCTCACTCTTTCGACGACAAAGCGGCGCACGGTCTGACGCAGCATTTCGTGCTCGGCCGTGAAATAAGGAAAACTCTGATGCAACGCGGATGAAGTGTTCATAATTACCTACCTAACATTTGTTAGGTGAATTGGAACACAAAAAAGTGACTGGCGCCAGTCAGCTCTCCTGTCGCGCCTTTTTCAGCAAGGCAGTAGTGGAGTAACCGTCGACAAAGGGCAGCGCCAAAGCACGCCCGCCGTAGGACTGCACAACATGCGTCTCGGCCAGTTTGTTCATGTCGTAGTCGCCGCCTTTGACGAGGATATCGGGCCTGATCCGGCGAATGAGTTCAAGCGGTGTGTCCTCGTCGAACCAGGTCACCAGGCTGGTGCTGGCCAGCGCCGCCATGACGACGGCGCGGTCGGCTTCGTTGTTGAGTGGGCGGTCTGGCCCTTTACCAAGCCGGCGGGCCGATGCGTCAGTGTTCAGCGCCACCAGCAAACTCGCGCCCAGAGCGCGCGCCTGTGCCAGGTACAGAACGTGACCGCGGTGCAACACATCAAACACACCATTGGTAAACACCAGCGGCCGGGGCAAGCTGGCAAGCCGCGCTGCCAGTGCGGCGCCTGGACAGATCTTGTCGGTCAGGGGGGCCGTGCCGGCCAGGTCGTTCATGACTTCAATGCTAGCAGACCCGTGCGCTATTCAGCCAAAGCGGCTGTGCGCTTGAAGCTCAGGCGTTGGCCGGGGCTGCCACCAGGCCCGGATCGTCGCAAACACATTTCTGCATCCGGTGCACCGGTACTCCCCGGTAGGCAGCAAGGCTCCGCTCTGTGCGCGCTCAATCACGCGCTGGTAGCTGGTGGCGCCGCATTGCCTGCATTTATAAATCGTCTTGAAAGTGGCCATGGTCGGCACACTGTAATGCCGCCAGCGCCGCCGAACGCTTCAATTTCTGTAAAACGATGTAAGCAGTGTTTCGGCTCGAAGCCGCTCAGTCCGGCCGCGTTTCGGCAAAGCTGGGGCGAAGCATCAGTTTGTCGAGCAATTTTTGCAGATTGGGATAGTCGCTGCGCCAATTAATCTGCGGGAAGCGGAAGTCCATGTAGCTCAAGGCGCAACCGACAGCGACATCGGCCAGACTCAAATGGATGCCGGCGCAATAAGGCTTGTCGCCCAAGCCTTTGCTCATGGCTTTCAGGGAGGTGTGAATCTTGCCGAGTTGCCTGTCGATCCAGGCCTGGCTGCGCTCGGCCGGGCTACGCCCAACCCAAGTGGCTTCAAGCCGTGCCAGGATGGCCGCGTCCAGTACGCCGTCGGCCAGTGCTTCCCAGGTTTTGATCTCAGCCCGCTCCCGCCCCACCGCAGGAATCAATTTTCCCACCGGTGACAAGGTGTCCAGGTATTCAACAATCACGCGCGAATCAAAAAGCGCTTCGCCCGCTTCCATGATCAGGCACGGCACCTTGCCCAGCGGGTTGGTTTCGGTGATCGTGGTCTGCGCCGACCACACATCCTCAGGCACAAAAACGTAATCCAGTTTTTTTTCGAGCATCACAATGCGCACTTTGCGCACATAGGGGCTGGTTTTTGATCCGAGTAATTTCATGGCAAGACGGAAGTTTCAGTTACTTTCATTCTATCCACCCGCCTACAGGCTATCGGCGCCGGCAAAGCGCTGTGGTGTGCATCCTACAATCCGGACATGAATTTCTCTGCAATCTCAGCCCTTTCCCCGCTGGATGGCCGCTACGCTGCCAAACTGGCCAAACTCCGTCCTGCCATGAGCGAGCAGGGTTACATGCAGCGCCGCGTCCAGGTGGAGGTGGCCTGGCTGATTGCGCTGAGCGACTGCGGTTTTGCCGAGTTCAAACCGCTGACGCCGGGTGCGCGCGCATACCTGCTGGCTCTGGTCAAGCATTTCAGCGAGGCGGACGCCGAGGCCATCAAAGCCATCGAGAAGGTGACCAACCATGATGTGAAGGCGGTTGAGTACTGGATCAAGTCGAGGTTTGAGGGTCGTCCGGAACTACTTGCTGCGGGCGAGTTTGTGCACTTTGCCTGCACCAGCGAGGACATCAACAACACCAGCCACGCATTGCAACTTAAGTCGGCACGCGATCAGGTGCTGCTGCCGACAATGGACGCAGTGATCCACAAGCTACGCGACATGGCGCATGCCTTTGCCGATGTTCCCATGCTCAGTCGCACGCACGGTCAGACCGCCAGTCCGACCACCGTTGGCAAGGAAATTGCCAACGTGGTGCTGCGCCTGCAGGCAGCACGCAACAAGATCGCCGACGTCAAGTTGCTGGCCAAGATGAATGGCGCCGTGGGCAATTACAACGCGCATCTGGCTGCCTGGCCTGACTTCGACTGGGAAGCCTTCAGTCGCAAAGTGGTCGAGGCACCCGAGCCCCTGGGCTTGGGCCTGGCCTTCCAGCCCTACAGCATCCAGATTGAACCGCACGATTACATGGCCGAGTTGTTTGACGCGGTGGCACGTGCCAACACCATCCTGATTGACTGGTCGCGCGATGTCTGGGGCTATGTGTCACTTGGCTACTTCAAACAGAAGCTGCGTGAAGGCGAGGTCGGCTCTTCCACCATGCCGCACAAGGTCAACCCGATTGATTTTGAGAATGCCGAAGGCAACCTGGGCCTGGCCAATGCCCTGCTCAGACACCTGAGCGAAAAGCTGCCGATCAGCCGCTGGCAGCGCGACCTGTCTGACAGCACAGTGCTGCGCAACATGGGTGTGGCACTCGGCTATGCGGTGCTGGCCTACCAATCACTGGCAAGCGGTTTGGGAAAACTTGAAATCAACGAAGCAGCGATTGCTGCCGACCTGGACGCCGCGTGGGAAGTTCTGGCCGAACCGGTGCAAACCGTGATGCGCCGCTTTGGCTTGCCCAAGCCCTACGAACAACTGAAGGATTTCACCCGCGGCGCACCCATGACGCGCGAATTGATGCAGGGCTTTATCGCGCGGCTGGATCTGCCGACGGCAGAAAAGCAACGCCTGATGGAGATGACTCCGGCCAGCTACACCGGCATCGCGGCCAAACTCGCGCGCCGGATCTGATGGCCACCAAATCAACCATCTTCAAAGCCAGTCTGCAGATCGCCGACATTGACAACTCTTATTACGCCGACCATGCGCTGACGCTGGCACGCCACCCGAGCGAGACCGACGAGCGCATGATGCTGCGTCTGTGCGCGCTGGCGCTGCAGGCGCACAAACTGCAATCGGTTTGCGGCGGTGACGGAACGCTGGCCTTTGGCGCGGGTTTGTCTGACCCGGATGAGCCCGATGTCTGGCTGCGCGATTTCACCGGACTCACACGACTCTGGATTGAAGTGGGCCAGCCCGAAGACAAGCCTCTGCTCAAGGCCTGTGGCAAGGCCGATGAGGTGGTGCTGTACTGCTTCAACCACGCGGCCGAAATATGGTGGCGCGGCATCGAAAGCAAACTCACGCGGCCACAAAATCTGAGCATTTTCCGGCTGCCGACCAGTGCCGCCCAGGCTCTCATTCCGATGGCCCAGCGCAACATGCAGTTGCAGGCCACGATTCAGGAAGGCGTGCTGACGCTCAGCGATGACAAGGTCCACGTCGACCTGGAGCCGGCGCGCTGGAAATAGCGGCCTGGTGCTATCCTTGCCGCATGAAGACCATCGTCAAATGGCTGCTCAGCGCCGCCGCCCTGCTCGCTGTTGCCTATCTTTATGGCGGCGTCCAGATCAAAAGCTATAGCGCAGCCCTGATTGCGGCCCTGGTGATCGGCCTGTTCAACATGATTCTGCGTCCGGTGCTGGTGGTGCTGACGCTACCGGTCACCATCATTTCACTGGGCCTCTTCCTGTTTGTCATCAATGCCCTGTTGTTCTGGGCCGCCGCCGGCATGCTTGACGGTTTTCATGTCAACGGTTTTGGCGCAGCGCTGCTCGGTTCGCTGATTTACTCTGCCTTTGGCGTGCTGATTGATTCAGCGGTCGAGCGACTGTTCCTTCAAAAGTAGCTCGACCTGGCGCTTGCGCGTATCGATGATCGAGGACTCGATGTGATCCTGCCCGTTACTGCCGGCGCCTGCTGCTTCATTCTTGCGCATCAGTTCCTGCGCCGCCCTGAACCGATCCAGTGCTGCCGCGTAGTCGAGCCGTGCCACCTGGGCTTCTGCCTCGGCCCGAATAGAACGCAGTAGCTGGCCCTGTACCGCATAGACGCTTGACAGCAGCTGCCAGGCCTGTGCGTCGTGCGCTCGTGCCACGACCCACACCTGCAAGGCTTGCGCAACGTCATTGGCGGCAACCGGATCCCCCGCCTGCAACGCAATCTGCGCACGCAGAAACAGCTCCGGTCGCTGTCGCAGCGACCCCGCTGCAGAGGGAGCACGGTCAAGCAGCGCTGCCGCGCGCTTGAGCTCGCCTGCCGCGAGCGCCACCTCCACTTCGAGCCAGTGCGACAACCGCGCGGCGGCGGCGTCTCCCTGCACCACCGCTGACAAACGTTGGAGATACTGCCGAGCAGCGCCAAAGTCGCGCAGCCGGCTACTCGCCAAAGCAGCGCCGTACAGCGCCTCGGCCTGACGCGCCAGCGGCGCAGTCGTCGGCGAAGTGCCTGGCGCCACCGACGCAATGGCGCGCAATGCATCCACACCGGGATTGGACAAAACCCGCGCGCGTGCGGTCATGATGGCGTGCTCAAGGCTGGGTGGCGCGCTGGGGGCGTTGCCTGCACCCAGGGGTTGGCGTCCCTGCATGTCGGCGATCCGCTCCGTCGTCAGCGGATGGCTGCGCAGATAAGGGTAAGCGCCGCTGTCATTGAGACGCGAGGCCTGCTGCAGTTTTTCAAACATCGAGACAAAGCCCTGCGCCTCAAAACCGGCCTGCGTCATGACACCAAAACCAATGCGATCGGCTTCGCGCTCCATGTCGCGCGAAAAATTGAGCTGGTTCTGCGCCGCCACCGCCTGTCCGCCAACGATCAAGGCACTGCCGGCGTCCGCGCTCTTGCTGGCGGCCAGGGCCCCCAGAATCATGGCCCCTATCATCCATGGCGTCTGCTGAGCCTGTTTGGCCATTACGCGCGAGATATGGCGCTGCGTTACATGACTGAGTTCATGCCCCAGCACCGAGGCTAACTCGTCGCGGCTGCTCACCACTGCCAGCAAACCCAGATGAACGCCGAAATACCCCCCCGGCAGGGCGAAAGCGTTGACCGTGCGGTCTCGTCCGAGCATCAGTTCCCAGGCAAAGCGCTCGCTCAGTTCACTGGAGAGGTCACCACGCCCGCGTGCAGCCGCCAGCAGTGGCTGCCAGATACCCTGCACATAGTCGGCCAGTACCGGGTCATCAATGTAGTCCGGATCGCGGTAGATCTCACGCGCAATCCGGTCGCCCAGCCGGCGTTCGACGCTGCTGCTCATCTCGCTACCGTCACCGAGGGTCGGCAACTGCATTGCGTCGGCAGCGCGCGCCGGCCACGGTGCCAGCAGCGCAGCGAGCAGGATCAATGCACAGATGTGCACGCTAGCTATTGCGACAGTGAAGCTTTTCATGATCGTATGATGCGGGACTCACATAAACGCCGTGTAAATCTGGCCAACCCGGCACGACGCATCAACTGTAACGAAATATCTCATGAGTTCACTTACCCATTTTGACGCCCAGGGTCAAGCCCACATGGTGGACGTTGCGGGCAAGGCGCACACGCAACGCATCGGCATTGCGGGCGGCCGCATCGAAATGCTGCCAGCCACCCTGGCCATCATCGAAAGCGGCAGCGCAAAAAAGGGCGACGTGCTGGGAATCGCCCGCATCGCTGGCATCATGGCCGCCAAGAAGACCAGTGAGCTGATCCCCCTGTGTCACCCGCTGGCACTGACACGGGTGGCGATTGAGTTTGAAGTGATACCGGCGCGCAATACGGCCGCAGCAGGTATTTCCTGCAAGGCCACGGTAGAAACCATCGGTCCGACCGGCGTCGAGATGGAAGCGCTGACTGCGGTGCAGGTCGCCCTGCTCACCATTTACGATATGTGCAAAGCTGCAGACCGCAGCATGGTCATCACCGACGTGAAACTGCTGGAAAAGCACGGCGGCAAGTCGGGCAGTTTTGTAGCTGAGAACTAAGGCCTGCCGGCGCTCTCGCGCAACCACAGCGAATAGCTCTCAGGAAAAGCCGCCTGGTAGCGCGCCTGGTAGAACAAAGCTTCGTCCTTGCGCCCCAGCAGCGTGGCGCTCTCGATCAGCTTTTCAACGACGCGCCCCTCTGGTGAAAAGTGCAGCAGCTCGGCCGCCAGACCATGCAGATAGGCCGCGTTCTCGGGCGTCAGCTCGGACATCGTGAGTTCAGCAAAACGCACCTGGTTTGAATACAGCCAGGAATCACGGATCTTCTCCAGCGTATTGTCTCGATAGGCCGCGGCACGATGGGGCGCCGACAGGTAAATCTGGCTGACCCGGCGATAGTCCCAGCCGGCGTAGGCCACTGCCAATGCCAGCGACGCCGCCAGCACGCCGGGCACAAGCGACACACTGGCTGATGCTCTGGTAGCGCAATCGGGAGCACGCCACAGCAGCCAGATGCTCAGACCAAAAGCCATCTGGAACGGGCCATACCAAAGCGGATACTCCAGCATGCTGT
>CAITZZ010000088.1 GCA_903897005.1 uncultured beta proteobacterium | reverse complement strand
GCGCTGCCGCCCATCACGGCCATGGTTTTGGGCGAGGCATAGCCCTGCTTGATCAGGTACTGCGCGCAGGCGATGCCGTCCTTCCAGGTATTGGGTTTGGTGGTTTTGAAACCCGCCTTGTACCAGTCGTTGCCGTAAACGCCGCTGCCGCGCACATTGGCGTAGGCCAGCACACCGCCTTGCTCCAGCCAGACCATGCTCGCTGCGGAGTAGTGCGCAGTTTGCGAGAAGCCATAGGCGCCATAGCCGATCAGCAGGGTCGGGTTGTTGCCGTCGCGCTTGAGACCCTTCTTGAACAAAAGCGTCATCGGGATCAGCGTGCCATCGTGGCTGGGCGCTTTCACGTCGATGATCTCGATGTCGGTGCTGGCTGAGCTGAGCCCTGGGGTGTGCAAGCCGGCATCCAGCGAATTCCTGCCGTCAAAGAGAAAGCTGCGCGGCAACTCGGTCCAGCCACTCAGCGTGTACAGCACATCCTTGTAGGCATGGGCCGGGTCGGCCTGGACACCAGCGGCACCCGCAAACGCCAGCGCGACGGATTGGCCCAAACTGTCGCCCGGCGCATACAGGCGAACGCCAACCGACGTTCCTTCGCGAATGCTGGCTACCAGGTCATCACGGTTCAGAAAAAAATGCTCCAGCACGGTATCCGGCGGCGGCACGGCGACGACCTGTGCACGTGCCAGCTCTGGCTGCTTCAAGTCGAGTCTCAGCACCCGGTTGCGCGGTGCACCGATATAGCTCGTGAAGTACAGATCATCGCCGCGGAGTTCGATATGAGTGATCTTGTCGCTGTAGCCGGCTATTCTCTTCCAGGCGACGGCGGGCTTGCCCAGATCACTGACCCGGGCGATAAACAAAAAGCCTTCGGGCAGCGTGGTGTCGGTGGTGCGGGCCACCATCCAGTCGCTGTCTGGGCTAAAGACGAGGCCGCCGACGTCCAGCGCGGCCAGACCCAGATTGCGCGTGACGGTGGGGCCGAATACCGGCTGCGCCAGGGACGCTGGCTCACCGAGCTTTTGCCACATGACGCGGCTGTCAAGAAAGGTTTCGGTCTCGGCCGCGCCGCTCTTGCGCTCCTGCAGTTGGTTGTAGGTGAAGGACTTGCTGTCGGGTAACCAGGAGACCAGCGCCTCCTGCACGCGCGGGATGGCGGAGCCCACTGTCTTGAGCGTCTGGACGTCAATGACATAGAGCGAGGCATCTTCCGAACCGCCAGCCGACATACCGTAGGCCACATGCTTGCCGTCCCACGAGGGCACAAAGTAGTTGATGGCGTGCGGCACACCGGTGCGCCGTGAATCGATCTCGGGGTCAACCAGCACTTTGTCGGCGCCGCGCAAGCCGATGCGCATCATCAGCTTGGACTGCTTCTGACCGCGCGGGCGTTTGAGGTAGTAAATGCGCTCCTGCGGCATGCGCACCACGCGGTTGACGTTGTCACCGCCAGCCTCGGAACGGCTCTGGATGCTCTTGAGCAGTTCGTCGCGCAGCTCAATGCGGTCCAGTGTCTGGCGCGTGCCTTCACCCTGGGCACGCAGCCAGGCTTGCACTTCGGGATCTTTCACGTTTTCCAGATAGCGGTAGGGATCGTGCACTGTCACGCCGTGCAGAACCTGGGTCACGTCGCGCACCGGTGCAAGCGGCAGGGCAGCAGGGGCAGCCGCAAGCGTTCCGGCCAGTCCGGCAAGACAAAGAAGCACGCCCGCCGGGCGAGCGATGGCAGAGAGAAGACGCATGGTGTGCCTGCGGCAAAGGAATGAACCGGAAATTCATTCTAGTGGCCAGGGCAGGGCGTTCAGGGACTGCGTATCACCGTCGCGGGGAATCCGTATTCGTGGTGCCTTTGGTCATCGTCGAGATCGAGATCGGTTTTCGGCAAATCAAACTTGAAGGCGGGGGGGGTGCTGGGTACCGCGGCCAGTTTGGGCGGTATGGCAAGGCTCGGCTCGGCGCTTTTCGGTTCCGGCTTGGCTGCTGCGGATTTCGATTCCGAAGACTTGCTGGTGTCAGCCCTGTCAATAGCGAACTTCCAGCTAACAAGAAAATCGGTTGTGGCAGGGCTGCGGCTGTACAGGCAGATCACATCAAACAATTCGGCTTCGAGATCGACCGCTTCGTGGATCAGGCGCTCTTCCCAGGCCCGTATCAGCAACTGCACCAGCATCACTTCGGATGCGCCGGGCCTTGACAAGGGCAGCAGTTCACAGCCGATCGACGAAGTCGCCATGCCGCGGCGGCGCAGTACGCTGTTCAAGGCGACACGAACCATCTCGCTCTGCGTTTCGTGGTGCCTGGCTCTGCGGCGGCGAGCCAAGCCAAAGAATCCAAACATTGTCCTGTCCTCCGAAAAGTCCCACCGGGCCTAGGTTATGCCAGTTTGGTGGCCACGATCGCACCGAGTTTGTAACTAGTGCAACTTGATGTACGGCGCGATCTGAGCACGCAACTCCGAGGGGCTCATGTAGCGCGGCGGGAGAATGCCTTCCAGGGAGTGCACCAGTTCGACGATCCTGACGTTGATCGGAGTCGCGAGCGCCTGCGCTTTACCCAGGCTGACAATCTCACCGTTGAGTTGATTGACTTCGGTGGGCCGTCCAGACTCGATGTCTGCCACCATGGAAGGATAGGAACCCTGCTGCAGACCATTGCGCAAGCGGGCGATCCACCAGGGCAGAGGGCCGCCGCGCAGGATGATCTGGCGAAACAGCGGGTAGGGTATCGGTACCGGCAACTGGTAGCGCACACCAGCATGCTCCATGACCCGAATCGCCTCGTCCAGCACGGCGGCGTAAATGGCGCGCAAGTCCGGCACGCTCAGGAGGTCTTTGGCGCTGCTGTGCGTCAGCGCACAGACTGCGTTGGCCAGATTGAACAGTAGTTTGCCCCAGGCGACGGCTCGGCCATGGGTTGGCTTGACCTCCATGCCGCTATGGTCAAACAAGCCAAGCAGGCGCGAATCCGCGCTGTCCACGACGATCTGCGGCTTGGTCGTCATCCGCGAGTGAAGCGGCGCTACCAGTTGGGCATTGAACATGACCGTCATGTTGGCGACTTGAGCCGTCAGGTAGGCCGCCAGCGTGGTGCCGACGGCGCCCGCGCCAGCGACCAGAATCCTTGGCCTGCCTGTCACCGGTGAATCGGCCGACCGGTCTTCAAGGCCACCGTGCCGGCGGAGATGCCGTTGACCACATTGGCATAGTTCTGTTGCTGC
>CAITZZ010000087.1 GCA_903897005.1 uncultured beta proteobacterium | reverse complement strand
CAACATCGCGGCGGTCGCGACCGCAGCCGAAGTCAACAAGTCCCGCGATCTGGTGGTGCAAATGGGTCAGCACGCCCTGTGCAACCCTGTACCTGGCAAGAACTGAACGTGCGCACGCAAAACACCATGACCCAAAAGAAAACTCCTGTGCCAACGCTTCGACTGAGCGTCCTGCTGGTTTGTTTGATGGCAGCGTGCGGGGCCGGTGCACAAACCGCACCCGCGCCGACAGCCACCGCATCCGCCCCTGCCGGGCCTACCCTACGGACTGAGTTGCGAACCCTGATGCTAGACGCACAAAACCTGATCAACGAGAAAAAGCCTGCTGCGGCCCGGGAGAAAATTCAGCTCGCCAATGCCCTGGCGGACAAAACGCCGTTTGAAAGCTACATCCTCACCCGCGTCAGCCTGGACTTGGCCATTTCCGAAGACGATGCCACCAACGCTGCCAAGCTGCTCGAAAAGGTGCTGGAACTCAACGCCAGCGGTGCCTGGCTACCGCAGGAAAAGACGCTGCCCCTGATGCATTCGGTCGGCGTGGCTCACTACCGTGTCAAGGATTACGCGCAGGCTGCAGCGTGGTTGGAACGTAACGTGAAGGCCGGTGGAACCAGTGAATCGGTACGCGATGTCCGCATCCGGTCTTACCTGCTGGCCGGTAATGCAGCGCGCGGCAGTGAATTGCTGAACGAAGAAATTGCGGCCAGCGAAGGTGCCAAGAAGCCGCCATCTGAGATCTACCTGAAAATGCTGGCCCAGACACTCACCGGGATGAAAGACACCGCAGGCTCCACCAAGGCCCTGGAAAAGCTGGTGCAGTATTACCCTAGCAAGGAGAGTTGGCGCAACCTGATCAACCGCCTGTGGGGTCGCTCCGATCTAGCCAGCCGCCTGCATCTCGATGTATTCCGTCTTGCCTTCTACGTCAGCTCACCGGAAGAGGCCAGTGACTTCAGCGAATACATTGAATTTGCACAAAAGGCAAGCTATTCTGCCGAAGCCTTGCGGGTCTACGACCAGGGCGCAAGCGCCGGCCTCCTGGGCACCAGCGACGCAAACAAGAAACTGCGCGCCAAGTTATCCCTTGAAGCGGAACAGGACCGCAAGAGCCTGGCTGCCGACACAGCAGCTGCACTGAAGAAGCCCGACGGCTTTGCACTGTTCAAAATCGGGATGAACCTGGTTGGCATGGAGCAATTCGACAAAGGCCTGGAACTGATGGAGAAAGCCCTTGCCAAGGGCATCCCCAAGCGACCGGAAGACGCCAGACTGCATCTGGCCGTGGCCTACGTGCAGGCCGGCCAGAACGACAAAGCGATGCAGACCTTGACCACCGTTTCGGGCCCTGAGGGCCTCGATGACCTGGTGCGCTACTGGACCTGGGCAATCCGCAAGCCATAACGATGGGGGGCGCTCGCATCAGGATGCTAGCTCTGGGATGTACCCTGCTGCTGGGCGCCTGCGCTTCACTGGTGCCGCCGCCCCAGCCCGCAAAGCCGCTGGACACCGTCAACTCCCGATACGGGTACCGTTTTTCCAACTTGCCTCCCGGACCCGACAACAGCGATGACCTCTTCCTGGTGGTGTCGTTCTCCGGTGGGGGCACCCGTTCTGCTGCGCTGGCGTATGGCGTGCTGAACAAGCTGCGCAGCACCACTTTCCAGTGGAATGGGAAAGAAAGGCGCCTGCTCGATGAGATCGACGTCATCCATTCCGTGTCGGGGGGAAGTTATGCCGCGGCCTACTACGGACTGCATGGCGACGCGTTCTTCCGCGAGTTTCCGGACCGATTTCTGCACGCCGACTTTCAGACCGAGTTGTGGGACCGCTACGTGGGAGTCAACGGCATGGCCCAGGTGCTGGGCTGGTCGAGCAATGACCGGGTGGATCTGCTCAGCGCCATCGTCGAACAGCGCCTGTTTGCTAACAAGACCTATGCGGACCTGTTGGCGCGCAAACAGCGCCCGCTGATCGTCGTCCACGCCACGGACTTGAATCGCGGTGCCGACTTCCAGTTCACGCAAGACCAGTT
>CAITZZ010000086.1 GCA_903897005.1 uncultured beta proteobacterium | reverse complement strand
TATTGTAAATTTTTTGGCAACAACGGTTAATAAACAGACGGGCACATCGGCTACTATTTTTGACATTCAGGCGCGAGACCTGACTTCATGCGGTCACAAAAATGAAGGAGACTATCTGACAACCGACCTATTCATGGCCAAGCGCTTGGTGCCTGTTCGCTCCAACCGCACCGACCTTTCGGGCATCGACATCCCAATCTTCGGGGTATCCATCCCTGTATCCAAGTTTTACAAACCTTCGGAAAAATCATGCAAAAACTGACTGCAACCCCTCGCCTCCTGCCACAGCGAAGCACCCTGCGCCACCCCTTCAAGCCAAGCCTGCTGGCGTGCGCCGTCAGTGGTGCGGTGCTGGCATGCACTGGCTCTGTGGTCCACGCGCAGACCAATACCGACACGGGCAGCAAGCTTGAGAGCGTGATCGTCACGGCGCAGAAGCGTCCGCAGACCCTGCTTGACGTGCCGGCCTCCATTCAGGCGATGACGGCCGATCAGGTACGGGAGCTTGGCATCACCGATTTTGTTTCGCTTTCGCAATACACGCCGGGTGTCATTGCGTCCAATCAGGCCGTCGGCGGGCGCACCGTTCAGACCTTCACCATTCGGGGTGTCGGCATGGACGACTCCCGTCCCAACGGCAGCCCCTCCGCTGCTGTGCACTTCGATGGCGTTTACCAGGGTTCTGCCGCCCTCATTGGCGGACAGATGTTCGACGTCGAGCGCGTGGAGGTGCTCAAGGGACCACAGGGCACCCTGTATGGCCGCAATACCACCGCAGGCGCCATCAACGTGATTTCGCGCAAGCCTGGCAAGACCTTCGAGGGCGCTGCCGAAATCGACTACGGCAGCTTCGGCAGCCTACGCACGCAGATCGCCGTCGGCGGCGCGGTCGACGAGCGCTGGGGCGTGCGCATCGCCGGTGTTTATGACCGGACCGATGGTTACATCACCAACGTTGGCCCTGGAACTTTCGGTGGCTACACCGTCAATGCGGCACGCATCCCGCCCAACGGTTCACCAGCCGTTGACGACAAGGCGGCAGGAACCAGTTTTTCAGGCGTTCGAAGTCTGGTCACATTCAACCCGGCCCCTGGTACCAGCTTGTTATTCAATCTGCATGGCTTTCATGAGGCTGGCGGCGTGGCCCAGGCCGAGCGGACACTGCCTTCCGCCAAATATCCGGCCAACCTGCCCTATACCTTCGACTCGAACATGGTGCCACGCGTAGGCAAGAACAGCAACGGCATGTCGTTGACGCTGGACCAGGAGTTGGCCAGTGACATGTTGCTGACTGTGGTGGGGGGCTACGAGACACTGGCCCAGCGCTTCGACTGGAATGACGGCACCCCCATACGCACGGCCGACATCTACTACGGCGATCATGTGGAACAGCAGTCGATTGAAGCACGCCTGCGCAACAACGACGGCGGCGAGCGCGGTCTGGACTGGGTGGTCGGCGGCATCTACTACAAGGACAAGGTTGACATGCTCAGCACGATCGATGGGGCTGACCAGTTGCGCTCGAGCTTGACCGCTGACTACGGTCAGACCCGCACCAGCTGGGCCATGTTTGGCGACGTCAGCAAGAAACTGAGCCAGCAGTGGACGGTCGGCATGGGATTGCGCTATACCGACGAGCGCAGCACCTTTCAGGGCAGCACGACTGACAACAACCCCTACGGAACGTCGATCGTGAGATTGGCAGTACCAACGATCCCTGTTTTCTTCAACGAGTCCTTCAATGACGCGCGCTGGTCAGGCAAGGGCACGGTTTCTTACCGCCCGAGTGCGGACACCACCTATTACGGATCCATCGGGCAGGGGTTCAAGGCGGGCGGCTTTGACGGCACCACCATCACCTCGGTGCCCGAGGCGGCTCCGTTCAGGTCCGAGACCGTCCTGTCCTACGAAGCTGGCATGAAATTCCTGCCCAACGGGCCGATTCAGGTGGATGCATCGGGCTTCTACTACGACTACACCGACATGCAGGCCAACACCACCAAGCTTGTCGCCACCCTGCCCACGGGTGTGCGCACCAATGTCGGCAAGTCGCGCATTTATGGCGCCGAACTCAACGTCGTGGCGCGACCCACCCGCGGCCTGGATCTGATACTTGGAATGTCTGCCTTGAACTCCAGAATCACCGAGGTCGTTTCCGACAGCCCCACCGAGGCGGCGCGTCGACTTGGCAATCAGGTGCCCAACGCACCAAAATTCAGTGCCAGAGCGACGGTGCGATACCAGTATCCGGTTGCTGCTGATACCGTGCTGGTCTCGAGCCTGAGCGGGCGCTACCTTGGCCAGTACTTCACTGAGCTGGACAACTTTCAGGCCGTCGGCGGTGACTTCGTTGCCGACGCCAGAATGGAACTGCGCTTTGGCAAACGCTGGACACTGGCAGCCTGGGTCAAGAATCTGACCGACCGCGCCTACGGCACAGGCGGCGCCGTGTCGAATGCGACAACGCTGAACGTTTACCGCGCGGCGCCACGCACGCTTGGTCTCAACGCCAGCATCAAGTTCTGAGTGTCACCCAAAGAATGAGCAGCGTAGTGAATCTTCGGCATAAATCCAAAACCCCAGGTTCACGCACTCCGATCGCGGCGCTGCTCTTGACCCTGTCTGTCTGCGCCCTGTCCGCGCCGGCAGAACCGACTCGCGTCGAGAGCTACCCGATAGCCCCGCAAGTCGCCACCACGCGCGAACGAACTGTTGTGATCGACCCGGTGCCTGCAGACTCCGCGAAACTGCGTGTTCATGAGAATGCAAAATTCACGGAGCAAGGTTACGGCAACTGGCACTTTGGCCCCGGTCTCCCTGCCATCCAGCGGCTCGACCTGATGCCAGCGGGCTACGCTGCGCCACCCATCAAGCAGGCGGCCGGGTTGCTGAATTTTTTCGCCGTTACCGACATCCATATCAACGACAAGGAAACGCCGGCGGCGGCTGTCTATTTTGGCTGGATCGGCAGATTTATTGGCGGTTATTCGCCAACCTCGCTGTTGTCAACCCAGGTGCTTGACGCCACGCTGCAAACAGTCAATGCGCTGCACAAGAAAACACCCCTCGACTTTGGCATCTCACTCGGTGACTCCCTGAACAACAACCAGTACAACGAGGCACGCTGGTACATCGATGTCATGGATGGCAAGGTCATCCGTCCCAGTTCCGGTTCGCATCGCGGTGAGGACAGCATTGATTACCAGAAACCGTACCAGGCAGCCGGCCTTGACAAGTCCATTCCCTGGTATCAGGCCATTGGCAATCACGATCATTTTTTCATGGGCTCGGGTGCCAACAGCAAGCGCATTCGCCAGGCGCACGTTGGCGTGGATATTCTTGAGATGGGCAACCTGTTCACGGACCCGCGCGGCAGTGACAGCCTGGGTTTCTACATGGGCTCCATTGACGGTGCAACGCCGTACGGCGACATCATCGGCGTTGGCCCGGTGGCTGGTTTTGCCACACCACCCAAAGTGGCCGCGGCGGATCCCGATCGGCGCTCGCTTTCCAAGAGAGAGTGGATGAGCGAATTCCTGCGCAGCACCTCCCGTCCAGCCGGTCACGGCTTTACCCAAGCCACTATTGACAAAGACCTTGCCTGCTACAGCTTCGAGCCCAAATCGGGTTTGCCGCTCAAGGTGATCGTGCTTGACAACACGCAGCGCGATGACGCTCCGAATGTCGGTGGCTATGGCCATTCCTCTTTGGACAAAGAACGTTATGACTGGCTTGTTGGCGAGCTTGATCGGGGTCAGGCCGAAGGCAAGCTGATGGTCATCGCCGCGCACATGCCCATCGGCGTTGAGTTGCCCGGTTCCTATGGCGGCTGGAGTGTCAATTCGGCGCTGACCGAAGAGGCGCTGATTGCCAAGCTGCACAACTATCCGAATCTGCTGCTGTGGATCGCCGGACACCGCCACGTGAACACCATCACAGCGTTCAAATCGCCCGATCCTGCGCGAGCCGAGCTCGGTTTCTGGCAAGTCGAAACCGCGTCGCTCAAGGACTTTCCACAACAGTTTCGCACTTTCGAGCTGGTCCGCAACAGCGACAACACGATCTCCATCTGGGCGACCAACGTCGATCCGGCAGTCAAGGAAGGCTCGCTGGCCGCACGCTCGCGCTCCTACGCTATTGCAGCACAGCAGATCTTCAAGCATGCCACTGCTTCCCACAACGCAGAACTGGTCAAGCAGCTAAGCCCGGCAATGCAGGCCAGGATACAGAGTTACAGCACACCGCGGCACGCGTTTGACCTGCAGGCCCATCGTGGCGGCCGCGGACTGCGCCCCGAAAACACACTGGCCTCGTTCGAAAATGCGATCCGTATGGGGGTCACCACGCTTGAACTCGACATCGCCATCACGGCCGATGGCGTGCCGGTGATCTCGCATGACTCTGCCCTCAACCCCGACATCACGCGTGACGCGCAGGGTCAGTGGTTGCAGGGGCGTGGCCCGCTGATCAAGTCCCTCACCCTGGCCCAGTTGCAGACCTATGACGTCGGACGGATCAACCCTGCCAGCCGCTACGCAAACGAGTACCCGGATCAACAGGCTCGTGATGGGCAGCGCATTCCAACGCTGGCCGCGCTGTTCAGGATGGTGAAGGACATGGGCGCCAAGGATATCCATTTCGACATGGAAACCAAGATCAACCCGACCCAGCCGGATGCGACCCTGCCACCAGAAGCCTTTGTCAAGACCATGCTGGCCGCTATTCGCGAAGCCGGCATGACGCAGCGTGTCATGGTGCAGAGCTTTGACTGGCGCACGCTGGAATTGCTGCACCAGCTGGAACCGGGCTTGCGCACCATGTACCTGACCATCGCGCTTGAGGGGAACTCGACCTACAACACGCTCAAAGACGGCACCTGGAACGCCGGGCATCTGCTCAAGAACCACGGCGGCTCGGTACCGCGCATGGTCAAGGCTTCCGCGGGGCAGGCTGCTGGCGTCATCTGGGCACCTTATGAAAAGAACCTGTCTGCAGAACTGGTGAAGGAAACCCAAGCCCTGGGCCTCAAGCTCATCCCCTGGACTGTCAATGAGAAATTGCCGATGCAACGTTACATCGAATGGGGTGTGGACGGCATCATCACCGACTACCCGGACCGACTGCGCGAAGTGATGGGGCAAAAGGGACTGCCATTGCCCTCGGGCGTAAACCAGTGAGGTCGACAGAGACGTCGATACGGAGAACAGCATGAGACATTTCATATTTCCCTGGTATCGGTTTCTTGCGATCCTGTTCATCAGTGGCTTCCTGCATCTGCATGCAGGCGACCTGCCCCAAGCCAAGCCTGAAGAAGTCGGTCTGTCCTCGCAGCGGCTGGCGATGATCACCGAAGTCCTCAAAGCCGACGTTGCCAGCAAGAAAATCCCTGGCGCCGTACTGCTGATTGCCCGGCACGGCAAGCTGGCCTACCTGGAGAGCGTCGGCAAAGTGGATCCGGCCACCGACAAGCCCATGACAGTCGATGGCATCTTTCGTGTGTACTCGATGAGCAAACCGATCACGACCGTGGCTGCCATGATGCTGGTGGAGGATGGAAAGCTGAACCTGGAGAATCCGGTCGCCATGTACCTGCCAGAGTTTGCCAAGATGATGGTCGGCGTTGAAAAGCCGGATGCCGGCGGCATGCCCACGCTGGAACTGGTGCCGGCACGTCGTCCGATGTCGGTCTACGACCTGATGCGCCACACTTCGGGGATTACCTACGGATTCTTTGGTAGCGGCCTGGTCAAAAAGGCCTATGACGAGGCCAGACTGCTGCAGGACGACATGAGCAGTGCCGAATTTTCGCAGCGCGTTGCCAAGCTGCCCCTGAGCTACCAGCCCGGCACCACCTGGGACTATGGCCACTCCACCGACATCCTTGGTCGCGTGGTCGAAGTGATTTCCGGCAAGTCGCTCTTTCAGTTCGAAAAAGAGCGACTGCTTGATCCGCTGGGCATGTCCGACACCAGTTTCTTTGTCGCCGATCCGCTGAAGCATGCCCGCATCGCCGAACCCTTTGCCGACAACCGCAACATTGGGCGCAATGCCGAATTCAGCAACCCACGAATTGCGCAAAAGTTTGAGTCCGGCGGCGGTGGCTTGGTATCGACCGCCAGCGATTACGCGCGCTTTCTGCAGATGCTGCTTAACGGCGGCAGTCTGGACGGCAAGCGCTTCCTGGCACCCAGGACCGTTCAGCTGATGACGTCCGAACACGCAGGCGCCAGTTCCGGCATCGCGCCGGGCATGCTGGCCAATACCGGCTATGGCTTTGGTCTGGGTTTCGCCGTGCGCCGCTCAACGGGCGAAGCACCGGTACCAGCAGACCCGGGCGAGTACAACTGGAGTGGAGCCGGGGGTACCACCATGTGGGTCAATCCCAAGGCTGACCTGCTGGTGGTGTTCATGGTGCAGACGACCAAGCAGAACCTGCGCTACCGCAGCCTGTTGCGCAACATGATTTACGCTGCCGTCCTGCAGTAAGACCTGCTGATCGTACAGCGCTGCAAGGCCGCCTGTACAAGAAACTTATCCAGCCAGGAACGTTGCAACTCCTTGATTTAGTTGGACTTTCTTCGGCCTCTCGACAAAAGACAGCGAACTTCTGTACAAAGCCCGTGTACTTGGCCTTCGGCCTGACCACCCACGGTCCGCTCCGCTTTTCTTCTGAACTGTTGTAACTTGTTGAAATTCATTGGTTTTTTCCAAAAATAGTCTGTTGGCACACGCTTTGCTTATATCCAGACAGTCTGGTAACGAATCTATTGATGGAGAAAGAATCATGAGTGCACTGCGTAAAGTTCTGGTTGTTGATGACGACGCCGTTGTCGGCAAGAGTTTCAACCGTGTTCTGTCCGAGAAAAAAGGCTACATCGTCACGACGGTAGAAAACGCCCACGAAGCGCTCGAGCAGATGCGCGAACAGTCGTTTGATGTGGTTTTTACCGACATCAAGATGCCTGGCATGGACGGCGTTGAACTGGCAGAGCGGGTCAAAGCCAGCCAACCGTGGACGCCAGTCGTCATCATCACTGGCTACGGCACGACAGAGAATGAAAGCCGGGCCAAGGCCGCTGGCGTTACAGACTTTGTGCGCAAACCGCTTTCGCCCGAGATGATCGAAGCAAGTGCCGCCCATGCGCTGCGCGCACCGGTGGCAGCCCCCGCAGCGCAAGCAGTTGCCGCGCCGGCAGAGCAAATTCAAGCCGAAGCGATAGCAGAAGAAAGTCGCATCAAGAACGTCGCCCTCTTCCTGGCAGCGCCGTTCATCGGTCTGGCCTATGCAGTGATGCTGCCCTTGGTTGGCTTCGCCATGCTGGCCTGGGCCGCTTGGAAAGCGATGAATGCCAACCCGGCTGCCGCCAAGGTGCTGGCCTATGTGAAGAGTGTGGCGCTCTTTGTTGCTGCTCCCTTCATCGGTCTGATTTATGCGGTCAGCCTTCCGTTCATCGGCATGGCGATGCTGCTCAGCGTCGCAGGCAAGGCGTTGCTGAGAAGCAAGCAGACTGCCTGATGCGCTGACCCGTCAATCCCCGAAACACACACCCAGATCACGGCCGGTCTGCAGTGTGTCGCTGTCGGTCGGCACCGCTTTCATCCGGCCGGCCACCTCTTCCAGATTGACGTAGCTCACGTTCGGGAACCCCAGTGAGACCATGACGCCTGACAAGCCGTCGTCAAGCGCACGCACCGCCGCCGCACCGAAACGCAAGGCTGCCAGACGGTCAAAAGCGGTCGGGCTGCCGCCGCGCAGCAAGTGGCCAAGCACGACAACCCGGGTGTCTTTGCCGGTACGTTGCGCAAGATCCCTGGCAACGTTCTCGCCCATGCCACCCAGCCGCTCAGCGTGTCCGATTTCGGCCGGCGCCAGCACTGCGCGCTGTCCATGGTGGGGAAGCGCACCCTCCGCCACCACCACCAGAGAATACTTGTGCCCTTGCGCTTCACGTTCCTGAACCTTGTTGGCGACCTTGTCCAGATCAAAGGGAATTTCGGGAATCAGGATGGCGTGAGCCTCGCCAGCGATGCCGGCATGCAGCGCAATCCAGCCAGCGTAACGACCCATCACCTCCACCACCATCACCCGATGATGGCTCTCGGCTGTGCTGTGCAAGCGGTCCAGGCATTCGGTGGCAAAAGACACGGCGGTGTCAAATCCGAACGTGGTGAAAGTCTTGTCCAGATCGTTGTCTATGGTCTTGGGCACCCCCACGACGCGCAGGCCTTTGCGATGGAGTTCGTTGGAAATGGTGAGCGAACCGTCGCCGCCCACGGACACCAGCGCATCGATCTGTTCCCGCCTGAAGTAGTCCAGTATTTCCGAGGAGCGGTCTGTGTCGATCACGGTCCCGTCAGGCCCAGGCACGGGGAAGTGAAAAGGATCGCCCTTGTTGGTGCTCCCCAGAATGGTACCGCCGAGGTGAGCAATGCTGAGAACCCGCTCAAGCGTGAGCAACATCACCCCGCCCGCAGGGTAACGCTCGGGCTGCAGGATACCGTTGTAGCCGTCGCGGATACCGACACATTCCCAGCCACGATCGGCCGCGGCCGTAACGGTGGCTCGAATGACTGCGTTGAGGCCGGGCGCATCACCGCCCCCGGTACAGATGGCAATGCGTCGAATAGGCTGTGGCATTCAGGTCTCCGTTGGCAGGATAATGATCAAAGCATAAGGCATTGGCAAAGTCGATTCACATCGGAGTCGGTAGCCGCCCTCAGCCAGCAGCCAGTTGCCCGGCGAAGGTCTTGATGCCGCGCAGCATCATTTCGATCGACACCGCAACCAGCACCAGGCCCATCAGGCGCTCCAGCGCCACCACAAATCGGTCGCCGGCGATGCGCTGGATGCGCTCTGCCAGCACCAGCACCACAGCGCTCACTGCCATCGTGACGCACAAAGCAGCAACCCACTCCAGACGCCGCTCGGGCGCTTGCGAAACCAGCAACAGCACGGTGGCCAGCGCGGAAGGGCCGGCGATGGCAGGAATGGCGAGCGGCACAATCAAGGGCTCGCCCGGCATCTCGTCAGTTTCGGATTTGGGTGGTGGAAAAATCATACGCAAAGCGATCAGAAACAGAATCACGCCGCCGCCAATCTGTAGTGACAGTTCGCTCAGGTTCATGACGCGCAAAAAGCCGTCGCCGACGAACATGAAGGTCAGCAGCAGCACGAAAGCAATCAGCACCTCGCGCAGGATGACCCAGGGTCGGCGCTCTGCCGCCACGTTCTTCAATGCGTTGGCAAAAATCGGGATGTTGCCGACCGGATCGGTAATCAGAATCAGCAGGATGGTGGCTGAAGCGAAGGTGTAATTCATACCCGCAGGATAGCAGGCCGGCGCGGCATCAGCGCTCCAGTTTCTCCTGACAGGCAATGCAGCGCGCTGCCTCCGGAGCGGCGTGCAGGCGTGCCTGCGGGATGTTCTCGCCGCAATCCAGGCACTGGCCATAGCTGCCGGCTTTGATGCGTTCCAGTGCGGCGTCAACCAGCCTGATCTCTGCCGATTCACGGTCATCCAGTGCAAATTCCAGATCGCGCGCACTGTTCACCTGGGCATCGGTGTCGCCAGCACGGCTGAAGTGCTCGGCCGAGGCCTCAGCTCGGCCGACAGCGCCGCCACGCAGCGTTGTCAACTGCTCCATGAGACTGGCGCGCTGCGCCAGCAATTGCTTTTCAAAGGGGGCGGTGTTTCTTGTTTTCATGAGGGATTTCTCCAGTGACGTGAGGTTTCAGCATGCGCTGTGGAACGTCCGCTGTGTTTGATGAACGTCAATCAGGAAACTGAAATCTGCTCTTTCGGTCATAATCCCCCGCCATGCAAACCCTGCGCCATGCTCAGTTGCTCGCCCGCTTCGTGCTGGTCTGGTTTGCCTTGTCCATTGGTGTCGCCATCGCATCTCCCGTCGTCAAGCCGCAGGCGCTGGAGCTGATCTGCTCGGGCTCGGGCGCAATGAAGCTGCTGCTCAAGAGCGACGACGGCAGCGAAGTCGTATCCCTGCATGCGCTGGACTGTTCCTTGTGTGCCACCGCTTACGCGCCGCCACCGATAGTGCAATGGAGTGTCGAGCCGATGCAGCCGCTAGGCCATGTGCTGCAAAGCATCCCGGCCGCCCACATTGCCGCCCTTAGCGCCGCGCCGCCTCCAGGACGCGGCCCGCCCGCATCCTCCTGAACTGTTGAATTCACCACCGCTGCGGCCCTCAAGCACGGCGCCGGAGCGTGACTTGTTTTGCCATCCAGGAGAAAATATTTTGAAACTGAAATCCCTCGCCCTCATCGCTGCGCTGGCCTGCAGCACGGCTTACGCCCAGAACGTCGAAATCAAGGACGCCTGGATCCGCACTTCGGTGCCCGGCCAGAAGGCCACTGGCGCGTTCATGAAGATCACTGCCAAAGACGGCACCAAACTGGTTGGCGCATCGTCCCCCGCAGCCGGGGTCACGGAAGTCCATGAAATGAAAATGGAAGGCGATGTGATGAAGATGCGCGCCATTGCCGGCGGCCTCGATATTGCCGCTGGCAAGACGGTGGAACTCAAGCCCGGTGGCTACCATGTCATGCTGATGGACCTGAAGGCCGCGCTGCAAAAAGACAGCACCGTTGCCTTGACCCTGGTGTTCAGGGACGCCAAGGGCGCCGAGAGCAAAGTCGAACTCAAGGTACCGGTGGCCACGACCGCGCCAGGGATGACAGGCGCCAAAGCCGGTGACATGCCGGCCATGGACCACAGCAAGCACAAGCCCTGAGCGATCGCTCGGGCAAAGGCACTCATCACTTCACTGCAACAGCGTCGGTGATGCGGTAATACAGCCCGTACGGGTCGTCCTTCAGGACGGCAAAGCGCCCCTGCACCACCACGACGTCGAGTGAGTATTTCACTGGCGTTTTGGTTTTGACTTCGACCATGCTCTCCGGGCCACCCGGCACACAGAACGAGCAGCTCATGGGCACCGAGGTAAGCAGGAAGTGGCTCTGCTTCTCGCCCGGCTCCAGCGGCATCATGAAGCCCTGGATGCGCTGCGTCCTGTCGCCCAGCGCCTGCACATTGGGCGGAAAGTTGGGCAGCAGACGGTTCTTGACGGTCTGCGTTTTCACATCGGTCAGCACCGACCAGGCCAACACATCGGCGCGCTCGGCCAGCGGTGCAAACGGGCTGTTCGGGCTGTGCACGCCGGGGCCGGTACCGCCAGCGGGAAGCGGGGAACCAGTCTGCGCCAGACTGCCCAAGGGCAGCAGACAGGCCAGCACCAGAGCGGCAAGAGAGAAAGCCGTCTTTTTCATGAATTCATCGTCCTTGCAGAAGTTCCAAAACACTGACCCGATAAGCACCCAAGGCAGGCAGCAGCGCCGCCAGCATGGAGACACCGAGCGCCATCGCTGGCACCAGCCACAAGGTCGGCGGCCAGGCCATGCCGCCGACCAGAAGTGAATTATCCAGCCGCAGCAGCCAGCCCAGCGCGGCGGCCATGCCCTGCCCGGCCAGCAAGCCCAGCGCAGCAGCCAGCAGGCCCAGCCAGAGGGCTTCGAGCAAGAGCAGTGCGGCCAACTTGATCGGCGGTGCACCCAGCATGCGCAGCAATGCCAGATCACCCCGGCGCTCACGCACCGCGCTCCACAGTGCAATGAAGACGCTCAGGCCGGCTGTGAGCAGCAGCACACCGGCAAACGCACGCAGCACGTCGGTACCCAGCCCGAGCATGCTCAGGAGTCGCGTGATCTCGAGTGCTGGCGCGGCGGCCTGCATGCCGGTCTGGCTGTTGATGTAACGCGGAAAGCTCATCGCCGCCAGCGGTGTCTTGTAGCGCAGCAGCGCCAACGTGACTTCGCGCTGTTCCAGCAGATGCTCCTCGCCCTCCTCGTCAGCCTTGCCGTGCTCTTCATGCACCTGCCAGACCGACGCGCTGTCGGTCAGGATCAGGCGGTCCAGCACACTGCCGCTCGGCGCCAGGATGCCGACCACGGTGTAGAAATTCTCGCCATGCGCATGGCCGCCCGCCGCCAGGCCATGCGAGCCGACAAAGGTCTGACCCACAGCCACACCCAATTTGCGGGCCGCGATGGCACCCAGCACCACCTGCATGGGCTGGGTCCAGAGTTGCCCCTGCGCCAGTTGCGCCCGGTAGTGCGTGATGTAGTCGTGCGAACTGCCAACAATGCGAAAACCCTGAAAACTGTCGCCCAGGCTCAGTGGAATCACCTGCGCCACCAGCGGATGTTTCTGCAGTTCCAGCACCGCCTTCAGCGGCACATTGCCCGGAGGCACGTCGATGTGGAACACACCCGACAGAATCAGTTGCATCGGGCTGCCTTTGGCCCCCACTACCAGGTCGATGCCCTGCAGGTCACGCTCGAACGCTTTGTCGAGCTGGTGTGAAACCAGCAGCAGGAAGGTGATGGACGCCAGGCCGAGACTCAGCAAGAGCAGGTTCAGCGCCGCTGCCAGCGGGCGCGACCAGAGGTAAGTCCAGGCCAGCGTCAGTGTCTTCATGGCAGATCACGCAACAGTTGCAGGCGCTGCAAGTCGGCGGACGCTGCAGCATCTGCCTTCAGAGCCGCTGCTACCCTGGCGTCGTGCGTGGCAATCACCAGCGTGGCCGATTGCGAGCGGGCGGTAGCCAGCAACAAGGCCACAGCATCGGCGGCCGCTTCATCATCCAGACTCGCGCTGGGCTCATCGGCCAGAATGACTTTGGGCTTGCGCACCACGGCACGCGCCAGCGCCACGCGCTGCGCTTGACCGCCTGAAAGCTGCGCCGGTTTTCGACTGGCCAGTTCGGCGACGCCCAGCGCCGCCAGGGCGGTGTCGATGGCACTCTGATCTTCGGCCAGGCCGCTGGCCCATTGGGCAAGCGCCAGATTCTGCCGCACGCTGAGCGCTGCGCTCAGATGCAGCGTCTGCGGCAAAAAGCCGATGACGCTGGCGCGCCATGCGTCTGTCGCCACCGAGTCAAGATCGTTCAGCACCTGCCCGGCGACCACCAACCGGCCCGAAGTCGGCCGCACCAAGCCGGCCATCAACGCCAGCCAGGTCGACTTGCCGCAGCCCGACGGACCACTGAGCAGCAGCGTCGCCCCTTGCGCCACTGCCACATCCGGAAAGCGCAAAGTTGCTCCACCGGCGTAGTGGTAGCTAAGGCCCTGGGTGCAAATCATGGCCCATTATTACCCGCACAATGTGGAGTAAGCTGTCACCTATCAAATGCTGACCGTTCCCATCAACCCCTTTGGAGATGCCATGAGTGATTCACAAAATTCCGGTTTCGGAAAATTCGTCCCTGGTTTTGATTTTCTCCAGAACCTGGCCAAAGGGGCGACGCAAAACATTCCGCAAATGCCCAATCTGGCTAACTGGATCGCACCCACGCTCAATTTGGAGGAACTGGAAAAGCGCATCGAAGAACTCAAGACCGTGCATTTCTGGCTGGAGCAAAACTCCAAGGCGCTGGGTGCCACGGTGCAGGCGCTGGAAGTGCAAAAGATGACACTGGCCACGCTCAAAGGCATGAACTTCAACATCGGCGATGTGGCCAATGCGCTCAAACTCAAGGCGGCCGATACCGTCTTCTCCGGGGTACAGCGCGGCATCGACAGGGCGGCATCAACGGCCCAGAGCATCTCCGAGGTAGCGGCTGACGCGCAGGCGGTGGCCAAGAAAGTCCGCAAGGCCGCCAAGCCCGCTGCCACGGCTGCTGCAGGGATCGTCGATCCGATGCAGTTATGGGGATCGCTGACACAGCAGTTTCAGCAAATTGCCGCCAGCGCCATGAAAGATGCGGGCAAGAACACCGCCATCGACATGACCAAGAACATGGCGACCGGCTTTGCCAAGGAAGCGGTCAAGGCAACAAAGCAGGCCGCCTCCAGCGCCGTGAAGGCCCGCACCACAGCCAGGAAGACAGCAAGAAAATAGCCGGATGAAACTGTTTCCGTACGGTCATGCCACGCACCCGCAGTGGCGCATGGCGGCGGGCCTGGTGCTGGCACAGGTGCGCGCCCAGATGGCCTTGCACGACTATGCCAGCGCGCCAACACTGGCCCTGCTCTACATCACCGACCATTACGCCAACGAGGCGCAGGCCATCCTGGATCATCTGAGCGCGGAATTGCCGGAAGTCACCGACTGGTCGGGCACGGTGGGCATCGGCATCGCCTCCAACAACGTGGAGTATTTTGACGAACCAGCGCTGACATTGATGCTGTGCGAACTGCCGAGCGATCAATACCGCGTGTTCTCGGGTGTGGCGCCGCTGGGCCTGGGTTTTGAGGCGCATACAGCCCTGGTGCACGCCGATGCCAACACGCCCGAGCTGACCGGACTGATCGAGGAAATGGCTTTGCGCACGGACTCGGGCTACCTGTTTGGCGGGCTGTCGTCCAGCCGCTCCTCGACGCTGCAGTTTGCCGTTGGCGGCAATGGCAACATCAAGGGGCAGGGTGCAGCGGGTGGCGTCTTTCGCGGCGGTCTGAGCGGCGTCGCCTTCGGCGAGCGCGTCGGCCTGGTGTCACGCGTGACGCAGGGTTGTCTGCCAGTATCAAAAGCCCACCGGGTTGACGCCGCCCGGAACAATCTGGTGATGCAGTTGGACGGCGAGCCGGCACTGGACGTGCTGCTACGCGATCTGAAGGTCTCGCTGGACCAACCTGAGCCAGCACTGCGGACGATACGGGCCACGCTGGTCGGGTTGATGCGCCCGGCAGAGCAGGGCGGTGCGCCCGACGACGCGGTAGCGATTGGTCGCAGTGGCAACTTTGGCAGCGATGTGCTGGTGCGTCACATCGTCGGGCTCGATCCGGCGCGCCGCGCCGTGGCCGTGTCAGACCAGTTGGAAGCGGGCATGCAGCTGGCGTTCTGCCAACGCAATGTACAGGCGGCCAAAGCCGATTTGATGCGTGTCTGTGCCGAGATTCGGGAAGAGCTGGAGCCTGAAGAGCTGCCGGTCGAAGCACTGACGGCCTTGGCTGCGTCCGAGGCCGAAGCGGCACCGCATCCTGCTCGCGGCATCGCAGGAGCCATTTACGTCAGCTGTTCCGGGCGTGGCGGCCCGCACTTTGGCGGCGCCAGCGCCGAGATGCAAATCGTGCGCCGGGCCCTCGGTGATGTGCCGCTGGTGGGCTTTTTTGCGGGCGGCGAAATCGCCCGCAACCATCTGTATGGCTATACCGGCGTGCTGACGGTGTTTACCGGGGAATAGCGCCTGCGTCAAACGCCGCGCTGACGATCGGCCTTGAACTGCGTCACAAAAGCGCTAAAGCTTCCAGCATCCAGCGCCGCGCGCACCTCTGACATCAGATTCAGGTAGTAATGCAGGTTGTGAATGCTGGCCAGCATGGGGCCCAGCATTTCGGCGCAACGGTCCAGGTGGTGCAGGTAGGCGCGGCTAAAACCCTCGCGCCCGCCGTCCGCGTACGCAAGGCCTGAAGTGCCGGCGCAGGCGTAGCAGGTACAGGTCTCGTCCAGCGGCTGCGGGTCCGTCTTGTGCCGTGCGTTGCGGATTTTGAGGTCGCCATAGCGGGTAAACAGCGTACCGTTGCGCGCGTTGCGGGTCGGCATCACGCAGTCGAACATGTCGACCCCTTGCGCCACGCCTTCGACCAGATCTTCCGGTGTACCGACACCCATCAGGTAGCGTGGCTTGTGCGCCGGCAGGCGGTGCGGCGTGTGCGCCATGATGCGCAGCATCTCGTCTTTCGGTTCGCCGACGCTGACACCGCCAATGGCGTAACCCGGAAAATTCATCTCCACCAACTCGCCCAGCGACTGCTCCCGCAGGTGCTCGAACATGCCGCCCTGCACGATGCCAAACAGGGCGTTCGGGTTCTGCAGCCGGACAAATTCCGCCTGGCAACGTTTTGCCCAACGCAGACTCAGTTCCATCGAACTGCGCGCCTCCAACTCGGTGGTGAGCTGGCCTTTGGTCTTGGGCTCAACTGAAATATAAGGTGTGCACTCGTCAAACTGCATCACGATGTCGCTGTTCAGCACGGTCTGGATCTGCATCGAAATCTCAGGCGTCAGGAACAGCTTGTCGCCATTGACCGGGCTGGAGAACTTGACGCCCTCTTCCGAAATCTTGCGCATCTCTCCCAGGCTCCAGACCTGAAATCCACCCGAGTCGGTCAGGATCGGTTTGTTCCATTTTTCGAACTGGTGCAGCCCGCCAAACGCTGCCATGACGTCCAGCCCCGGGCGCATCCACAAATGGAAGGTGTTGCCCAGAATGATCTGCGCCCCCATCGCTTCCAGGCTGGTAGGAGTGACGCCCTTGACGGTGCCGTAGGTGCCGACCGGCATGAAGATCGGCGTCTCCACCAACCCATGGTTCAGGCGCAGACGACCCCGGCGGGCGTGGCTGGCAGGATCGGTTTTCAGCAGTTCGAATTCAAGCATGGGTCCCTTTGGGCGTGGCCCGGGCCAGGATGGCTGCGCAGTCCACGCCGCGCGGCAAGCTGCCGTAGTTATGGTGGCCGGTTTGTTGCAGACGGGACTGGCAGAAGGCATCACTGACAAACGAGGGCGCATGGCGGACCAGCAGCGAAGCCTGCAGCGACAAGGCCATACGGTCCACCAGATCACGGGCGCGGTACTCAGCGTCGTGCAGATCCTTCATCTCGCTCACCAGACCCGCAACGTACCGGTCCAAGGCCGCGTTGGCGCCTCGCGCCTGACCCACTTCGGCAAAGAAGGCGTCGAGCACCGCCGGCGTTTTCGAGATGGCGCGCAACACGTCCAGGCATTGCACGTTGCCGCTGCCCTCCCAGATCGTGTTGACCGGCGCCTCGCGGTACAGACGCGGCATCATGCTGTCTTCCATCACGCCGCTGCCGCCAATGCACTCCATCGCCTCGTAGGCATGGTTCGGCGTGCGCTTGCAGATCCAGTACTTGCCGACCGCCGTGACCAGTCGCACCAGCAGGTCTTCCTGCTCCACATGGCGATGGTCCATGGCACGCGCGATGCGCATGGTCAGCGTCAGGGCCGCTTCGCTCTCCAGTGCCAGATCAGTCAATACGTTTTGCATCAGCGGCTGCTGGTTCAGAACCTTGCCAAAGGCCGAACGAACCGAGCAATGGTGCAGCGCTTGCGATGCCGCCATGCGCATGCCGGCGCTGGAGCCAATCATGCAGTCAAAGCGTGTCATGCTGACCATCTCGATGATGTTGCGCACGCCGCGCCCCTCTTCACCCACCATCCAGGCCAGGGCGCCGCGCAGTTCGGTTTCGCTTGACGCATTGGAGGCATTGCCCATCTTCTTTTTCAGGCGCAGGACCTGCATCGCGTTCTTGCTGCCATCGGGCCGCCAGCGCGGCAACAGAAAGCACGACAGCCCCACATGGGTTTGCGCCAGCACCAGGAAGGCATCACACATTGGTGCCGAGACAAAGTACTTGTGGCCCACCAGTTCATAGGTCTGACCCGGACCACTGGCACCGATCGGATAGGCGCGCGTGCTGTTGGTTCGCACGTCGGAGCCACCCTGTTTCTCCGTCATCGCCATGCCGATGGTGACGCCCTGCTTTTGCTCGATCGGCACATTGCGCGGGTCATAAACCCTGGCCATGACTTTGGGTCCCCAGACATCGAGCAGATCGGGCTGCAGGCGCAGCGTCGGCACGGAGGCAAAGGTCATGGTGATGGGGCAGCCGTGGCCGGCCTCCACCTGATTGTGCAGATAGGTCCTGGCAGCGCGCGCCACGTGGGCGCCGGCACGCGGCTCGGTCCAGGGTGAAGAATGCAGGCCGTGCTCGATGGCGGTCTTCATGAGCTGGTGATACGCGGGATGAAAGCTCACCAGATCAATGCGCTTGCCAAAGCGGTCGTGGCTATCGAGTTCGGGGATGAATTTGTTCGCCAGACGGCCCTGCTCCAGATAGTCTGCCGAGCCGGTCAATTGGCCGAAAGTGCCGAGTTCACTGTGCGCCCAGGCAGCGCCTTCGCGCTGCACCGCCTCGTTCAGCGCCCTGTCCTGACCGTACATGTTGTAGTCGACCAGGTCAGTCGAGAGATTCTCCACCTGATGCGTTTCCGCGAGGTAGATAGAACCGGGGGTGGCTTCAATTCGCGTATTCATGGTTTGTCTCCAATCAGAAGCTTGTCTTGTGCTCTCTTGGCAAACTCCGCGCGCAAGGCTTTGATCTTCTCGCGCGGATCTTCCCTGGCCGTGATTTTATCGAGCGCCATCTCGGCGATAAAGCGGCTCGGCTGAGCCGCGATCATCTCGCGACCTTTCTTGCGCTTGCGCGTCCAACTCACTGCCAGACTGCGCTGGGCCCGCGTGATACCGACGTACATCAGGCGCCGCTCCTCCTGCAAGCGCTCCAGAATGCCTTCGCTCATGGCGCCATCAGAGCGACCACTCGCCTTGGCATCATCGCCCAGCTTGAAGGGCAGCATGCCCTCGGTGACGCCAACCAGCATGACATGCGGCCACTCCAACCCTTTGGCTGCGTGCAGGGTCGAAAGCGTCAGCACGTTCTGCTCGGTCTCGCGCTCGTTGATGGTTGACAGCAGGGAGACGGTCTGCGCCACCTCCAGCAGCGACTTGATTTCGCCTACGCCGTCAACGCCTGCCACATCCTCGATCTGGCCACCACAGCGGGCCGACATCCAGTCGCAAAAATCGACCACATTGCTCCAGCGCGCAGCAGCCAGTTTTTCACTGTCTTCGCCGTCATACAGGTGCTGCTCATAGCTGATTTCCTTCAGCCACTCCAGAAGGAATTCACCGGCCGCCTGCGCGCCCAGGGCGTGGCGCGCGCGAAACTCCAGATCGTTCACATAGCGCCCAAACTCGTGCAGGCTGCCGACGGCCTTGCTGCTGAGCGCACTGCCCAAAGAGGACGAAAACAGGGCCTCGAACAGGCTTACCCGGTACTTGCTGGCAAAGACGCCGAGTTGCGAGAGCGTCTGGTGCCCGATGCCACGTTTGGGAACGGTCACCGCGCGCAAAAAGGCAGGGTCGTCATCGTTGTTGATCCACAGGCGAAACCAGGCGCACAGATCCTTGATCTCGGCGCGGTCAAAGAAACTGGTGCCACCGGAAACCTTGTACGGAATAGCCGCCTTGCGTAACGCTTTCTCGAACACCCTGGCCTGGTGATTGGCCCGGTAGAGCACGGCAAAGTCCTTGAAATCCAGCGACTGCGGGCCGCCGCCCGCACTCTGGCCAGCGCGCAGGCTTTGCACCCTGGCCACCACACGCTCGGCCTCGTGCTCCTCGCTGTCGGCGTCCAGCACGCGCACCGGCTCACCCTCGCCAAGATCGCTCCAAAGGTTCTTGACGAACAGTTTGGGATTGGGACCAATCACGTTGTTGGCCGCACGCAGGATGGCACTGGTGGAGCGGTAGTTCTGCTCCAGCTTGATGACCTTGAGCGCAGGGAAATCGATGGGCAGTTTCTTCAGGTTGTCCAGCGTGGCGCCACGCCAGCCGTAAATCGACTGGTCGTCGTCACCGACCGCAGTAATGCGCGCCTGGGCTGGCGGCTTGCCCGCCACCAACAGCTTCAGAAATTCGTATTGGGTGGCATTGGTATCCTGGTATTCATCCACCAGCACATGACCGGCCAAAGCCTGCCATTTCTGGCGCACCGCTTCATGCTCCTGCAGCAACTTGAGCGGCAGGCTGATCAGGTCATCAAAGTCCACGCTCTGGTAGGCGCTGAGCCGCTCCTCATATTGCGCCATGACACGCGCAATGATGCGCTGGTTGTCGTCAACCGCCTGCGCCGCAGCAGCTTGTGCGTTCAGGCCCTGGTTCTTCCACAGGCTGATGGTCCACTGCCAGCTGCGCGCGGTGGCAGCGTCCACGGTGCCGCCAGCGTCTTTCAGGATGCTGGTGACATCGTCGCTGTCGAGAATGGAGAAGTTCGGTTTCAGTCCGAGCGCGACGCCGTCCTGGCGCAGCATGCGCACGCCCAGCGCATGAAAGGTGCAGATCACCACCTCTTTGGCGGGCTTGCCAATCAGGGACCTGGCGCGCTCGCGCATTTCGGCGGCTGCTTTGTTGGTAAAGGTGATCGCCACAATGCGCCGTGGCTCCAGGCCGGCCTGGATCAGACGGCCAATCTTGTGCGTGATGACGCGTGTCTTGCCGGAGCCGGCACCTGCTACGACGAGGCAGGGGCCGTGCATGAAGTTGACGGCTTCCTGTTGGGCCAGGTTCAGGCCATGGGATGCGGGAGAAGGGGAAGACGACATTCAGATACTTTGCACGAAGCCCGGGATCATACAGACGACGACGCAGGCGCTCACCGAGTGCGCAGACAATAGCGACCGTGTTGCAAATATTGTTCGTCACCTTTCCCTTCTTTGCGCTGGTGCTGTGTGGCTATGTGGCGGCGAGCCGGCGCATGTTGCCGCTGGAGGCGATCGCCGGCCTGAACGGCTTTGTGCTGTTTTTTGCCCTGCCCTGCATGTTGTACCGGATGGGGTCCAGCATGCCGCTGGCGCGATTGCTCGATGGCGGCGTCTTTCTTACCTGGACCCTGTGCGCCCTGATCACCGTCGCGCTCACCATCGCCATCAGCAGGAACGCGCGCATCGGCTGGAACGATGCTTCGTTTGGTGCCCTGGTCGCGGCTTTTCCCAACACCGGTTTCATGGGCGTGCCTTTGCTGGTGGCACTGCTCGGTGCATCAGCGGCCGGCCCCGTGATTCTGACCATGCTGGTCGACATGGTGATCACCAGTTCCCTGTGCATCGCCCTGTCCCGACTCGACGGTGCGGACCAGCACGGTGCCAGAAAAGCGGCCCGAAATGCGCTCAAGGGCGCTGCCACCAATCCGCTACCCTGGTCCATTCTGCTGGGCGCGCTGGCTTCAGCCTTGCAGTTCGAACTTCCGAAGCCGATCATGCAAACGATTGGTCTGCTGGCCGATGCCGCCTCGCCGCTTGCGCTTTTCACCATAGGCGCCGTGCTGGCACGCTCGCAGATGCTGGCCAAACTGCAGAAGCACGCACCGATTCCCCTGCGCGACTATTTACCGGTGGCTGCCATCAAGTTGTTGCTGCATCCGCTGCTGGTGCTTGCAACAGGAAAAGCAGTCATCGCACTGGGCCTGCCCTTGAGCCAGTTTGC
>CAITZZ010000085.1 GCA_903897005.1 uncultured beta proteobacterium | reverse complement strand
CCACCGATTGACTGTCATCCCGGACTCGATCCGGGATCCAGTGTCTGCGGGGACCTGGATGCCGGATCGGGTCCGGCATGACAAAGTCGCTGCTGAACCTTCATACTCAGTCAGCGGGCGGATCACACTGTCGTCGCAGCGTGCCACGATCTCGCGGTCGTGGTCGAGCAGGGCGTCGGCAATGCCGGCCAGCCGGCTGCGTGCCTCGGTCGTATCGCGCACGATGGGCTCGCCACCCGGATTCGCGCTGGTCATTACCAGCACCAGTTGCTGCGGTGCTGCCAGCCAGTCGGTGCCACCGGGCCGACCGGCCGCTTCGTGAAACAGCAGGAAGTGAATCGGCGTGCTCGGCAGCATGACGCCCAGGCTCGACAGCCCCGGCGCCACGCCCTGCAGCGCCTGATCGCTTTGGGCCAGTGCGCGCAGCAATACGACCGGCCGCTCACGCCCCTCCAGCAGCGCGCGTTCGTGCGCCGAGACGTTGGCACAGGGCGACAGGCTGGCGACGTTGGCCGTCATCACGGCAAAGGGTTTGGCTTCGCGGTTCTTGCGCAGCCGCAAACGCGCCACCGCAGCGCTGTTGCGCGCGTCACAGACCAGGTGAAAGCCGCCCAGACCCTTGATCGCGACGATGGCCCCAGACATCAGCAATTCGAGTGTGGCGGCGATGGCATCACCTTCGATGGTGCGGCCGTCCAACTGGCTGAGGGAGAGGCGTGGACCGCACTGCGGGCAGCAGGTGGTCTCGGCATGGAAGCGTCTGTCAGCGGGCGTCAGGTACTCGTGCTCGCACCGCGCGCACAGCGGAAACGGCGCCATGCTGGTTTGCGGCCGGTCATAGGGCAGGGCGCGCGTGACGGTGTAGCGCGGACCGCAGTGCGTGCAGGTGATGAAGGCGTGGCGCCAGCGCCGATGGCTGGGATCAAACAACTCCGCCAGGCAGTCCGGGCAGACCGCCACATCGGGTCCGATCGCTGTGCTGGACTGACCGGTAACGCTGGCCAGGATGCTGAAGGTACCGAGCGCGTCGAGCACCGCGTCCGTGCTCTGCACACTGTCAACGCGCGCCAGCACCGGCGCCTCGCTGCGCAATCGCTCCAGCAAGGCGTCGATTTGCGAGCGCGTTCCCTGTGCCGCAATTTCGACGCCCTGGGCATCGTTGCGGACCCAGCCGCTGAGTTGAAGTTCTTGCGCCAGACGCCAGACAAAGGGCCGAAAGCCAACGCCCTGGACGACACCGCTGACTCTGATACGGCGCGCGATCAAGCTCAAGACTGTGGCTGTTGCAACTTTGCTTCGAGTTCGGCGATGCGCTGCTTCAGGCGCTCCACCGTTTCCTGTCTGGTCGAGCGAGCACTGATCACGCCAGCACGCAGGAAGTCCAGCCATTCGCCCATGCCCTGACCGCTGGTCGCAGAAAGCTCGATCACGCGAATCCGCGGATTGACACGGCGCGCGTAGGCGATGGCCGCGGCCACGTCAAAGTCCAGATGCGGCAGCAAATCGATCTTGTTGAGCAGCATCAGGCTGGCCGCGCGAAACATGTCCGGGTATTTCAGCGGCTTGTCCTCGCCCTCGGTCACTGACAGGATCACCACCTTGTGCGCCTCGCCCAGGTCAAAGGCGGCCGGACAGACCAGGTTGCCGACGTTTTCGATCATCAGCAGGCTGTCGGCCTGCAGGTCCAACTGCTCCATCGCGTGGCCGACCATGTGGGCGTCCAGATGACAGCCCTTGCCGGTATTGATCTGGATCGCAGGCGCGCCGGTGGCGCGGATGCGCTCGGCATCGTGTGTGGTTTGCTGATCGCCCTCGATCACGGCCAGCGCCTGGCCTTCGAGCAGGGTGATGGTTTTGCACAGCAGGGTGGTCTTGCCGGAGCCCGGGCTGGAGACCAGGTTCAGCGCAAAGATGCCTTTCTCTGAGAGTTGCTGCCGGTTCGCCTGCGCATAGGCATTGTTCTTGGCCAATATGTCCTGTTCGATCTGCACCATGCGCTTGCCATCCATGCCCGGTGCGTGGGCGTGCGCTGCCTGGCTGTGTGGATGCTCGTGCGCATGCGGGTGTTCATGCGATTCATCGCCATGTTCATGGCCGTGACTGTGCCGGCTGCCATCAGCATGCACATGATCATGGCTATGTTCATGATCGTGGTGGGCTGCTTTGCCCTCGATCCTGACTTCGCCCTCGCCGCAGCCGCAAGTTGTGCACATTCGATCTCTCCGTTAAGGTATTCGCTTAGGGAAACGAAAATTCCTGATGTTCCGTTGTGACCCCGGACTTGCCACTTGTCATCCCGGACCTGCCACTTGTCACCCCGGACCTGCCACATGTCACCCCGGACCTGCCACTTGTCACCCCGGACCTGCCACTTGTCATCCCGGACTCGATCCGGGATCCAGTGGCACGCCAATACTGGATTGCGGGTCGTGGCCCGCAATGACACGGGCACCCGCAATGACACGGGCACCCGCAATGACAAAGCCTGGGTCGTAATGTCAAACAGCTTGACAACTGGTACTTTTGCAATTTCCGACTTCCTTACTCTACTTCAAGTTCCTTCAATCGCATTTCTGTCCCGCCGGTCACCTGCATCTGGTAGCCGCCACAGTGCGGACATTCACCAAAGACTTCGGTCATGGGCACTGACTTTGCGCAGGCCATGCACCAGCCGCTTCCGGGCAGCGCAATGATCTCCAGCTTTGCACCCTGTGCAACGCTACCGAGTGTCACGGCATCGAAACAGAATTTCATGGCTTCGACCTCGACGCCCGAGAGCTGACCGATTTCCAGCCATACGGTTTTGACCTTGGCAAACTGCTGTTGCCGTGCTGCGTCCTCTATCAGTTGCAGCACGCCCTCGGCCAGCGACATTTCATGCATTTCGACTATTCAGCGCGATGCAGAAAATCGGCGAAACGCTTGTCACGTGTGCTGATGTGATTTTCGATGAAGGCCAGGGCTTCGTCGGTGCTGGCCTTCAGCTTGGACGAGTCTGCGCCTTCGCAGTCGGTGGCGATCACTTTGAGCAGGCCCATCATGTGGCAGTGATCATCGGCGTGATCCTCGTACTCTTCAAAGCTGTGCTGCCGCATGATCAATTCTTCGGAAACGAAATGGGCTTCGCAATAGTCGCTGAAATGCCCCAGAAGTTGCGCCACTTCACTGGTGCTGCGCTGTTCGCGTATCGCTTGGCACAGCGTGCGCAGCAGGCTCAGCTGAACCTCGTGCTCACGATCGATGCCGGCCTGAGCCGCAGTATTGAAGTCGGAAATCGTCGACATGCTTAAGCCCTCCATTAATCAGTTGGTACCGACGCCAAGCCTAGCGCATGGCAAAGAAGCGTCGGCGCGACAGCGAAGGCTTATCGGCCGGCTTTTCTTCGCCGGCTGCCGACTTGGCGGCCGGGGCGCTCAACAAACCGATCAAGGACGCGCGCGCTGTCTGGGTCGCTTCACGCTGGGTCGGGAACCTGTCCATCGGAGAAAAAAGTGAACAGCTCTGGTATTCACCGAGTTCAGGCTCGACGCCACCAAGAAAGGCGAAGTCGCCAGCCGGAAACTTGACGAAGCGGCGCTTGTTTTGCCCGGCGGAAATCCAGTCTTGCTGGCTGCCGGGCAGCAGCAGGATGCTCATGCACCAGGGCGTGATGACAATGCCCAACCAATGAGCCTGCCAGCGCTGGAAGTCGACGGCCTCGACATTGAGCGCCGGATTGAGAATCGGAACATCGGCCATCTGCTCACGCTGGATGCGAAAGAAGGCTTCTTCGACCAGGTCCGTGGGGCTGTCGCGGTGAATGCGAAAACTCATGGTTTTGCCTCGCCCCAGCTGCGGGCGTCAGCGCCCTCGGTCATCAGTTGTGTCATCAGTGCCAGAGCCTCCAGCGCGCGCTCGGGTTCGATCCGTTCGAAGGCAAAGCCGCCGGCCTGGATCAGCACATAGTCGCCAACGGCCACCTCTTCTTCGAGCAGCATCAGGCTGACCTGGCGCTGCTGTCCGAAGCACTCGGTGAGCGCCATGCCATCATGAACTTCAAGCACGAGCGAGGGGGCAGCAAGACACATCTCAGGCGACCCCGCTCGTCCGTGCTTCAAACAGGTAGTCGCGCGCCCGAAGTTCCATGACAGCCATTTCGACCAGCAAGGGAACTTTTGCAGCCACCGTGTCGGTCATCTCCATGCCAAGTTCGAGCGAGATCGGCTCGACGCCGAGCACGATGATTTCTTTCGGCATGGCATCGAGCAGTTCCAGGCTGGCCAGCACATCGGGCAGGGCAATCTGGTGCGGTGAGAGCTTGCGGCGAAAGAAAACCGGAATCTCGTCGCCGGCAATTTTCACCACGGTACCCGGCGCGGCGCCGGTCTTGACGACATCGATGACGATCAGGAAATCGAGGTCCGACAGGTCTTCGATCATCTCCATGCCGGAGGTGCCACCATCAATCACCAGCACGTTGTCCGGCATCCGGTAGCGCTGCTCCAGCAGTTCAACGGCGCGCACACCGGCTGCCTCATCGGTGAGGATGGTGTTGCCGATACCCAGAACAACTGCACGCATGGAATTTGGCCCAATAAAAAGGAAGGGTCGGCTGAACAAGCCGACCCTTGGATGGTAAGGCCGTTCAGACCGCCTTGATGGTAATCGCGGTGTCACTTTCCTTGTCGGTCAAGTGAATGGCGCAGGCGATGCAGGGGTCAAAGGAGTGGATGGTGCGCAGCACTTCCAGTGGTTTCTCCGGGTCCGCAATCGGTGTGCCCATGAGGGACGCTTCGTACGGGCCGGGCTCGTCCTTTTCGTTTCTCGGACAGGCGTTCCAGGTCGAGGGCACCACGCACTGGTAGTTCTTGATCTTGCCGTTGTCGATGACGACCCAGTGCGATAGCGCTCCGCGCGGCGCCTCGTGAAAGCCGACGCCCATGACTTCGCCTTTGGGGAAGACCGGCTTGTTGAAGGTGGCCAGATCGCCCTTGCCCATGTTGGTGAGCAAGGCGGTCCACTGATCGGCCAGCAGGTCCACATTAACGCAGCAGGTAATGGCGCGTGCCGCATGGCGACCGATGGTCGAGTGCATGGCGCCCAGACCGAT
>CAITZZ010000084.1 GCA_903897005.1 uncultured beta proteobacterium | reverse complement strand
CGGATCTCGCTGGAGCAGGTGGTGGAGTTCTACAACCGGGGGGGTGACCGGCGTGGGCCTGATGGCAACGACAGCTCCGGCTACAGCGGTCCGAATGCCGCAGGCGGAGGTACTTCGAATTCACACCCGAGCATCCGCTCCTTGGGACTCACAGCGCAGGAGCAGAAGGATCTGGTGGCTTTCCTGCGCAACGGGCTGACCGACCGGCGGGTGGCTTGCCAGCAGGCACCGTTTGATCACCCGGCACTGCGTCTTGGCAACGGGCATACAGGTGACCATATAAAAATCGAGCAGAACGGGGCCACGGGTAAGGGACGGGACGATTACCTCGATTTGCCCGCGGTGGGCTCCAATGGCGTGTCGAGCGGGCAATGCCTGCGCAACGATGACGGTTCTGCGGTCTAGGCGCATGGCGCTGCCGCGCAATAATCCGGGGCATGTTTCTCCTTGACCCGGACCTGACTTTTCTCAACCACGGTTCCTTCGGCGCCTGCCCGGCGCAGGTGATGCAGAGTTACCAGCGCTGGCAGATGGAAATGGAGCGCAACCCGGTGGAGTTTCTGGGACGGCGCTCGGCGGAACTGCTGGCGCAGTCGCGCGGCGTACTGGCCCAGGCGCTGGGTGCTGATCCGGAAAACCTGGTTTACCTGCCCAATGCCACGACCGGTGTGAATACCGTGGCGCGCTCGCTGCGCCTGCGGCCGGGAGATGAAATTCTCACCAGCGACCATGAATACGGTGCCTGCGACAACACCTGGGAATTTGTCTGCCAGCACACCGGTGCGCGCTACGTTCCGGTTGAAATCCCCTTGCCCTTCAAGGCCGAGGAATTTGTGCAGCGCCTCTGGGCCGGCGTGACGCCGCGGACCCGCGTCATCTTTCTGAGTCACATCAGCTCAACCACCGCGCTGATTTTCCCAATGGAAGAGCTGTGTCGCCGCGCCCGGGAGGCCGGCATCCTGACCCTGATCGACGGCGCGCATGTGCCGGGTCACATGCCCTTGAACCTGAACGCGCTGGGCGCTGACTTCTACACCGGCAACTGTCACAAATGGCTGTGCGCGCCCAAGGGCGCGGCCTTCCTGCATGTGCGTCCTCAGCACCATCAGTTGGTCGATGCCGGGGTGGTGAGCTGGGGCTATAGCGCCACCATCGCCGGGCATACCGGCTTTGACGCCTACACCGGCTCCACCCTGCTGGAGCGCCGCCTGCAGTGGCAGGGCACGCGCGACATCGCCGCCTTTTTGACGGTGCCCGCTGCCATCGCATTTCAGGCAGAGCATGACTGGGATCGCGTGCGCCAGCACTGCCACACTCTGGCGGCGCAGACACTGCATCGCATCGGCGCCATCACCGCTCTGCCACCGATTTGTGCAGACGCCGATTTCGGCCAGATGGTGGCGATTCCGGTGCCCGCCATGGATGCGCAGCTGCTCAAGGACACGCTGTTCGAGCGTTACCGCATCGAGATTCCCGTGACTTCGCACAAGGGCGGGCTCTTTATCCGGCTGTCGGTGCAGGCCTACAACACGCCCGCGCAGCTTGACGTGTTGGTCGATGCGGTACGGGAGATTTTTGCGGCGTAGCAAGGTAGGTGATGAGCAGATAGGGCGCGAACCCTCTTGGACTCGTAGGCCTATTCCAGTACAGTTAGGCGTTGCTGCTGATCGACGAGGAGGCCTGAGCATGGCAAGCAAATCCAAGAAAGTCCTTGCCATTCCCGTGGTCATCCCGCCACTTTATGGTCGGGTGCGCGAGATTCTGGAGGCTGCTCGCAGCAACATTGCGCGCACAGTCAACACCACGCAGGTGATCGCCAACTGGCTGGTCGGACGCGAGATCGTTGAGGAGGAGCAGCAGGGAAGGAAACGGGCCGGATACGGCGCGGAACTGCTGGCCGATCTGGCGGCGCGTCTCAAGCTGGAATTTGGCGCCGGCTACGGCGTGGACAATCTGGAGTGGTTCCGGCGATTTTATCTGGAGTATCCGCGTTTGTTGCCGGAGCAGATTTCCGACGCACTGCGTCGGAAATCGACTGCCCTTGCGCATTTCCCGCAACCACAACGGTCGGCATCAGATGACCCTTTGTCGCCGGGACAACTCAGCGCTAATCTTTCGTGGACGCATTACCGCAGGTTGCTGCGTGTCAGCCGCCCCGAAGCGCGGAATTTTTACGAAATCGAAGCGAGCCGTAATGCCTGGTCGGCGCGGGAGATGGAACGGCAAATCAATACGTTCTTGTTCGATCGCCTGACGAAGAGTCGAGACAAAGCTGGGCTGATGCGACTGGCCGTTCACGGTCAGGAGATTGCGCAGCCGATCGACGTGCTGAAGGACCCGGTTGTGCTGGAATTTCTCGATCTGCCGGAGTCGCCACGACTGGTCGAAGCGAAGCTGGAGCAGGCATTGATCGACAAGCTGCAAAACTTCCTGCTGGAACTGGGTAAGGGCTTCGCCTTCGTCTCCCGCCAGCAGCGCATTACCCTCGATGGCGACCACTTCTACATTGACCTGGTCTTCTATCACACGGTGTTGAAGTGCTTTGTGCTGGTCGATCTGAAGGTGGGCAAACTGACCCACGCTGACCTTGGCCAGATCCAGTTCTATGTGAATTACTACGACCGCGAACGGCGCACCGAGGGTGACAACCCGACACTGGGTCTGATCCTCTGCCCGGACAAAAACGATGCGGTGGTGAAGTACACGCTGGGTGAACAGCAGGAACGCAACATCTTCACGAGCCGCTATCAGCTCTATTTGCCGACGGTTGAAGAACTGGAAAACGAGCTTCGTCGTGAGCTTCGCTTTTTGAAGAAGACGGCATCGAAAAGGAAGTCCTCCACCAAGTGAGCAGCGATGTGAACGTCATCACCGTGCTATCGTCGCCGCATGCGCACACTTTCCGGTAGAGACTGGGTTCTTCTGGTCCTGGTCACCCTGTTCTGGGGCATCAACTGGCCGATCATGAAGATCGGCGTCACCGCTTTTCCACCACTGACCTTTCGCACGCTTTGCATGATAGGTGCCATCCCCACGATCTGGCTGGCAGCCCGCATGAGCGGAACCTCGCTGCGCATCTCGCGCGAGCAAATCGGACTCGTTGCCAAACTCGCGGTGTCGAACATGATGATCTGGCATTTCTTCGTCATTCTGGGCGTCAAGATGCTGTCTTCGGG
>CAITZZ010000083.1 GCA_903897005.1 uncultured beta proteobacterium | reverse complement strand
TTGAGCATCAGAACATGTTGACTGACCAGCGCAAACTGGGTGCGCAGCGAAACCAGATTCCAGTCCTGCAGGGCATGGCCATCGAGCTCGATGCTGCCCGAACTCAACTCGATAAAGCGCGGCAGCAGACTGACCAGCGTCGTCTTGCCTGATCCCGAGGCACCTGCCAGCGCCACAATCTCGCCCGGTTGCACCTCCAGACTGAAATGGTCGAGGGCTGGCGTCGTGCTCTCAGGGTATCTGACGCAGGCTTGATCGAAACGCAGGTGGCCCTGTGCTTTGGCTTTGGAAAAACTGCCGCCGGTCTCGCTGGCGGTCAGGCTGATCAGGTCCAGTCCGCGTTCCATCGCTGCCAAGCCGCGCGTGATCGGGTTGGCCAGTTCGGACAGGTGCTTGATCGGCGCCAACAGCATCAGCATGGCGCTCACAAAGGCCGCAAAGCTGCCAACGGACGTGCCGTGCCCGGCGCTTTGCGCCAGTGCGACCGAAATCACGGCGGACAAGGCGAAGGCGGCGAGCATCTGGGTCAAGGGCGTCATGGCCGCCGACGCCGTGGTGGACTTCATCGACAGTCGCTGCAGCGAAGCCCCCAGCAGGTGAAAGCGTCTGGCCTGCGATGCCTGCGCCGCCTGCAGGCGCACATCGCGATGGGCAAGCACATTTTCCTCAACCACGTAGGCCAGGGCATCGGTCGCGTCCTGGCTGTCTTTGGTCAGCCGGTACAAGCGCCTGGAAAGTGTGCGCATGACGAACGCGACTGCCGGAAAGAGGACCGTGACGATCAGAGTCAACCTCCAGTTCTCGTAAAGCAGGTAGCCCACCAGGGCCAGCAAGGTCAGACTGTCGCGCAACAGCGTGGTCAGGGAGTTGACCAGCAGCACCGAGCCGGTCTGAACCTCATAGACGAGGGTGTTGGCGAGGGCACTGGACGACTGCTGCTGAAACAGGCTGAGTCTGGCATCCAGCAGTTTGTCAAACATGGCACTGCGCATCAGCAGCAGGCCGCGGTTGGTGACCTTGGCCAGTGCCAGTTGCGCCAGGAAACTGGCGAGCCCGCGCACGCCGAAAAGCAGGATAAGGACCACCGGCACCATCCAGATTTCGAGTGCGCCCTGTTGGAACCCCTTGTCCAGCAGGGGCTTGAGCAGGTAGGGAATCATGGGCTCGGTCAGGGAAAGGACCAGTGTCGCGCCCAGCACCAGCAGCCAGGCCGCGTAGGGCTTGCCGAAATAGGGCAACAAGCGAGCCAGTCTTCGGACCAGCTGGGTTGGCGATTTGGGTGTGGTCGTAGACATGTTGGTGAACGCTTAGGCGACCAAAGGAATGGCTGAAGGGCGCACTGCAACTGGCAAACCAAGCGCCAGCAGCAGACCCAGCGTGATGCAGAAGAAGTCCCCAATCATGGCGTCGTGCAGGGCGCAATTGAACAGGCACGCTACCAGCAGAGCCAGCAGGACCGACTGCAAAGCGCGGCGTTCTGGCGTTGCCAGCGGTCGACTGTCCCGATAGATGGCGACGAAGAGGGCACACAACAACAGGATTCCGGGCAGGCCCATTTCGACACCCCAGAGCAGGTATTCCTGATGCGGATTGTGATGCTGCTTGCTGGCCTCGTTGATCGGCATGGCTTTGGCATGGATGGCTTCCTGTCGCGCGAATTCGCGATTCCAACTGCCTACGCCGGTGCCCTTCCACGGACTTTCGGCAAGAGATTGCAGTGAGCGATGCCAGAGGTCAAGACGCACGTCCGTCGACAGCGTTTGCTTGCTGCCTGGATGGGCGGGCTGCATGCTGCTGCCCACTTCCCTGAAGCGCTCACCCATCCTGCTTGAACCGGCCGCAATCGCCACCAGAAGCAGCAGGCCGATGAGCATGACTCTGAGGTGAAGTCGCCGCGGAAATTCCCAGGCCGTGGCCAGCAGGACCAGCGCAATCGCTACCAGGTGTCCGGTGCGGCCCTGAAAAATAAAAAATACGCAGACCAGGGCCAACGCAGCGACCAGCAGCGCCAGGGCGGTCCGGTAGCGCGTCGGTGCCAGGCTGCGCAGGTGCCAACAGACCGCGGCCAGCACGGCGCTCATGATCGACTGATCAAGATAACTGGAAAAAACGGCAAACGAGCAGGTGTCGCAAATCCCCGCCTCCTTCGACATGACCCAGGGCAGGGCTACGCCGGCATACAAGAGCCAACTGCTGCCGAGCAGAAAGATCTGACCGCCGACAAAGAAGCCCATGGCGATGAGGGCATCCCTGCGCGAGCGTGCCAGACTCAGAATGACCGGAATCAGGATCAGGCGAGCGTGTTTGGCAAGGGCGGTCAAAACTTCATCGCTTGAGCCAGTGCTCCACAAAGCACTCAAACTCAGGAGCAGCAGTGCCAGCAAAATCATGGGGGTGATGCTGGCAGGTGAATTTTCAGCTCGCTTGTCTGGTCGCAACCAGCCATGCAGCAGAACCACTGTGGTTCCCAGCAGCGCCAGCAACTTGGCCAGGCTGATGATGGCAATCGGCAAGGCGAGCGCCACCGCGGCAAAACAGATCAGGTAAAGGCGAACGCTGGAAAACGACCGGAGCATGAACGTGGGTTGCGATAGAGTCAGTGGGATACGCCAGGGCCGCCTATTATCAACGCTGCCCCGGCGCCTGGCGCAGCGGTTCGGTTCGGCTATGCTCTGCGCTGGCCATGAAATCCTGAAAACCTCCACTTGACTCAACTCAGCGTCATCATCATCACCTTCAATGAGGCTGCCAATATAGAGGCTTGCCTGCAGACGGTATCTTTTGCTGATGAAGTGATCGTACTGGATGGCGCAAGCAGCGACGGCACCGCCGATCTTGCGCGCGCTTTTGGCGCCAGCGTCCATGTGTCGCAGCATTGGCCGGGGTTTGGCAGGCAGAAAAACAAGGCACTTGATCTTGCGCGTTATCCGTGGGTACTGTCACTTGACGCCGATGAGAGGGTGTCGCCCGAACTCGCGCATCAGATCCAACGCGTGCTGCTCGATGGTGTTGCCGACGCCTATGAAATCCCCCGATTGACACAGTTTTGCGGCCGTTGGATACACCATTGTGGCTGGACCCCCGACCATGTACTGCGGCTGTTCAAACGCGACCGGGCGCGCTTCAGCGATGACTTGGTCCATGAGCGTGTCCTGCTACAGACCGGTGCGCCAGGGCGTTTGACTTCACCTCTGCTGCATTTCAGTTATCCGACGCCAGCGCACTATTGGCGCAAGCTTGAACAGTACAGCCAGGCTTGGGCAGAGCAGCGCCATGCCCGTGGGCAAAAGTGCTCGATGTTGCGGGCCGCATTGGCCGGAGTGGTAGCATTCCTGCGCAGCTATATTTTTCGCCGGGGCTTTCTCGATGGTGCCATGGGGTTTGCGGTGTGTGCCATGCAGGCCCAGGCCGCGTTTGGAAAATATTTTGCCTTGTATTGTTTAAATCACAAAAATGATGTTTCGCCCAATCCACCGTCTGTTTGATGCGTTTCGTGTCTTGTTGACAGGAACTCTTCTGATCATCGCCAGTTCGGCCCAGGCGCAGTTTCGCGTCGACGTTGCTGGCATTGGACTCAACCAGTTGCCGATTGCGGTATCCGCCTTTCGCGGTGAAGACGGGTCACCACAAAAAATTGCGGCCATCGTGCAGGCAGATCTTGAGCGCAGCGGGCAGTTTCGCGCGGTGGAGGCGAGCGGCGCTGCCCTGGATGAGTTAAGCCGGCCGGACGCGCCGCTGTGGCGGCAAAAGGGGGCAGATTCGCTTGTGCTCGGTAGCGTCACCCGCCTGGTCGATGGACGTTATGACGTCAGGTTCAGGTTGTGGGATGTCGTCAGGGCACAAGACCTGGGCGGCCAGAGTTATGCCGTCACGCCGTCTGACCTGCGTCTGGCGGCGCACCGGATTGCCGACTTCGTTTACGAAAAACTGACCGGTGACAAAGGTGCTTTTTCGACACGCATAGCGTACGTTACGAAGCTGCCCCAGCGCTACCAGTTGTGGGTGGCCGACGCCGATGGCGAAAACGCGCAGTCCGCTCTGTCGAGCCCGGAGCCCATTATTTCGCCCGCCTGGTCGCCCAACGGCAGTCAACTGGCCTATGTCTCGTTTGAATCGCGCAAGCCCGTGGTCTACACCCACGATGTGGGCAGTGGCAAGCGTCGTTTGATCGCCAACTTCAGAGGTTCCAACAGCGCCCCCGCCTGGTCGCCCGATGGCAGCACGCTGGCGGTAACGCTCAGTCGAGGCGGCGGCTCGCAGTTGTACGCCATCGCGGCGAGCGGCGGTGAGCCGCGGCGCCTGGCCGAATCCGGCAGCATAGATACGGAGCCCGCCTACAGTCCGGACGGCAAACACATTTATTTTGTCAGTGATCGGGGCGGCGGACCCCAGATTTACCGGATGCCAGCGCTCGGGGGCGGCGCCGAACGGGTGACTTTCACCGGCAGTTACAACATTTCTCCGGCCGTCAGTCCGGATGGTCGCTGGCTGGCCTATATTTCGCGGGTCAGTGGTGTATTCAAATTGCATGTGATGGACCTCGCCAGCGGCGCCGTGAGCGCGCTGACCGAGAGCACGGCCGACGAGAGCCCAAGCTTCGCGCCCAACAGCCGATTGATTGTTTACGCCACCCAGCAACAGGGGCGTGAGGTCCTCATGACCACCACGCTGGACGGTAAGATCAAGGCCCGGCTGACAGGGCAAAGCGGCAATATCCGGGAACCGGATTGGGGTCCGTTTCAGAAATAATTCATTCGACAAGGGGTAACTAGATGAAACGATGGTTCTTGGTTTTTTTTGCGACGGCGCTGCTTGCCGCTTGTGGCTCTTCGGTGAAACTCGATAACGTGCCGGTGGAGGACAAGTCTGGAACGCCCGTCTCATCAGAAGCCGGCGCCGGCAGTGCGGTCGATAAACGTGGCGTGACTTCCGTGGATATTGAAAAATCGGGCTCGCAGGGAGCGATGCCGGCCGGCGCAAGAATCGTTTATTTTGATCTGGACAGCTTCGTCATCAAGCCGGAATTTCAGACCCTGATTGAAACGCACGCACGCTTTATCAAGGCTGACAAGGCCCGTAAAGTGGCCATCGAGGGGCATACCGATGAACGCGGTGGCCGCGAGTACAACCTGGCGCTTGGCCAGAAGCGCGCCGAGGCAGTGCGTTCTGCGCTGGGCCTGCTCGGCGCCCCTGACAATCAGCTCGAAGCGGTGAGTTTTGGCAAGGAAAAGCCGGCGCTTGCCGGCAATGACGAAGCCGCTTGGGCGAAAAACCGTCGCGTTGAAATCAGCTACCGCTAGGCCAGAAAGTGATGGGCGCAATCATCCTGTGGAGCCGCACTGCCAGCCTGTTCCTGCTGTGCTGCTGGACGGCGACGGCCGCTGCCGGACTGTTTGACGATGAGGAGGCGCGCAAGGCCATACTTGACCTGCGCCAGCGTGTCGATGCGGTTCGGCTGGTTGCGGAGCAGGGTAGTGGTCGTGCCAGGGAACTGGGTGACGAAAACGCAGCACTGCGACGCAGTTTGCTGGAACTGCAAAGCCAGATAGAAACACTGCGCGCCGAGACGGCGACACTCAGAGGCATGAATGAGCAACTGGCGCGTGATCTGGCCGAGTTGCAGCGCAAACAGAAAGACATCACGCAGGGCGTCAACGACAGACTGCGCCAGTTTGAACCGGTCAAAGTTTCACTCGATGGCCGTGAATTCATGGCGGATCCGGCGGAAAAGCGTGATTTTGAGGCGGCGCTGGCGATTTTTCGCAAAGGCGATTTCGCCGCAGCGCAACCCGCTTTCCTTGACTTCTTGAGGCGCCATGTCCAAAGCGGCTACACGCTGGCAGCGTTGTTCTGGCTGGGTAACGCGCAGTATGCGACGCGTGACTACAAAGAAGCGATGATCAACTTTCGCGCGCTGGTGGCCAGGGACCCTGATCACCTGCGCAGTCCGGAAGCGGTCTTGTCGATCGCCAATTGCCAGGTTGAGCTCAAGGACACGCGCGCTGCGCGCAAGACACTGGAAGATCTGATCAAGGCCTATCCACAGTCCGAAGCCGCGGTTGCGGCCAAGGACAGGCTGACGCGCCTCAAATAGCGTCCAAGCCAGCGTGCCGACTGATCGACGTTTTTCCGCCCTCGCGCGCTTGTACGGCGTCGGCGGGGCCGAGCGAATTCAGAAGGCTCACGTGGCCGTGGTCGGCATCGGTGGCGTCGGTTCCTGGGCCGCAGAAGCGCTGGCGCGCAGCGGTGTTGGCCGCTTGACGCTGATCGATCTGGACCATGTGGCCGAGTCCAACATCAACCGTCAGATTCACGCGGTTCTGGCAACCGTCGGTCAGGCCAAGGTATTGGCGATGCGGGACCGGATTCACTCGTTCAACCCGGACTGCGAGGTCAGTTGTGTGGAGGAATTCGTCGAACCCGGCAATTGGCCCGTACTGATACCGGACGGCGTCACTGCGGTGATTGATGCCTGCGACCAGGTGCGCGCCAAGACGGCGATGGCGGCCTGGGCACGCAGCAGCGCCAGCCATTTCATTGCTGTCGGTGCCGCTGGCGGCAAACGCCATGCGCATCTGGTAGACATCGACGACCTGTCCCAAAGCACGCACGATCCCTTGCTGGCGCAGCTGCGCCATCGCCTGCGCAAGGAGCATGGCGCACCGGCGGCGGGCAAGAAGATCGGCATTGCCTGCGTTTTCAGCCGCGAAAGCGTCCAGCAACCCGATGTCTCCTGCGAAGTGGTGGGCGATGGAACACTCAATTGCCATGGTTATGGCTCGGTCGTCAGTGTCACTGCCACCTTCGGACAGTGTGCGGCGGGCTGGATTCTTGATCGGGTCGCCAGCGCTCCCGGGAAAGCATGAAAAGACAGCTACAATTCGACGCTTTCCTGAAGCGTGAAACGTAACAGGAAAAGCGGTTCGGGATGTTAGCTCAGTTGGTAGAGCAGCGGACTTTTAATCCGTTGGTCGCGAGTTCGAATCTCGCACATCCTACCAATTAAGCCTTATGGCACAAGGAAAGCCTGCTATCAATACGATAGTGGGCTTTTTCAGTTTCGGTACCGGTGGCAATTTGTCTGCCCAAGCGTCTTGTCCCACGCCAGACCATCAATCAGCCAAATCATGTGCGACGAAATGCATATAATGTACATAAACATAGTACATAAAGGATATTTATGCCTATTTCTATTGCTCAATCCCGGCAGCAGTTGTCTGCTTTGATCGCGGCGGCGCAGCAGCAGCCCCAGATCATTACCAGGCACAACACACCCGTGGCAGTGCTGGTGTCGGCCGACTACTATCAGCGCAGCGAGGCTGCTGTGACGCGCGAGGCCGTCACCTTTTACCAGCAGTTGCAGCAACTGCGTGAAACCTTTGTACCGCAGGACGACACGGGTCTTGCCGGATCAACACCGACCGCACGCGAAACGGACTGGCAGCGCGCCAATGCCTTCGCTGACCCGGCCTGAAGCAGCACTACCATGAGCGCCACCGTCGTTCTGGCAGACACCAACGTCATCAGCGAGTTTGTCAAAAGAGTACCTGATGCGCAGGTTATGCAGTGGTTGCAGTCGGTGGGCTTGCTGGCCATCTCGGCCATCACCCTGGAAGAAGCCCACTTCGGTCTGGCCTGGCAACCCAACACCCGCAAGCTGGCGCTGTTCAACGCGCTGGTGGGGCGCTTGCACGCGGTTTACCCCATTACGCCCGCGATTGCTGAGCGAGCTGGTTTGCTGCGTGGGCAGTTTCAGGCCCAGGGCGTCATGCGCAGTGCCCCGGACATGCTGATTGCTGCAACTTGCGTCGAGCACCACCTGGTGCTGGCTAGCCGCAATGTGCGCGACTTCATGGGCTGCGGGGTACAGGTGGTCAATCCATTTGAACCGTCGTGAGCAAGAGCAGTCTCGATATGCACATTCGCATTGGTCTTTTTCTTCTTGCTGTTCTGATGACGGCTGCGCATTTCTTTCGCGCCGGAAACTGGTTGCTGGTGGCGCTGTGTCTGGCTGCGCCGCTGCTGTTTTTCTACAAAAAACGCTGGAGCCTGCTGCTGTTACAGCTGGGCGCCTATTGCGCCAGCGCCACCTGGCTGGCGACGACGCTGTCGCTGGTTCAGATGCGCCAGCAGAGTGGCCAGCCCTGGACTGCGGCCGTCCTGATTCTGGGCGCGGTTATGCTGCTGACGCTGCTGGCCGGATTGCTGCTCAATTCGCGCTGCCTGCGGGACGCTTATCCCTGGTCGCCGGAGCGCTGACGCGCACTTTTTACACTGGAGTTCAAATTGTTTCAAACATCCATCGCAGGCAGCTTGCCCAAACCGGCCTGGCTTTCAGAAACCGAGAAGCTGTGGCCGCAATGGAAGGTGCAGGGCGCCGAGTTGCAGCAAGCCAAGGCGGACGCAACGCTGTTGTGGATCAAGGCGCAGGAGGACGCGGGCCTGGACATCGTTGGTGACGGCGAGCAGTCGCGTCAGCATTTTGTGCACGGCTTTCTGGAGCAGGTCGAGGGCATCGACTTTGAGCACAAGGTCACGATGGGTATCCGCAACGGCCGCTATGACGCCCAGGTGCCGCAGGTGATTGCTCCTTTGAGACTGAAGGGCCGGGTCCATGCCTTCGAGGCGCAGCTGGCGCGCGCCCACACGCGCAAGAAGCTCAAGTTCACCTTGCCAGGGCCTTTGACGATCGTGGATACGGTGGCCGATCGCTTCTACGGCGACAAGGTCAAAATGGCCTTCGCTTTTGCCGAACTGCTGAACCAGGAGGCGCTGGCCCTGCAGGCCGACGGCGTTGACATCATCCAGTTTGATGAGCCGGCCTTTAACGTTTACATGCAGGACGCAGCGGACTGGGGTGTCAAGGCCCTGGAGCGTGCCGCGCAGGGTTTGACCTGTACCACGGCCGTGCACATTTGCTATGGCTACGGCATCAAGGCCAACGTCGACTGGAAAGAGACTTTGGGCAGCGAATGGCGGCAGTACGAGGCGATCTTTCCGGCGCTCGCCAGGAGCAGCATCCAGCAGGTCAGTCTGGAGTGTTATCACTCGCACGTGCCGCCGGATCTGATGGCTTTGCTGGCAGGCAAGGATGTCATGGTGGGTGTCATCGATGTGGCCAGTGCCGAGGTTGAGACAGCAGAGCAGGTGGCCGATACGATTGGCAGGGCGCTGCAGTTCGTGCCAAAAAACCGACTTTTTCCTTGCACCAACTGCGGTCTGGCGCCTATGAGTCGTGAGGTGGCGCTGAAAAAGTTGGAGGCGCTGGCCGCAGGTGCCGCACTGGCGCGTCAGCGTTACGGCGCTGCCGGGGAGGCGTCATGAAGCATCCGGTCAATCCGTTCAAGCGGGCGCTGGCCCAAAAGCAGTTGCAGATCGGGCTCTGGCTGGGGCTGGCCAATCCTTATTCGACCGAGATCTGCGCCGGTGCCGGTTTTGACTGGCTCTTGATCGATGGCGAGCATGCACCCAACGATCTGAATTCGATTCTGGCGCAGTTGCAGGCCATTGCGGCCTATCCGGCGTCGCACGCCATCGCCCGGGTGCCGGTCGGGCACGGGCATGTCGGAACCACCCTCATCAAGCAGTACCTGGACCTGGGTGTGCAAACCATCCTGGCGCCGATGGTGGACACTGCCGAGCAGGCGCGCGCCATTGTGCAGGCCTCGCGTTACCCGCCCCAGGGCATCCGCGGCATGGCCGGTGCCCGGGCCTCGCGCTGGGGGCGCATCGCCGACTACGCGAAACACGCCAATGAGCAGATCTGTGTGCTGGTGCAGGCGGAAACACAGACAGCACTCGATAACCTGGACGCCATCGCGGCGGTGGAGGGTGTTGATGGCGTCTTCATCGGGCCAGCCGATTTATCGGCTTCGCTAGGACATGTGGGCGAGCAGGATCATCCGCAGGTGCGCGCTGCCATGGAAGACGCCTTCAGGCGCATTGCCCGCGCTGGCAAGGCACCTGGCATCCTGATGGCTGACGAGAAACTGGCGCGTCACTACATTGATAAGGGTGGCTTGTTTGTTGCCGTCGGGCTCGACAGCAACCTGCTGGCCCGCCACAGTTCGGCGCTGGCAGCGAGCTTCAGGGCGACGCTTGCCTAGAACAGGGTTTCGTTAGCGCAGGCGCAGTGGGTCCAGTCGGCGTTCAGGTCTCGATGGATCGCCGCTGGCGGGATTGCCTTGAGCCGTGCCCGGATCGACCCAGTCGAAAAACCGGCAAATCTCGGCGCTCTGTCCTTGCGCATCGGCATAGCCCAGGGTCATCAGTTCGCGCGTGTAATTCGACTCGAACAGCAGGTAGCTGGCCAGTGCTGCACCCTTGACGTCAGCCGCCTTGGTCGACACGCCAACGCCGCCGAGCATGGTGCGCACCGCCTGCGGCAGGTCCCCGATGTGGCGCGCCGCGATGTCGTCGAGTCTTTGCGAGGGCGAGATCAGCAGCAGGTCAACCTGGCGCAGCGCACTGGCGCTGCGCGCCTCGGGTGGTACCAGCGACATGGTCAGGTTGATGCGGCGCATGCGTTCCACGTCCACCGCGAGTGCGTCCAGAAAGATGCTCGACAGTGCGTGACCGGCAATCTGGGCCAGCGACGGATAAGTGCTGCGCTTACCGCTCGGACCTTCGTTTCTGGGCTCGGCCAGGCGGCCGGCCCCGATCACCAGGATGCGGCTTGCGCCGAGGTGGATGGCTGGTGCCACCGGCGCCGACTGGCGCATGGATCCGTCGCCAAAATACTCCGAATTGCCGTCGATCTGCAGCGCCATGGCCGGGAAGACAAAGGGAATCGCCGAGGACGCCAGCAAGTGCTCATAGGTGATGCCATCGCGCACCGAACGTCGCCGCGAACGCACCCAGGGTAGCAGCCGCGGCTCGCCATCAAAGAAGGTGATGTGCTCACCCGATGTGTAGCTCGATGCCGTCACCGCCAGCGCCTGGAGATGACCCTGGCGGATCAGTTCGGGCAGGCGTTCCAGTGGTGCGATGCGCTTGAGCAGGTCCAGCGCTGGCGCATTGTTGAGCAGGGAGCGTGGCTTCATGTGGCGCCATTTGGCAATCAGCCAGCCCAGCGACAGCAGCGTCATCAGGGTGGCGCCAGAGCGCAGCATGCTCAGCGAGTCGGCCCGGTAGACCTGCTCGGCGTGGATGTTTTTCCAGACCTCGACGATGCGGCGCACGCTGGCGTCAAAATCATCGGCCCCGCAGGCCAGTGCGCTGGCGTTGATGGCGCCGGCCGAGGTTCCGGTGATGATGGGAAAGGGGTTGGGCTGGTGCAGCGCGCCACAGGCCTTGCGGATATCGGCAATGGCCTCCAGAACACCGACCTGATAGGCTGCGCGCGCACCACCGCCACTGAGGATCAGTCCGGTAACGTCCGTGGTCGCGCGGTAATTAGGCATGAAAACATTATCCACCGCGGGCCAGGGGTAAGCCATTGTTCGCTAGACTACAGGCCTTCAGGAGTAATCAATGGCAGTGACAGAACAGATGATCATGGACGCGCTCAAGAGCGTCGTCGATCCCAACACCGGACGCGACTTCGTGTCCGCCAAGGCAATCAAGAACTTCAGCCTTCAGGGCGGCGACGTGGCCTTCGACGTGGAACTGGGTTACCCGGCGAAAAGCCAGGTGGCGGGTTTTCGCTCGGCGCTGATCGCTGCTGCCCGCGGCGTCGCAGGCGTCGCCAACGTGTCGGTCAATGTCAGCAGCAAAATCGCGGCCCATGCCGTGCAGCGCGGCGTGCAGCTCCTGCCCAAGGTGAAGAACATTGTGGCGGTGGCCTCCGGCAAGGGCGGCGTTGGCAAAAGCACCACGGCTGTCAATCTGGCGCTCGCGCTGGCCGCAGAAGGCGCCAGTGTCGGCTTGCTCGATGCCGACATCTATGGCCCCAGCGTACCCATGATGATGGGCATCGAGGGACGGCCCGAGAGCATCGACGGTCAGACCATGGAGCCGCTGGAAAATTACGGCGTGCAGGTGATGTCGATTGGCTTTCTTGTGGCGCAGGACGAAGCCATGATCTGGCGCGGCCCGATGGCGACGCAGGCGCTGGAGCAGTTGCTGCGCCAGACCAATTGGCGCGATCTGGACTATCTGATTGTCGATATGCCGCCCGGTACCGGCGACATCCAGCTGACGCTGTCGCAGCGCGTTCCCATGACCGGCGCGGTGGTGGTCACGACGCCGCAGGACATCGCTCTGCTCGACGCCCGCAAGGGTATCAAGATGTTCGAAAAAGTCGGCGTACCCATCCTCGGTATTGTGGAAAACATGGCGGTCCACGTCTGCAGTCAGTGTGGTCATGTGGAACATATTTTTGGTGCTGACGGAGGCAGAAAGATGGCCGCTGAGTACCGCATGGATTACCTCGGCGCGTTACCGCTGGACATGCAGATTCGCTTGCAGGCCGACAGCGGCAAGCCGACCGTGGTGTCGGACCCCGACAGCGAGGTTGCCGGCATTTACAAGGCGGTGGCGCGTCAGGTGGCGGTCTCGATTGCGGCCAAGAACAAGGACTTCTCGGCCAAGTTTCCGACCATCAAGATCTCGAAAGACACCTGAGCGAGGTCCCTGGTGGACGCTGCCAGTCGCAATTCGGTGCAGGGCCGCTCGCAATTGAAAGGGCGACAGCCAGAGCTGTTGGCGCGGCAGGAAGTGCGCGAACTGATTGGATCAGCACCGCCCGACGGCCATCGGCGCGATCTGCTGATCGAGCATCTGCACCAGCTCAATGATCACTACGGTGCTCTGTTCGAACGCCATCTGGTAGCGCTGGCCAGTGAGATGCGGCTGGCCTTGGCGCAAGTCTATGAGGTCGCGAGCTTTTACCACCACTTTGAGATCCTGCGTGACGACCAGATTGCGCCGGCACTGACGGTTCGGGTCTGTAGCGGACTGAGTTGCGCCATGGCCGGCTCGGCGGCCTTGCGCGCAGGGATCCAGGCCGCGGCGCAACCCTCGCTTCGCGTACTCGCGGCGCCGTGTCTGGGGCGTTGTGAACAGGCGCCTGCGGTGCTGATCGGTCAGCGCGCGCTAGCGCACGCCGGCCTCCCTGGCGTGCTTGACGCTGTCAGTTGCGCGTTGGAGCCGCGATCGGAAATCGATGTTGAGGTCCGCACCCCTGGCGATTTGATTGGCTATGAAGCCTACCGCCAGCAGGGCGGTTATGCACTTGCAGCGGCGCTCGTCAATGGCGAGCAGGACGTCGAGGAGGTGATTGCCAGGATGGAAGCCTCCGGCCTGCGCGGCCTGGGTGGCGCGGGTTTTCCGGCCGGGCGCAAGTGGCGCATCGTGCGCGGCCAGAGCGCACCGCGCCTGCTGGCTGTCAATATCGACGAGGGCGAGCCGGGCACGTTCAAGGACCGCACATACCTGGAGCGCGACCCGCACCGCTTTCTGGAAGGCATGCTGATTGCGGCGCAGGTCGCTGGCACCGAAGCCTGCTACATCTATCTGCGTGACGAGTACCACGATGCACGCCGGATGCTGGCC
>CAITZZ010000082.1 GCA_903897005.1 uncultured beta proteobacterium | reverse complement strand
ATGATCGGGCGAAAACGCAGGATGCAGGCCTCGCGGATCGCCACCGCTGGCGTCATGCCCTGATGCCGCTGCGCATCGAGCGCGAAGTCGATCATCATGATGGCGTTCTTCTTGACAATGCCGATCAGGAGCACGATGCCGATGGTCGCAATCAGGGTGAGGTCCTGACCAAACAGCATCAGCGTGGCCAGGGCGCCGACGGCGGCCGAGGGCAGACCGGCCAGGATGGTGATCGGGTGGATGAAGCTCTCATAGAGCACGCCCAGCAGCACATAAATCACCAGCAGTGCGGCAATGATCAGTATCGCCTGGCTGCCCTGTGAACTCTTGAAGACGGCGGCGTCGCCACCATAGCTGGTGATGATGGAGGTGGGCATCAGGATCGCGCTGCGCGCGGCGTCGATCTTGGCTGTGGCGTCGCCGAGCGCCGAGCCCGGGGCCAGATTGAACGAGATCGTTACCGCCTGCAACTGCCCGACGTGGTTGATTGACATCGGGCCGACCGTGCGCTCCACCGTGGTGAAGCTCGACAGCGGCACCATGGCGCCGGTACTGGAGCGCACGTAAATGCCGCCCAGGGCGCGTTCATCGAGCTTGCCTTCGGGCGTTACTTCCATGATCACCTGGTAGCTGTCGGTGGGCAGGTAAATGGTGGAGACCTGGCGCTCGCCAAAGGCGCTGAACAGCACGGTGCGCACGGCTTCGATCGAGACGCCCAGGGTGTTGGCGCGGTCGCGGTCGATCTTGAGTTGGGCCTGCAGGCCGCGCATCTGCGCGTCGCTGGTCACATCCCGGAACATCGGGTCGCCGCGCAGTTTTTCCTGCAGCTTGGTGGCCCAGTCGTTGATCTCATCGGCGCGCACACTTTGCAGGATGTACTGGTATTGCGCCTTGCTCTGGCGCCCGCCGAGTTGCAGGTTCTGGATCGGGCGCATGAAGACGGCGATGCCGGCAACGTCGCGCAGTTTGCGGCGCAAGCCTTCAACCACCTTGGTCATGGGCTGGCGCTGCGCCTGCGGTTTGAGCGTGATGAACATGCGCCCGGTATTTTGCGCGCCGCTGCCGCCGTTGAAGGAACTCACGGCTGCCACGTTCGGGTCGGCGCGAAACACGGCCGCCACGCGTTCCTGCAGCGTGACCATGGCCGGGAACGAGGTGTCTTCGGCGGCTTCGGTCGAGACCTGGATCTGGCCGATGTCCTCCTCCGGGAAGAAGCCTTTCGGAATGATGACCATCAGCCAGGCGGTGGCGACAAAGGTGGCCAGTGCCAGCAACAGCACCAGCTTGCGGTAGCGCAGGGCCACATCGAGTTGGCGTGTATAGAGCGCCAGCAACCAGTCAAAGCCGCGTTCGAAAGAACGCACCAGGGCGTTTGGCGGCTTCTTGTGTGCTTCGTCGGACAGGAAGCGGCTCGCCAGCATCGGCACCAGCGTCAGCGAAACAAAGGCGGACACCACGATCGCCAGCGCCACCACCACGGCAAACTCGTGGAACAAAAGTCCGATCACGCCGGGCATGAAGAAGATCGGAATGAAAACGGCGATCAGCGAGGTGGAGATGGCAATGATGGTAAAGCCCACTTCGCGCGCGCCGCGCAGGGCGGCGGTAAACGGCGGCACGCCGTTTTCCACGTGGCGGATGATGTTCTCCAGCACCACGATGGCGTCATCCACCACCAAGCCCACCGCGAGCGTGAGGCCCAGCAGCGAGATGTTGTCCAGACTGTAGGAGAAACCCCACAACAGGGCGACCGCTCCAATCAGCGACACCGGCAGTGACAGGGTCGGAATCACCGTGGCGACAAAGCGGCGCAGGAACAAAAAGATCACCAGCACCACCAGGGCAATGGTTCCAAGCAAGGTCAGCGTGACGTCGTGCAGCGCCTCTCGCACCGAGACCGAGCGGTCGTTGATCGGTGTCATGGTGACGGACTGCGGCATCTGGCTCTTGAGCCTGGGCAATGCCGCGCGTACCGCATCCACCACTTTCACCGTGTTGGCACCAGGTTGGCGCTGCACCGCGATGGTGATGGAGTTCTCGCCATTGAGCGTGGCCCAACTCTTGAGTGATTCCAGGCTGTCTTCGACCTGCGCCACATCGCGCAGACGCACCGGCGTGCCGCCGCGCGTGCTGACGATCAGGTCGGCAAAGTCGGCCGCATTCTTGAGTTGGCGGTTGGCCTGCAGCGTCAATGTCTGGCGTGGGCCTTCAAAGGTGCCCACCGGCGTGTTGACGTTGGCCGCGCGCAGCGAGGCGCTCAATTCGTCAAGTCCGATGTTGCGTGCGGCCAGTGCTTCGGGCTGCACCCGCACCCGCACCGCATAACGTTTGTCGCCATAGATGCTGACCTGGGCCACGCCGTCGATGGTGGTCAGCGTTGGCGAAATCAGGTGTTCGGCGTAATCCTGCAGATCGGACGGGTTGACCGAGGGCGAGGTCAGGGCAATCAGCAGCACCGGTGCGTCGGCCGGGTTGACCTTGCGGTAGGCCGGTGTGGCCGTCATGTCGATCGGCAGGGCGCGCTGCGCCCGCAGCAGTGCCGCCTGCACATCCACTGCCGCAGCGTCAATGTTGCGGCCCTCCTCGAACTCCAGCGTCAGCGAGGTTCGGCCCAGGGTGCTGGTGGAACTGATGGTCTTCAGGCCAGGGACGGTCTGGAACTGCTTCTCCAGCATCAGGGCCACCGAGCTGGCCATGGTTTCCGGATTGGCGCCGGCCAGCGCCGCAAAGACATTGATGACTGGCGTGTCGTAACTGGGCAGGGCAGCCACCGGGATGCTGCGAAAACCGATGACGCCGGCCAGCACCACGGCCGCATTGAGCAGGACCGTCATCACCGGACGACGGATGAAGATTTCGGACAGGTTCATGGTGCTCAGGACCGTTTGGCAGGTGCCGGGGCGCTGGCCTCGCCTGCGGGGCGTTCGACCACGGCCGAGCCGGGACGCAGGTTCTGTTTGCCAACCAGAACAATGGTTTCGCCTTCACTGACACCGCTGACGGCGGCGTCATCGCCCTGGGCGTACAGCAGCTTCACCGGCTTGAGCACGGCCTTGCCCTGTTCCACGACGTAGACGATGGTGCCGCGCGCGCTCTGGATGATGGCGGCCTGCGGTATCACCACACCGTCCTTGATGGTGCTGACGGTCTGTGACACTTCGACGAACGCGCCGGGCCAGAGCTTGCCGTCGGGGTTGGCGAATTCTGCCCTGACCTTGACCGAGCCGGAACTCGCATCCACTGCGTTATCGACAAATTTCAGACGGCCACTGAACCTGCCGGCGTTGTCGGCCAGCGCCGCTGTCACCTGGGCGCCGCCGTCCTTCAGCGCGGCCAGCGCGTCGCCCAGATTGCGCTGCGGAATGCTGAACGCCACCGCAATCGGGTCGAGTTGCGTGATGGTTACCAGTGGCGTCACATTGGCCTGCACCGCGCTGCCGGCCGAGACCCCAATGCTGCCGGCACGACCGGCGTTCGGTGCCGTGATGCGTGCGTACGAAAGCGCCACCCGCGTTGCATCGACGGCCGCCTGATCGGCTGCGACCACCGCCAACTGCGAGTCGACCTGCGCCCGGGTGGTATCGAGTGCGCCCTGCGAGATGAAGTTCTGGGCCAGCAACTGCTGGGCGCGGGCCCACTGGCGCTGCGCGTCGGCCAGCGAAGCGTTGTCCTTGGCCAGTTGCGCGCGCGCCTTGGCGACATTGGCCTCGTCGGTGCGGGCATCCAGCGTGAACAGCAGATCGCCAGCCTTGACGAACTGACCGTCCCGGATGTGAACCTTGCTCACGCTGCTGCTGACCTGGGAGCGGATGTCGACGCTGGTCAGCGGGGTCACGCTGCCGGCGGCTTTGAGCAGTACCGGCAGGTCGCGCTTGAGCGCCTTGACCGTGCTGACCGTCACGGGTGCTGCGGCAGCCGATGCCGCACCCGCAGGTGCACTGGCGGCGCCGGCGCTCGGGGCGACCTCCGTCTTGGCGCCGCATGCGGCAAGCATTGCCAGCACGAGGCTGCAAACAAGAGAGAACAAGAACCGGGCTGTCATCATGATTTTCCTGTAGCTGATCGGGGCTCTGTGGCCCCGTTTTTGACTCCGAATGCTATCAGAGATGCAGGAACTATCCTCAGGCACCGCCCGGGCTGATCAGTTGTCCCAGTCACCCCCGCCAGCGTCGCCGCCACCGGCGTCATCCCAGGAGGCGGCGTCGTTCACACCAAAATTCTCGCCTCCCATGTCCGAATTGCTGTTGGCACTCTGGAAATCGTTGCCGGCGGGAGTGTCTGCTGCTCGGCCGCCTTGATCATGATTGCCCGTCAAGGTGCGGCCAATGGCCTGCGCCGCCATCATGCCGGCACCCAACGCCAGACCGGTGGCCACACCGCCCATGATCTTGCCCCCGAGACCGCTACCGGCTGGCTGGCCGTAGGCTTGTTGCATCGCTCCAGGCGCTACGGCGTTGCTGGTACCAAATCCCTGGGGACCCGTCAAACCACCGGCTGCCATGCCGGGCTGCGCGTAGGGCGCAGGCTGCGCCGCGTAAGACGGGGTCGGCTTTCTGCGCGTCAGGAAGATGGCCAGGCCGATGGCGCCGCCACCCAGTGCCAGCGCCAGTCCCCAGGGGAAGGAACTGGCTGGGGAAGTGTCCTGCGCCAGCGCGGGACGGTGCTGCGCAGCGCTCTTTGCCGTTGCGGGGGCCTCACGTGCAGTGAGTTGCGTGCGCAGGCTTTGCAGCGCTTCGGGTTTGATCGAAGGCAGTCCCGGCGCCAGCTTTTCTGCAGTGGCCAAAGAGTCCCGCGCCAGGCCCAGCTTGCCCTGGCGCGCAAACAGTTCGGCTTGCACAAAATGCGCCTTGCCGCTGCCCGGGTGCGCCACCAGCACCTGCTGCATCATGGTTTGCGCCTGCTCCATGCGCCCGCTCTGGGCCGCTGTGTAGATCTGGTTCAGCGTCGGCTCTGATTGCGCCATTCGGCGCCAATTCAAGTGCTGGCGCACTTCACGCGCTGCTCAAAGCAGTTGCAGCTGCCTTGCGCCTTCTGTCAGCTGCGCGCGGAAGTCAGGGTGCGCAATCGCGATCATCTCCTGGGCGCGCTGCCTGGCCGATTTGCCGCGCAGCTGCGCCACACCAAATTCGGTGACCACATAGTTGATGTCGTTCTTGCCGGTCGTTACGTGGGTTCCCGGCGACAGCGTGGGCACGATGCGCGTCAGACTGTCGTTCTTCGCCGTTGCGGGCAGCACGATGAAAGCCTTGCCGCCGCGCGAGCGGTTCGCAGCGCGCACAAAGTCGAGTTGTCCACCGGTACCGGAATAGGGTAGATGGGCCAGGCTCTCGGAGCCGCACTGTCCGAGCAGATCGATTTGCAGTGTGGCGTTGATGGCCACCAGCTTGTCGTTCTGCGCCGCCACATAGGGGTCGTTGGTAAAGTTGGCCGGGTGCATTTCCAGCGCCGGGTTGCGCTGCATGAACTGGTACAGCTTCTTCGAGCCCAGAGCAAAGGTGGCGATCATCTTGCCCGGCATGAAAGACTTCTTGCGGTTGGTCACGGCGCCGCTTTCAATCAGGGTCAGGATGCCGTCACCAATCATCTCGGTGTGGATGCCCAGATCGTGTTTGGCGCTGAGCTGCATCACCACCGCGTCCGGAATTCCGCCATAGCCGATTTGCAGCGTCGAGCCGTCTTCGATCATATCGGCAACGTACTTTCCGATCGCCTCCTGCACGGGTCCGATCTTCGGCAGACCCACTTCCGTCACCGCTTCACTGCTTTCCACCAAGGCCGTGACCTGGGAAATATGGACCAGGCAATTGCCATTGGCAAAAGGCACGTTCGGGTTGACTTCGAGCACGACGGCGCGTGCCTTGGCCACTGCTGCCATCGTGTAGTCTGCGCCCAGGCTGAGTGAGAAGTAGCCGTGCTCGTCCATGGTGGAGGCCATCGAAAAAACGACGTCAGCCGGGATCTGGCCGCGCTCAATCATGACCGGAATGTCGGAGAAACTGCAGGGGATGAAGTCGAGCCAGCCGGCTTGTCCGCCGGCGCGCGAGGCGCCGCCGAAGAAGAATGCCACATGGCGAACATGTTCAACCGTCGCCGGGTCGAAATAGCCATATTTGCGCACCGCCAGGATCTGCGCCACCTTCACGTCGTGCAGGCTGCGACGTTGCTCGGACAGGGCAGTCAGCAGCGTTGGCGGCTCGCCGACACCGGTGGGGACGATGATGAAGTCACCGTTGCTGACCAGCTTGATGGCGTCTTCGGGGGGGACGCGCTTTCTTTGATAGAGCTCTTGAAACGACATGGGTTGCGGACTTCTTCGGGTTGGGGCGCGGCTTGAGGCTGCCGCATGTTAGCCCGTTTGCTCCGGGCTTCGGATTACCTGGTCCAGAGCCTGGAAAAACTTGTCAGTGATGCCAAAGCAGCAAAGCCGGCTGCCAGACCCAGCGCCAGCAGCGGGCCGCGCGCACCAGCCAGACCAAAGCAAAGTGCCACCAGGGCTGCGCCAGTGGTTTGACCCAGCAGCCTGGCCATCGCGATGACGCCACTGGCGCCGCCGCTGCGCTCAGGCGGCGCGCTCGACATCAGGGCCTTCATGTTGGGCGCCTGGAACAGACCAAAACCGACACCGCACAGCGCCATGCAAAGCACGATGACGGTGGTCGACGGATGGCTGGTCAACAGGGCAAAAGAGAGCAGACCCGAGCTCAGCAGCATCAGCCCAATGCCACCCAGCAAGCCCGGCGGGTAGCGGTCTGACAGGCGTCCGGCAATCGGTGCTGCCAGTGCCACCACGATCGGCCAGGGTGTCATCAGAAAGCCGGTTTCGATCGGGTTGCGCTGCAGTACCTCTTCGAAATAGAAAGGCAGAGCGACGAAAGCCAGTCCTTGTGTCGTGAAGGAGGCCATGGACGTGATGGCAGACAGCGCAAACAGCGGGCGGCGCAGCAGATCCACTGGCAGCATGGGCGCTGGGTGGCCAGCCTGACGCCAGAGCAGCAGGCCGGCTGCCAGCACCGCCACGCCGAGCGCCGTCAGCGCCATGGAAGGCGGTTCCCCCTGCGCTGCAGCGCCCAGCGCCAGCACCAGGGCGGCAAAGCTCAGCGCTGTCAGCACGGCGGTGAGCCAGTCAAAGCGATGAGCGCGAACTCTCGAGTGTGGCAAGGCTGGTAGCGCAAAGGCCAGCGCCAGCAGGCCCAGGGGCACGTTGATGGCAAACAACCAGGGCCAACTGGCCACCGACAGGATCAGCGAGGCGATGGTCGGGCCCAGGGCAAACGCGACACCGACCACCAGCGCATTCACGCCAACGCCGCGCCCCAGCCTTGAGGCCGGGAAGATGAGTCGGATCAGCGCGATGTTGACACTCATGATGCCGCTGGCGCCCAAGCCTTGCAAGGCGCGTGCGATGGCCAGAGCGGGTAGCGTGCTGGCGAAAGCGCAGCCCAGTGAAGCGATCGTGAAAAAGGCCAGCCCGGCCAGAAAGACGCGTCGCGGTCCCAGCAGATCACCGAGTGCGGCAAACGGCAACAGGGTGGCGACGATGGCGAGCTGGTAGGCGTTGATAACCCAGATCGAGGCAGCCGGTGAAGCCTGCAGATCGGCAGCAATCGCGGGCAGGGCGGTATTGGCAATCGCGGTGTCGAGCGACGCCAGCGCCACGCCGAGCAGGATCGCCATCAATGCCCGCAGATCCAGACCGTCGGCAGTCTTGGCGGGCGCAATCAAGGTAAAGTATTGAAATCGCAAATCACCCGCTGCACTGTAGCAAAGATTCGAAGTCCTGGAGGTATCCATGCACAAGGTCCGCTCAGCCGCTGTTGCCGGCGCTTTCTATCCGGCGCAACAGAAGATCCTGACGCAGCATGTACTCGCACTGCTGGCCTCCGGCCAGCCGCCAGCCGATGCACGCAGCCCCAAGGCCCTCATCGTGCCGCACGCCGGCTACATCTACAGTGGCGCCACGGCCGCTCTGGCTTATGGGCGACTGCTGAAGGTTCGTGACAGCATCCGGCGTGTGGTCCTGCTCGGGCCAGTGCATCGGGTGGCGGTTCGCGGGTTGGCGCTGCCGGATGCCGATTGCTTTGCCACAGCACTGGGAGAAATCGAAATCGACCAGCAGGCGTGCTCGGCCATTGCCGCGCTGCCGCAAGTGGTGGTCAGCGCGGCGGCGCATGCGCAGGAGCATTCGCTCGAAGTACATCTGCCTTTTTTGCAGACGGTGCTCAAAGACTTCAAGTTGCTGCCCCTGGCGGTGGGTGATGCCAGCGCGGCCGAAGTGGCAGAGGTGCTGGAAGCGATCTGGGGTGGTGAGGAGACGCTGATCGTGATCAGTTCCGACCTCTCGCACTTCCTGCCCTACGCCCAGGCGCAGGAGATCGACCGCCGGACAGCGCAGCAAGTCATGAATTTTCAGAGCGCTATCACACACCAGCAGGCCTGTGGCGCAACCCCGGTGAACGGATTGCTGCTGGCGGCGCAGCGCCATGGCTTGCGGCCGGAACTGCTGGGTCTGTGCAACTCCGGTGACAGCGCGGGTGACAAGGCGCGGGTTGTTGGCTATGCATCCTTTGCCTTCACCGAGCCATCGGTCGGCCAACTGTTGCTGCCGATTGCACGTGCTGCCATTGCCAGTGCGCTGGGCCTCGGCGCTCAGGCGCCTGAAGATGCGTCGTGCTTGCAGGAGCCCGGTGCCTGCTTCGTCACGCTGACGCAGCGCGGGCAACTGCGCGGCTGCATTGGCTCACTGGAAGCGCGGCGCTCGCTGCTGGCCGACGTGAAAGCCAACGCTGTTGCCGCGGCGCTGCAGGATCCGCGTTTTGCACCCTTGACGCCGGGCGAGCTGGCCCTGACTCGGGTCGAAGTGTCCCTGCTTTCACCGCTGCAGGAAATGCACTTTGCCAGCGAAGCCGATGCGCTGGCGCAGCTGCGCCCTGGCATCGACGGCGTCGTGTTCTCGTTCGGACGGCACCGCAGCACCTTTTTGCCGCAGGTCTGGGAACAGTTGCCAGGCGCAGCCGAGTTCATGGAACAACTCAAGCGCAAGGCCGGCCTGGCAGCCGATTTCTGGGACCCGGCGGTTCGGCTGCAACGCTACAGTGTGGCCAAGTGGCAGGAGGTATCGCCGACATGATGCAGTCATCCACTTACCCGGCGCGCTACTGGCACAAGCATGAGGATGGGCGCATCCAGTGCGACCTGTGCCCGCGTGACTGCAAACTGCATGAGGGCCAGCGCGGCGCCTGCTTTGTGCGCGCGCGCCAGGGTGAGCAGATGATCCTCACCACCTATGGCCGCTCTTCGGGCTTTTGTATCGATCCGATCGAAAAGAAACCACTGAACCAGTTCTACCCGGGCAGCAGCGTCCTGTCCTTCGGCACGGCCGGCTGCAACCTGGCCTGCAAGTTTTGCCAGAACTGGGACATCAGCAAGTCGCGCGACATGGACCGGCTGATGGATCAGGCTTCGCCGGCAACGATTGCCGCAGCCGCCAGGGTGCACGGCTGCAAGAGCGTTGCCTTCACCTACAACGACCCGGTCATTTTTGCCGAGTACGCGATGGATGTGGCCGATGCCTGTCATGCGCAAGGTGTGCAGACGGTGGCAGTGACCGCGGGCTATCTGCACGAACAGGCGCGGCGCGACTTCTTCAGCAAGATGGATGCTGCCAATGTCGATCTGAAAGCCTTTACCGAAGATTTCTATTTCAAGCTCACCGGTGCGCATCTGCAACCGGTGCTTGACACCCTGGTTTACCTGCGGCGCGAGACAGGCGTCTGGTTTGAAATCACGACCTTGCTGATTCCGGGCTACAACGATTCAGACCCCGAACTGACCGCCATGTGTCGCTGGATCGTGCAGCATCTGGGACGCGATGTGCCGCTGCACTTTTCCGCCTTTCATCCGGACTACAAGATGCCGGATGTGAGCGCGACACCGCTGGCAACCCTGATCAGGGCGCGCAACATTGCGTTGCAGGAAGGACTGCACTTTGTTTATACCGGCAATGTGCGCCACGAGGCGGGTGATACCACCTTTTGCGCGAATTGCCACGCGCCGCTGATCGTGCGCGACTGGTACCAGATCAAGCATTACCGTCTCAATCCTGAAGGCCAGTGCAGCAACTGCAGTACGGTGCTGGCCGGCCGTTTTGATGCGCAGTGCGGCAACTTCGGGCGCCAGCGGATTCCGGTCACGCTTCATCAACCCGGTACGTTTTGAGAGTTCCCGAAATGATGGCAAGCCAATCTCTGCGTGGCATGTCGGGTGGATCTGGCCGCCGGGGCACTCAGCTCCGCGGCTGTCCCCCGGCCTTCGGCCTCCGCCTTTATGCCGCTGCGCTGAGTGCCCCAACGACCTGATCCTTCACACGGTTTTGTCATTGCGGGCCCTTGGTTTGTCATTGCGGGCTACGACCCGCAATCCAGTGTTCGCGTGGCACTGGATCCCGGATCAGGTCCGGGATGACAAGACCAAAGGCCGGGTGACATTCGCGGAGTCACCCATTGCGTCGCCCTCGGCTCACACACGCCTGAGACTAGGATTGGCGAAAGCAATCTGCGTCAGACCGGCATGGCGGAATCGGGGTGCGAATTACGGGACTTGGTATGAGGCCTCAGGACCTGCGTCCCATCCCCTCACCCATCCGGATAGCCCGCCCAGGCGCCCAAGCCGGGTTGAAGTTCAACGGGCCTTCGGGAAACAGCAGCACAACGGTCGAACCCAGCAAAAAGCGACCCATCTCGGCGCCTTGT
>CAITZZ010000081.1 GCA_903897005.1 uncultured beta proteobacterium | reverse complement strand
TTGGCGGTCATGGCGATAATTGGAATATCTTCCCAGCCCGGGAGCTGACGAATTTGACGGGTTGCTTCAACGCCATCCATCACCGGCATTTGCATGTCCATCAGAACCAGCGCGTAATGTTGGCTCAACGCTTTATCCACCGCTTCCTGGCCATTCTGCGCGATGTCGACGCTGAGGCCGGCATCATGGAGCAGGGCGCTGGCAACTTCTTCGTTGATCGGATTGTCTTCAACCAGCAAGACTTGTGTTCCCGGCAGGAACTGAATGAATTGATCAGTAACAACCGGTACTGCGCCATGACTGTTGTTAGCCACTTTCAAGCGGGCGGTGAACCAGAACGTGCTGCCGCCGCCGGGCGTGCTCTCTACACCGATTTCACCCTGCATGGCTTCGGCCAGCCGGCGACTGATCGCCAGGCCAAGGCCGGTGCCGCCATAGCGCCGGGTGGTTGAGGTGTCGGCTTGCTCAAAGGGTTTGAACAGACGGGTTTTCATTTCATCAGAGAGGCCAATCCCGCTGTCGCGGACAGCGTAGCGAACCAGCAGCGTATTGCCCTCGGTTGATAGCAGTGTGACCGAGAGTTCAATTTCTCCTTGCTCGGTAAATTTGACTGCGTTGGAGAGGAAGTTGACCAATATTTGTTGAATCCGTAACGGATCACCGCGCAGTGTAACGGGCAGGGCGGGGTCAATTTTCTGACTGAGTTGTAACTGCTTGGTGTTGGCCTTGTCGATGATCAGATGAGTGGCCCTGGCCAGGCCCGGCGCAACAGCAAAGTCGGTTTCTTCGAGAGTGAGCTTGCCGGCTTCAATTTTCGAGATGTCGAGAATGTCGTTGATGATCGAGAGCAGATGCTGCGCCGCATCCGCCACCTTGTTGAGCCGCTCGCGCTGGCTTTGGCTGGTGCTGTCGCGCAGCGCAATGTGAGTCAGCCCCATGATGGCATTCATCGGAGTGCGGATTTCGTGGCTCATATTGGCCAGGAAGGCGCTCTTCGCGCGGTTGGCCGATTCGGCTTCTTCCTTGGCCCGGTTCAACTCAGCTGTGCGAATCTCCACCAGTGACTCGAGCTCCTGACGATATTGCTCAAGTTCGATCTGGGTCGCTTTCTTCTCGGTAATATCTTCCTTGATGGCGAGATAGTGCGTGACTTCGCCGTTAGGTTGGCGCACCGGGGAAATGATGGCGAGTTCTTCATAAATCCGGCCATCCTTGCGCCGGTTGGTAAATTCACCGCGCCAGATTTCGCCTTGAGCAAGGGTGTGCCAGAGTGACTTGTAGGTTTCATCCGGGGTCAGTCCGGACTGAAGTACCTTCGGGTTTTCGCCAATCGCCTCAAACCGGCTGTAGCCGGAGTGGGCTACAAAGGCTTCATTGACGTATTCAATCCGGCCCAACGTATTGGTGATGACAATGCTGTGCGGGCTTTGTTCGATGGCAAGGGAGAGTTTACGCAGTTCGGCTTCGGCCAGATGGTGTTCTGTAATGTCGCGAATGGTGCCGATGATGGCGCACGGTTTGCCCGCATCATCGTAGTGCAGTTTGGCTCGACCACGGACCCAGTGGGTGATGTTGGCAACAATGATA
>CAITZZ010000080.1 GCA_903897005.1 uncultured beta proteobacterium | reverse complement strand
TCGGGCGAACTGCGTCTGCTGATCGTGGCGGTGACGCTGGCCGTGGCCGCGCTGACTGCGGTCGGGTTTTTTGCGGATCGGCTAAAGGCTGGTTTACAGCGCGACGCACGTCAGCTGCTAGGCGGCGATGCGGTCATCGTCAGCGACAACCTGACGCCAGCTGCGTTCACGGCCAAGGCACGCGCACTCGGCCTTGAAGTGGTGCAGACACTGGGCTTCCCGACGATGGGCCGGGCGGCAGACGCCAAGGGCGGCACCGCGAAGCTGGTAGCGCTCAAGGTGGTGGCACCCGGCTATCCCTTGCGCGGCAGCTTGAAGATTGCAAGCCAGTTGGGCGCGGCGGAGCGCATCACGCGCAGTGTCCCTGCTCCCGGTCAGGCCTGGGTCGAGGCGCCTCTGCTGGACGCGCTGGGTCTGCAGGTGGGCGATGAATTGCTGCTGGGTGATAGTCGCTTGCGCATCACGGAGATCATTGTCAACGAGCCCGATCGCGGGGCCGGTTTCATGAGCTTTGCACCGCGCGTGATGATCCTGCAGCAGGACCTCGCTGCCACCGGCCTGATCCAGCCGGCCAGCCGGGTCAGCTACCGCCTGGCGGTCGCGGGCAGCGACAAATCAGTGGCCAGCTTTGTCGCCTGGGCGCAGGATGAGGTCAAGCACACTGGCCTGCGCGGCGTGCGCATTGAGTCACTGGAAGGCGGGCGCCCCGAGATGGGGCAAACGCTGGACCGGGCAGAAAAGTTCTTGAACCTGATTGCCCTGCTGGCAGCCCTGCTGAGCGCGGTGGCAGTGGCGCTGGCGGCGCGCGGCTTTGCGCTGGCGCACCTGGACGATTGCGCCATGCTGCGCGTGCTGGGATTGAGTCAGCGTCGCATTGCTTTGGCCTATGTCTTTGAGTTCGGCCTGATCGGTCTTTTGGCCAGCGCTTTGGGCTTGGCGCTGGGTTATGCGCTGCACCATGTCTTTGTCTTGTTGCTGGCAGGCCTGGTGGACACAGCCCTGCCATCGGCTGGCTGGTGGCCGCTGATGTTTGGCATGGGGGTGGGTATGACCCTGTTGCTGGCCTTTGGACTGCCACCCGTGCTGCAGCTCGCGCAGGTGCCGGCGCTGCGTGTCATCCGGCGTGACCTGGGCAACCTCAAGCCGGCCTCGATCGGTGTGTTGTTGCTGGGCATGGCCGGCTTTGCCGCCTTGTTGCTGGCCGCTAGCAGCGATCTGAAACTGGGACTGATCGCGGTCGGCGGTTTCGCCGCAGCGGCCCTGGTTTTTGCTGCTTTGAGCTGGCTCGCCGTCAAGGCATTGCGCCGCGCGGTCAGCGAGAGCACGGCGCCGCGCTGGCTGGTACTGGCGACCCGCCAGCTCGCGGCGCGTCCCGCCTTTGCCGTGTTGCAGGTCAGTGCGCTGGCGGTCGGTTTGCTGGCGCTGATTTTGCTGGTGTTGCTGCGCACCGACCTGATCAGCAGCTGGCGCCAGGCCACGCCGCCGGATGCGCCGAACCGCTTCGTCATCAACATCATGCCCGAGCAGGGGAATGCCTTCCGGCAGGCGTTGCTTGACGCCGGTGTCAGCAAGTTCGACTGGTACCCGATGATCCGGGGCCGCCTGATTGCCATCAACGCCAAGCCTGTCACGCCGGACGACTATGCCGATGAGCGAGCCAAGCGTCTGGTGGAGCGCGAATTCAATCTCTCGCACAGTGCGACGCAGCCGCCGCAGAACAAGCTCGTGGCCGGGCGCTGGACGCCAGACGAGCCGGATGCCATCAGTGTGGAGGAGGGGCTGGCCGCCAACCTGAACCTCAAACTCGGTGATGTGCTCAGTTTCGATGTGGGTGGCGTGCAGACCGTGTCCAAAATTACATCGCTGCGCAAAGTCGACTGGGGCTCCATGCGCGCCAATTTCTTTGCCATGTACCCGGTGAGCAAGCTGCCCAATGTGCCGGCCACCTACATGACGTCCTTCAAGGCTCCGGCAGGCGTCCACTTTGACAATGCGCTGGTGCGCAGCTTTCCCAACATCACCAGTGTGGACATGAGCAGCACCATTGCCCAGGTGCAGCGTGTGCTCGATCAGGTGATTGGCGCGGTGGAGTTTCTGTTCGGCTTTGCGCTGGCCGCCGGCCTGGTCGTGCTGTTTGCTGCAGTGAGTGCCACGCGCGAGGAGCGCGCCCGCGAGTTCGCCATCATGCGCGCGCTGGGCGCCAGGAGCAGCCTGCTGCGCCAGGTGCAGCGCGCCGAGCTGGCAGCGGTGGGGCTGCTGGCCGGTTTCCTTGCTTCGGTGCTGGCGACGCTGGTGGGCTGGGCGCTGGCCCGCTTTGTTTTTGAATTTGACTGGAACGCTTCGCTCTGGGTCCTGCTCTGGGGTGCCCTGAGCGGCGCTGCGCTGGCCTTGCTGGCGGGTTGGTGGGGTCTGCGCGAAGTGTTGCGCCGACCCGTGGTCGATACCTTGCGGCGCGCCGCCTTCAACTCCTGACCGGCGCCAGCAACACCAACAGCGCGCCCGCGCCGCCATCGGCCGGTTTGGCCTGCACAAAGGCCAGCACTTCGTTTTTTTGCACCAGCCAGCTGTGAACCCGGCTTTTCAGGATGGGCGCCTTGCCCGGTGAGCCCAGACCTTTGCCGTGCACCACGCGCACGCAGCGAATGCCTTGCTTGTGCGCCTCGCGGATGAAGAAACTCAGGTGCTCTCTGGCCTCGTCGCGGCGCAAGCCGTGCAGGTCGATCTGGCGCTGAATGCTCCAGTCGCCGCGGCGCAGCTTGCGCGTGATGTCGGCGCCGATGCCGGGGCGGCGAAAGCTCAGCTGGTCGTCGCTGTCAAGCAGCGTGCCGCTGTCAAACTCGTCGCTGATGGCTTCTTTCAGCACTGCTTTTTCATCGCGCTGGTATTGCATGACCGGCATCGCAGCCACGGCCTTCTTGAAGTGGGTCCGGTTCTTGTCGGGCAGTGGCTGAACCACGCCTGCCGCCTGCAGGAACAGATTGCTCTCGACAGCGGACTGGCGCTTCAGGCGCTCGGCTTCGGCTGCCTGCTGCTGGCGCTGCAGGGCTTGTGCCTCGATTTCACGCTTGACCAGCTTGAGTTCGGCCAGCGAGCCGACCTTGACCGGTTTGGCGCTCACAGCAAGCCCCGTTCGGCCATCGACAGGGCTTCACCGGGCGCGACAATCACGTGATCCAGCACCCGCACATCGATCAGTGCCAGCGCGGTCTTGAGCGTTTGCGTCAGGGCCTCGTCGGCGCGTGAGGGTTGCACTGTGCCGCTCGGATGATTGTGTGCCAGGACGACGGCGGCGGCCTGATGGTGCAGGGCGCGAAGCACCACTTCACGCGGATAAACACTGGTTTGCGTCAAAGTGCCGCGAAATAATTCTTCCATTGCCAGCAGACGGTTTTGCACATCAAGGAAGAGGACCGCGAAGACTTCATGCCCTTTGGCCGCCAGTTGCAACTGCAGATAGTGCTTGACGGCGTCGGGCGTGGCGAACACCGTGCGGGCCTTGAGTTGCTGCGCCAGGGCGCGGCGCGCCAACTCCAGCACCGCCACCAGTTCGGCGCGTTTGGCAGGACCCAGACCCTTGACACGCTTGAGGTCGTCCGCACTGGCATGCAGCAGGCCGGCAATGCCGTCGAAGCCTTGGTTCGGGTCGCTGGCCGAAGTCTTGAGCTGCAGCAGTTCGTCTGCCATTTGCAGCACGCCCTTGCCCTTGATGCCGGTGCGCAGTAGCAAGGCCAGCAGTTCGGCGTCGCTCAGGGCGGCCGCTCCGCGTGTGAGCAGCTTTTCACGCGGTTGCGCGTCCAGGGGCAGGTCTTTCAGGGGCATGGGGCAGGCTTTTACAATGGAACCCAGTTTATCCGGGACTTCTTCATGACCACCACCACAGCCTGCGTTCAGCCAGGCTCTTTTCTGACGCTGCACTACCGCATGGCAGGCCCGTCGGGCGACCTGATCAATACCTTTGGCGACAAGCCGGCCACGCTGACGCTGGGCGCGGGGGAACTGTCGCCGGCGCTGGAGGCGCGCCTGCTGGGTTTGCCGGAAGGGTCTCGTGCGACTTTCGAGTTGCCAGCGGGCGCCGCGTTTGGCGAGCGCCACCCGGACAAATTGCAGTGGTTGGCGCGGCCGCTGCTCGATGCCATGCGCGAGACCGATCAGCCTTACGCTCTGGGTGATGTGGTGCAGTTTCCGACGCCCGACGGCCAGGGGCGGTTTGCCGGTTCGGTGCAGCGCTTC
>CAITZZ010000079.1 GCA_903897005.1 uncultured beta proteobacterium | reverse complement strand
GGGCACGGCCAAGGGCAACTTGCTGGTTGACCTGGACAGCCAGGCCACCCGCGCATGCCTGCAGGCCGGCGCAGCCAGCACCCTGATCCACGGCCACACGCACCGGCCGGCAGAGCATGACCTTGGCCAGGGTCTGCGCCGCGTTGTGCTGAGCGATTGGGACGCCAGCGCCTCTCCGCCGCGCGCTTCGGTCTTGCGCCTGAGCGCCACGCAGTCTGGTAACGCGCCAACTGGCGCCAGGCTGGAGCGTCTGCCAGCAGCCTTGGCCTAGGGCCTGCGATCCCTACAGACTGATTTCGTCAATCTGGGATGGGTCCAGAAACAGCTCGGCATAGCGCCGGTAAATCCCTTTTTCCACGAAAATGTCAAACAGGTCGGGGTCGAGGTGACCATTGGCCTTGAACTTGTTCATGGTCGCCACCGCCTGGGACAGTTTCATGCCAACCTTGTAGGGGCGGTCGGTCGCCGTCAGAGCCTCAAAGATGTCGGCAATTCCCATGACCCGTGCCTGGACCGACATCTGGTCGCGTGAAAGACCTTTGGGATAGCCTTTGCCGTCAACGCGTTCATGGTGGCCGCCAGCGTATTCGGGCACGTTCCTCAGATGCTTGGGCCAGGGTAACTGCTCGAGCATCTTGATGGTCGTCACGATATGTTGGTTGATGGTCTTGCGCTCAGCCGCAGTCAGGGTGCCGGCTCGAATCGACAGATTCTCCAACTCGTCGGCCGTCAGGAACGGGGCTTGTACGCCGTCAACATTGCACCAGACATGCTCGCTGGCAATCGCGCGCACACGCGCCAGCGCCACCTCGCTCATGGTTTCGCTACCGACATTGGTGGCACGCAGGAATTCGCGGTCAGCCTCCAGCGCCGCAACGACCAACCTGGCGTTGGCCGCAAGGTCAGCCTCGGCCTGAGGATCAACACAGGCGCGCAGCGCCAGCTGCTGGCGCAAGGCCTGCAGTTCCGCATCGCGCTTGAGCACTTCAAAACGGGTGTCGATCAGATCGACACGATCAAACAGGGTTTGCAGTTTGGTGGCTTTGTCGACCACGTGCACCGGTGTGGCAATCTTGCCGCAATCATGCAGCAAGCCGGCAATCTTGAGTTCGTAGCGGTCCCTGTCATCCATCTTGAAGCCGGCCAGCGGACCCTCAACCGTTTCAGCAACCGCCTCGGCCAGCATCATGGTCAGTGCTGGCACCCGTTGGCAATGTCCCCCGGTGTACGGAGATTTTTCGTCAATGGCCAAGTTGATCACATTGATGAAGGATTCAAACAGTTCCTCGAGCTGCGTCATCAGCAGCCGGTTGCTCAAGGCGATCGCTGCCTGCGAGGCCAGGGACTCGGCCAGACTCTGATCGGCCAAGGAAAACGCCACCACCTCCTTGCTGCCGGGTGCCTGCGCATTGATGAGTTGCAGCACGCCGATCACCTCACCCTCGTGATCCTTCATGGGCACCGCCAAGAAAGACTTGGAGCGATAGCCGGTACGCTCATCAAAGCGACGCGTCCCGGAAAAATCGAAATTCGGTTCGCTGTAGGCGTCGGCGATATTGACCGTCTGCACGTGAATCGCCGCATAGCCTGCCACCAGCGAGTCATTCGGAGTGCCTGCCGCGTCGTACAGAGGCAGATCCGGAAAGCTGATGGCGCTGCCCGAAGTTCCGCCCATGGCGATATTCAGCGAGTCCGTGCGCAGCATCTCAAAGCGCAAACTTTGACCGTCCCCGGTCATCCGGTAGAGCGTTCCACCATCGGCGTTGGTAATCTGCTTGGCTGCAAGCAGAATGTGCTCAAGAAGTCGCGTGATGTCGCGCTCCCTGGAAAGCGCTGCCCCGATAGCGTTGAGCTGTTCCAGGCGCTTGATCAAGTCGTCGGCAGAATCCACTGGCAAACCTCCCTTAGGTTCATGACTAGCTGTCTGCGGGCCAGACCCGCTCCACACGCGGCGCTGTCAGCCACTAATTGGGCTTCAGCAACACCTTGAGCACATTTTGCAGGCGTCGCGCCTGCACCGCATCGTACGCGCTGGCCAGAACCTGGCCGGCATCCTGGCCCCAGGTCTGTGCCGGCGCCGGATCGTGGCGTTTGGTCAGCAGTTGCAACTGTAACGCACGACGCGCATTCAGGTGCTCAGCAGGGGTTGGCATCTCGCTGGCCATCTCCAGACGCAGCAGGGCTACCGCGCCATCGCTGCCAGGTGCCTGGCCAACCGCCTTGAGCCATCCAGCACGGACCGCCGCAGGAACGCGACTGCCCAACTCCTGCGCCGAGGGCATCAGGGTCGCATCGCGTCGCTCCCAGGCTGCCAGCACCTGAGTCAGCGCCTCACCGTGCGCCTGGGCTGCAAGTTTGCGCAGGGCAAACTGAGCATGCTCTACGGCATCTCGCTGCGCCCGAAAAGCGGTGTCTCCCAAGCGTGGTGCTTCCTGCCACGCCGGCGTCGAACCAAAGCGCTCGTCGCGCCCAGGCCTGCGGGGGCCACGGTCATCCGCGCGAGCCGCCGGCTTATCGTCCCGAGGGGCCCGTTGCCCGTCTCTGGCGCCGTCCTTGCGCTCACCAAATTTTCCGCCACGCCCGGCTGGAGCGGGTTCGGTCTTCTTCATGCCAGGGCGATCATCGCCGCGCACCGCGCGCACCGGCTTTGCTGCCGGCTTCGAAACCTGCTCCGGCACTGCAAGCGCATCTGATGCCGTTGCACCCGGTTCAGCCGTCTCGGTCGTCAGGGCCTCGGCTTGCGCCACAGCTTCGCCAGTGGCCTCGGATCCTGCCATGGCGGCGACCGCCGTATTCACCTCGGTGACTGCAACCTGCACCGCCGCCTGGGCCTGGGCCTGGCCGCGCAGTGCCGCCTCCAGCGCGCTCATGGCAGCGCGAATGCCTTGGGCATCGCCTGCCAGATTGGCCGCTTCCAGCGAGCGCGCCGCATCAAGCACGACGCGATCGCGCTCACCCAACGCGGCATCGGCCTGCTGGCGTTGCGTCGTCTTGCGATTGAAGGCTTCGTCAATCGGCTGGCGAAAGGCCTCCCACAATTTTTGCTCCTGACGCCGATCCACCGGCACTCGATGCGCCTCGGCTTGCCAGCGCTGCTGCAAGCCGCGTACCGCATCAATGCGCAGTTCCGGCGCGCTGCCCAGGGCTCTGGCTTCCTCGATCATGAGCTGGCGTGCCGCCAGACTGTTGGCCTGCAGCGCCTCCAGGGGCGCCGCAGCACCGTCAATGGCCGCCTTCCACAGTGGCTGCAACTCGGCAAAAACCTTTTCACCGACATGCCCACCGTCACGCCAGCGGTCACCAAACTGGTGCAGGATGCGGTTGAAGCCTTTCCAGTCATCGTCCAGCGCGGTTCGGTTGGCAGCAGCCCAGGTATTGAGCTCTTCAATCAGCGCGAGACGCTGTGCCCGGTGCTCGGCTGACTGTGCCTTGAGCTTTTCAAGCCAGGCTTCAACCACCTTGTGCGCTTCGTTGCAGGCGTCATCGAAACGCTTCCACAAACCGTGGTTCGGTGCGCCGCCCTGATCGGTCTGCTTCCACTGCTCACGCAGGGCACGCAAGGTCTCCTGCATCTTGCGCCCGCCGATCGCCTGACCCTCCGGTCGCTTGAGCAGGGCTTCGGCCTTTTGCACCAGCTCTTCGCGCAACTGATCGGCACGCCAGCGCTGCCAGCCTTCGAGTTCCCCCGCCGCGGCCAGCGCCGCGTGTGCCTGATTCTCCAACTTGTCGTCAATGATCCGTCCGTAGTCCTTCAGGGCATGGCGCAGGGCCGCTGCCGCTCCCGCACTGGCTTTGCCGTGTCCCTGCGATATTTCCTGTTCAAGCTTGACCAGCGTGTCCGCCACCGCCGCCACCGCCTGCGCCTTGACTTCAGGGTCGATCGCAGCACGCTTGGGCCGCGGCGCTGCCTCCACCGGCACGCCTCGGGCAGCGCGCAGTTCTTCGGCCCAGACCGGCACCGGCGGCAAGGCCGCAGCACCATCTATCGCAGCAGCGCAGGCTTGCGCCAGCGCGTCCCGGAAAGCTTCCCAAACCACCAGCAATTGACCCCGTGAGGCATCGAGCAAGGGCGGAAACTTGACATCAACGCTGGCCCAGTTGGTGTCAGCCAGCAGGGCCGCCGCCTGTGCCTGCCAATGCTCCACATCAGCCTGCAGAGCCTCCAGCAGCAACTGGGCGTCGCGCCACGACTTGGTGGACAGCACCTCAATGCGTTGTGCCAGCAGCACCGCTGCCTCGCGCTGCACTTGGACCCGATGCTGCAAGTCCTCAATCACCTTGACCCGGTCACTGAGTTCCGTCTTGAGCGTGGCCAAGGGCTCTTTGCTTAGCGGCGCACCGGCCTTGGCGGCATCGCGCTGCCATGCCATGGCGTCGGCGATGTTGAGTTTGGGCAGGGCCAGCAGGTTTCTGGCTTTGTCGCCCCACTCCATCGCAATCGATTCCTGCCCCTTGCTGCGCTTGATCTCATCGAGGCGCTCGCGCAACAGCTTGGCTGCACCCTTGTCTTTACCGCTGAGTTCCTTGAAAACCGCCTGCATCTGCTCAATGCCGGGTGAACTGATGAGCCACTCGCGAATGCGCGCGGTGCGCTCGCTTGAGGTCGGGGCGGAAAACGCCCCACCCGTCACCAGGTCAAGGGGATGAGGCTCGTGCGTCTTGGCCGGAATTTTTGTCTCTTCGGAAACGGGGGCAGATTTTTGATTGGCAGGAAAAGGGAACATGAGTAGCACGAACAAAGAAGGAAACCCGAGCCAGAGTGCTGACAAGGTAGGAGGCGCTATTTTCACCGGAATTTCACTGCCACGGCAACAAAAAAGACGAAAGCCCGGTCGAATGGCTCAAAGCCAGATCGCCGGGCTTGACAGCTGACACAAGGTCCATGCTGTCAGGGCTCACGCCAAGGGAGGGTAAAGTCCCCGTGCGCTGGGCGGCAAAAGATTGCCACCACAAGTTGCCGGGGCCGCTTTATCGCAGCTACCTGACGGTAGGGACTGGCTACTGCCGGCGTGTTGCCCATCGTGTGACGGGCAAGCAAAGTCTAGAACACTGCAGGAGCAAGTTCAAGTTTTGTTTATGGATAAGAGATCGGTTTCATATGGTTGACTCGATATATAATGTCACCCTAGAATCCGCCTTCCCTCGAATATTCAGGGATAACCCGAACCCGCTGCCGAACCCGGCATATTCAGCCTTCTGCAAGACTCCTTTTCAGACTGCAGGCGGTTGATGGCGTACCAACCCAAACGAGGTGCCGCGTGTGTGCCGCCCCCGGCAGTGCATCACAGCAGCCCGCGCGAACGAAGGAAGAGCTATGACAGCGTCGAAAAAACTCACCCAGGGCCTGCGAACCTTCGCCAGCGATGTCGCCCAGGGCTTCTTTGAAATCACGCACAACGGTTTTGCCCTGGTCGGACTGGCGGTGATCTTTGCCGTGATCGCCTTGTCGGTACGGCCGGAACTGCGCCAGGTGGGTGAAATCGAGCTATTCGGCTGGCTGAAAACCCGCCAGATCGCACTGACCGGCTGGTCCAGCGAGATCGATGCCAGCGATCGTGCCACCGCCATCAATCCGCAAGACTTGCCCCGACAGCAGGCAGCGGTGGCCTATTGGCTAAGCAAGAAGTACCGCGTCGCGCCGGAGCCCATCAGCGCCCTGGTGACCGAAGCCTATGAGATCAGCCGGCACACCAAGTTGGATCCGACCTTGATTCTCGCGGTCATGGCGGTCGAGTCGGGATTCAATCCGTTTGCCCAAAGCCCGGTCGGCGCGCAGGGCTTGATGCAGGTGATGACCCAGGTTCACAGCGACAAGTACGAGAGTTTTGGCGGTAAATTTGCCGCCTTTGACCCAGTGAGCAATTTGCGGGTGGGCGCCCGCGTATTGCAGGAATGCATCAGCCGCGCCGGCTCCGTTGAGGGTGGTCTGCGCTCTTATGTCGGCGCCACCAACGTTGAAGACGACAGCGGATACACCGGCAAAGTGATGGCCGAGCACGCCCGGCTCCAACTGGTGGCCAAAGGCCTGACCGTGCCTTTGACTCCTGCCGCGCCCATGCCAGCCAAAGCAGACCGCAGCGTCGATAAGCTTGCCCTTCTCTCTCCTTCCTGAACCACCATGTACGACCGTCAATTCCTCATTGAACAAACCGATCCTGAAATCTTCGCCGCCATCCAGGCCGAAAATGCCCGCCAGGAACAACACATCGAGCTGATCGCCAGCGAGAACTACGCCTCGCCTGCGGTGATGGCGGCGCAGGGAACTCAACTCACCAACAAGTACGCCGAAGGCTATCCCGGCAAGCGCTACTACGGTGGCTGCGAATTTGTCGACCTGGCCGAGCAGCTGGCCATTGACCGCGTCAAACAGATTTTTGGCGCGGATTGCGCCAACGTGCAGCCGCACTGCGGCGCCTCCGCCAACGAAGCCGTCTTCCTGGCCTTTCTCAAGCCCGGCGACACCATCATGGGCATGTCGCTTGCCGAGGGTGGCCACCTGACCCACGGCATGGCGCTGAACATCAGCGGCAAGTGGTTTAACGTTGTCAGCTATGGTCTGAACGCCCAGGAGGAGATTGACTACGACGCGATGGAGCGCAGGGCCCACGAATCCAAACCCAAACTCATCATCGCCGGCGCCTCGGCCTACAGTCTGCGTATTGATTTTGAACGCTTTGCCCGGGTGGCACGGGATGTCGGTGCCATTTTCATGGTGGATATGGCGCACTACGCAGGCTTGATCGCCGCCGGTGTCTACCCCAACCCGGTACCACATGCTGATGTCGTGACTTCGACCACGCACAAGAGCCTGCGCGGGCCGCGCGGCGGCATCATCCTGATGAAATCGCAGCATGAGAAGGCGATCAACAGCGCGATCTTCCCGGGTTTGCAGGGCGGTCCGTTAATGCACGTGATTGCCGCCAAGGCCGTCGCCTTCAAGGAAGCACTGGCGCCCGAATTCAAGGTCTACCAGCAGCAGGTACTGAAGAACGCACAGATCGTTGCCGAAACGCTGACCGAGCGCGGTCTGCGCATCGTCAGTGGCCGCACCGAAAGTCATGTGATGCTGGTTGACCTGCGCGCCAAGGGCATTACCGGCAAGGAAGCCGAGAGTGTGCTGGGTGCGGCGCACATGACGATCAACAAGAATGCGATTCCAAACGACCCTGAAAAACCGATGGTCACCAGCGGCGTGCGCATTGGTACACCGGCACTGACGACACGCGGCTTCAAGGACGCCGAGGCACGCCTTACCGCCAACCTGATTGCCGACGTGCTCGACCATCCGAGGGACAGCGCGAACCTCGATGCGGTACGTGCCAAAGTCAACGCCCTGACGGCCCGATTTCCTGTGTACAGGTGACGGTCGCTGCCAATCCCTTATGAAATGCCCGTTCTGCAGCCACAGCGAAACCCAGGTCATGGAGACGCGGGTCGCTGAAGACGGCGACTTCATCCGGCGCCGGCGCCATTGCGCCTCCTGCGAAAAGCGCTTCACAACGTACGAGCGGGCCGACGTCAGTTTCCCGGTCGTCGTAAAAAAAGATGGCCGACGCATCGAGTTTGAGCACGCAAAACTGGTGGCTTCCATGAAGCTGGCGCTACGCAAGCGCCCGGTCAGCATTGAACAGGTCGATGGTGCCATCGAACGCATCGAAGAAAAACTGCTGACCCTGGGGGTACGCGAAGTGCCCTCCACGCGCATTGGTGAACTCGTCATGCGCGAATTGAAGAAACTCGACAAGGTGGCCTACGTTCGCTTTGCCAGCGTTTACCGCAGCTTTGAGGACATTGACGAATTCAAGACGCTGGTCGACGCAGTCCGACGCTGAGCCGGCCGTCCGACAGTTACTGGCAATCAGCAGCAACACCTTTTCTTGAGCGTGCCCGGCC
>CAITZZ010000078.1 GCA_903897005.1 uncultured beta proteobacterium | reverse complement strand
GTTGGTCAAGCTTGCGATGGATGCCGACCAACGCATTGAATTGGCGCTGGCCAACGTTTAGTGCGTGCGCGAGCCTCGTCTGGTGACCGACAGTCCCTAAGTTCCAGTCACAAAGGCCTGGCGCTTTTGCGTCGTGCGCTCCATCTGCCGCGAGATGTTGCCGCAGACCAGGTCACACAGAGCGTAGATGGACTCATCGGCGATGCGGTAGTAAACACTGGTACCGCGGCTCTCGCGCGCCACCAGACCGTGCTTGGTCAGCAGCGTCAGATGGCGGGAAATATTGGCGGCGGTGAAGCCGCACAACTGGGCTAATTCGCCCACATTGCGCTCGCCGGTGCGCAGCAGATTCAGAATCTTCAGACGTGTCGGCTCCGACAGCGCCTGGAAATAGGCTGCAACTTCCATCATGGCCTCGGGCGGCAGGTTTTCCATTAACGGACATTCCTTCAAGAGATCAGTGCTCATCATATCGACATGACCTGCCAGATTTGACCTGCCAGTTGTCATGTTCCTTGTTTTGATGTATTATTTGCTCAATTACGCAATTAGTCAAATAGTTAAGCAATATTTTTATCAATGCCACGGGCTGCCGTGGCTTAGGAGTACTGAATGTTGAAAACCTCGCTTCTTACCGCCCTGCTGCTGACGGGCCTTTCAGGAATACCCTCGGTGTGGGCGGCCGACGTCGCGCCACTGGCAACCGTAGCCGTTCAATCTTCGGGCGCAGCCGGTGTAGAACGAATGAGCTTTGACGGCGTGGTGGAGGCGGTGCGCCAGTCCACACTGTCGGCTCAGGTCGCAGGCGCCATCGTTGCCCTGAATGTCAAAGCCGGCGACCGGGTTCGTGCCGGACAGGAACTGCTGCGCATCGACGCCCGCGCCGCCAGCCAGAATACCGCGGCCACCGTGGCGCAGGTCGAGGCGGCACGCGCCACCCTGAACGTGAGTTCCAAGGAATACGAACGCCAGAAGCAGTTGTTCCAGAAGCAGTACATCAGCCAGTCGGCGCTGGACCGCGCGCAGGCGCAGTTCCAGGCGTCCCAGGCGCAAATGCAGGCGCTGCAGGCGCAATCCGACGCAGCACACACCCAATCACGCTTCTTCGTCATCAACGCACCCTACGCTGGCATCGTCAGCGATGTGCCGGTGGCGCTGGGCGACATGGCGATGCCGGGCGCACCGCTGCTCACCCTGTACGACCCGGCCGCCCTGCGCGTCTCGGCGCCGGTGCCGCCCGGCACCGTGACCAGCGGCCCGGCTGAAGCGATCCAGTTGGAGATTCCGGGGCTGGCACAGTCTCTGATGGCGCCGAAGTCGGCCGCACTGCTGCCGCAGGTCGATGCCGCAACGCACACCGCGCAGCTGCGCCTCGCCCTGCCCGACAACCTGAAAGGTGCCACACCTGGCATGTTTGCCCGCGTCTGGCTTGCAGCCTCTGGCGTCGGCAAGACCACAACGGACAGCGAACGCCTGTACGTGCCCACCAGCGCGGTCGTGCGGCGCGCCGAAATGACGGGGCTTTACATCGTCAATGACAAGGGTCGCCCGATGCTGCGCCAGGTCCGACTTGGCCGTGCCGCAGGCGAGCGCGTCGAGGTACTCAGTGGCGTGGAAAAGGGCGAGAAGGTAGCAGCGGACCCACAAGCCGCGGCCAAGGTGCGCTGAGATGAGCAAGACCACTCCCATGGGAATTTCGGGCCGCATCGCAGCGGCCTTCCAGAGTGCGCACATCACGCCGCTGCTGGCCTTGCTGGCCTTGTTGCTGGGCGGCTTTGCCGTGCTGGTGACACCGCGTGAAGAAGAGCCACAAATCAATGTCACGATGGCCAATGTGCTGATCCCCTTCCCCGGCGCTGCCGTGGCCGATGTGGAGCAGATGGTGGCGATACCGGCCGAGCAGGTGCTCTCGCAGATGGCGGGCACCGAGCACGTGATGTCGGTGTCGCGTCCTGGTCTGGCCATCATGACGGTGCAGTTCAAGGTCGGCGTGCCGCGCACTGAAGCGCTGGTGCGTCTGCACGATACCTTGCGCTCCAACGCCGACTGGCTGCCGCGCGGCCTGGGCGTGATGGAGCCCATCATCAAGCCCAAGGGCATCGACGACGTACCCATCGTCAGTCTGACGCTGTTCAGCAAGAGCCCGAACGCGAACCCGCTCGAACTCGAACGCGTGGCACACAGCATCGAAGCCGAGCTCAAGCGCGTGCCCGGCACGCGCGAGGTGCAGACCATTGGCGGCCCCGGCAGTGCCGTGATGGTGCGCATTGACCCGGTGCGCATGGCTGGTAGCGGCAGCACGGTGACCGACTTGCGCAACGCGCTGCAATCGGCCAATCTGGGTCTGCCAGTGGGTGAGCTGATCGCTGGCAACAAGAGTGTTGCCATCGAAGCCGGTCCGTTTCTGGAGCAGGCACGCGAAGTCGCTGATCTGGTGGTGGGTGTGCATGCCGGCAAACCCGTCTTCATGAAAGATGTCGCCGACATTCAGGATGGTCCGCGGCCCAGCAGCAACTACGTCTGGCATGGTCTGACGCAAAAGGACGGCGGCGGCGAATACCCGGCCGTGACACTGACCATTACCAAGAAGCCGGGCGAGAACGCGATCGACGTCGCCAATGCGGTGATGCTCCGCGTCGAGCAGCTGCGCAACACGGTGATTCCCGAAGCGGTGCAGGTGGCAGAGACCCGCAACTACGGTGCCACCGCCAACGACAAGGCGCAAAAACTGATCCAGAAGCTGCTGTTTGCCACCGCCTCGGTGGTGGCACTCGTGTTCCTGACGCTGGGCCGGCGCGAAGCCGCCATTGTTGGCACGGCGGTGATTCTCACATTGATGGTCACACTCTTTGCCTCATGGGCCTGGGGTTTTACGCTCAATCGCGTCTCGCTGTTCGCACTGATCTTCTCGATCGGCATTCTGGTCGATGACGCCATCGTGGTGGTGGAGAACATCCACCGGCATCAGCAGCACCATCCTGGCAAAACCCTGGCCGAAATCATTCCGGGCGCGGTCGATGAAGTCGGCG
>CAITZZ010000077.1 GCA_903897005.1 uncultured beta proteobacterium | reverse complement strand
TAATATACCGAAATGCTGGAAACAAGTGCCTCCATTTCGCGCCAATACATCGACGCTGTCGCGGTCTTCGAAGCCCTGGAAGAGGCTCTGGAAGAGGCGGCTCAGGTGCGCGGCGGCATGTACTGGCATGCGGGCCCGCCCACTTCGCCCGACGCCAAATACCTGGTCCGCACCACCCCTGCGGGTGCCGAAACCAGCCTGGGGTCACGCACTGCGGAGCTTGATGCCATCTACACGCGATTCACCCAAAGAAAGCGTGAAAGCGCCGAACGCGTGTCTGGCCTGCAAGCTGCGCTGATGCAACAGCAGCGGCTCAATCGCGCCCTGCGCGTGGGTCGGGTTGACCCGCTGGTGGTCGCGTTACTGAACCGTTTGGCGAGCACCAAACTGAGCGAACACTTTCGCGTCGTGGGCACCCACGCGCTTTACGCCTACGAGGCCGCCGCTGGCGTGCGCCTGAACGCCGAGACCTTGGCCACCCGCGACATCGACCTGCTATGGGACACGCGTAAACGGATCATCTTTTCCACCCAGTTGGCGCGCGTGGACAGCTCCATGCTCGGTGTCTTGAAAAAAGTCGATGCCACGTTTCGCATCCGAAAAGGCCAGAAATACACTGCCGTCAACAAGGACGGCTTTGAGGTGGACATCATCCGCCGGGAGCGCCGTGCCAACGTGCTGCTGGATTCGCCCGGCTTCTCGGCCGTGATCGTGGCCAGCAACGGCACGATGGCGCGCATGAACACCGTACATCCGGCGACGTTCGTGGCGTTCAAGCGATGGATGTCGACTCAAGCCGAACGTGACGCCCTGAAGCGCCGCCGCGATGCGCTGCAAGCCGACACCGTGCAAGAGTTGCTGGAAAAGTACCTGCCTCAGCTTTCGGCCAATTAGGTCGAAGCGGCACGCCTTACTTGGCGGGGCGGTGCAGCGCGCAGAGCTTGTTGCCGTCGGGGTCACGCAGATACGCCAGATAGAGCTTGCCGGCCGCGCCTTCGCGCCAGCCCGGCGGGTCTTCGCAGGTGCTGCCGCCGTTGGCCACACCCGCCGCATGGAAGGCATCGGCAAGCTCAGGCGACTGCATGGCGAACCCGAGCGTGCTGCCATTGCCATGCGTTGCCGGCTCGCCATTGATGGGCCTGGTGATGCCGAAGGTACCGGTGGGGTTGCGATAGAAATAGCGCTCTTTGTTCGCTACGCCAGGGCCAATGCCCAGCGTGCCGAGCAGCGCGTCGTAAAACTTCTTTGAGACCTCAAGATCATTCACACCGACCATCACGTGACTGAACATGGCTTTCTCCGTTGGCGCCCGGTATCGAGCGAAGTTGAAACGTGAAGATGGTACCTGATGGCTGGTCAACACATTGCGGTCAGCCTGCGCTTTGCGGTCACCACAAATCCAGAATACTGTGCAAAAATACAGTACCTATTCGAGTGCAATGCCAGCACATCTGCCACAGGAGCGTGTCCATGAAGATCTTGCCTGCCGAATTTGATGGCCAGTCCATCCGCCGCGTCTACGACGAAGACACCGAGACCTGGTGGTTTTCGGTGATTGACGTGGTGCAGGTGCTGACGCAGAGCAAGAGCGCCAAGCGCTACTGGTCAGACCTGAAGCGCAAACTGGCTCTGGAAGCCGCTTCGGAGCAACCGTACGAGGAAATCGTACAGTTGAAATTGACAGCCACCGATGGAAAACAACGCGAAACCGATTGCGCTAAAGCCGCCACGTTGCTGCGCGTCATCCAATCCATCCCCAGCCCCAAAGCCGAGCCCATCAAGCTCTGGCTGGCCAAAGTGGGCTACGAGCGCATGCAGGAGATGGCCGACCCCGCGTTGACGCTGGACCGCGCCCGCCAGACCTGGCAGCAGCATGGCCGCAGCGACAAGTGGATTCAGCAGCGCATGACCGGGCAAGAAACCCGCAACAAGCTCACCGACTATTGGCGCGAGCACGAGATCAAGGCAGGCCAGGAGTTCGCCATCCTGACCAACATCATTCACCAGGAATGGACCGGCGTCAGCGTCAAGGACCACAAACAGGCCAAGGGGCTGAGCAGCCACAACCTGCGCGACCACATGACCGAGGCCGAGTTGATCTTCACCGCGCTGGCCGAGCTCTCCACCCGGCAGATTGCCGAAACGACGGATGCCACCGGCATGGCCGACAACAAAACCGCCGCCAAAGCGGGCGGCGGCATCGCCAAGCAAGCGCGCAGACAGTTGGAGAGCCAGACGGGCAAACCGGTGGTGTCCGCGCAGAACTACTTGGCGCCAATCGCGGTTAAGGCGCTTAAAGTCACAAAGCGGTAGAAGCCGGCCTGTGCCGCAGGCGTACGCTGATCGAGTTCGCCGGCAGTACCGCCGCGCGTGATATTGATCTGATTCAGGTGAACACCAATTTTGTGATTGGCCGACACATGAATGTTGGCAGTTCAACTCGTGGCGGGCTGACTCCAACCTTCGACGTTGACGGCGTAGCGGGTGGCCTTGCCGACGCCTTCAACTTTGAGCAGACCATGGCGCAGCAGCGCTGCCAGGTCGCGGGTGGCAGTGGCTTTGGAGCTGCCGGTGATCTGGCTGTATTTTTCCGCCGTCATGCCGCCGAGAAAGCCGCCACCCAACTCGCTGCTTCCGGCTTCCAGCAAACGGTTCAGCACCTTGCTTTGCCGCTCGTTGACCGCCAGGCTGGTCGCGCGCTGCCGGAAGCTGGCCTTGTCCAGCGCCTGCTTCACCACCGCCTGCGACTGGATGCAAGCCTGCGTTAAGGCCTGCACAAACCATTGCACCCAGGGTGTCACGTCCAGAGCGCCAGACTGTGCCCGGTTCAAGGCGTCGTAATACGCGACCCTGACCGCCAGCAGTTGCCGCGACATGCCCAATAGTCTTGCGGTTGGTCCTACTGCCTGCGCCAATGCCAGGTCCACAATGGCGCGCCCCAGCCGGCCGTTGCCGTCTTCAAACGGGTGAATTGATTCAAACCACAAGTGCGCCAGTGCCGCGCGGGCCAGGCCGTTGAGGCGGGGAGCGGCATTGCTGGTGGGGCGCGTGGCCTCAAACCAGGCCAGAAACCGAGCCATTTCCGTCGCCACCCGGTCTGACGCAGGCGCGGTGTAGTGCACCACCTCGTGCCCTTGCCGCCCACTGACAATCTGCATCGGGTCGGCGTGGTCGCGGTAACGCCCGACGGCAATACGACGCAGACCCGAGGTGCCGCCCGGAAACAGGGCGGACTGCCAGCGACACAAACGGTCACTGTCAAGCACCGACTCGTTGCCGCGGGTGGCGTCCTGCATCACCGCCACCAAACCATCCACCTGGCGGTCGCGGGTCGGGGCATCGACCAGCCCCAAGCGATGCGCCACCGACGACCGAACGGCAGTCAGATCAAGTTTTTCACCCTCAATCGCCGCCGTGGCGATGGCCTCTTGCACCCACAGCTCACGGGTAATTTCCTGAGAGTCGGTCAAGCCAATGGCGTCCAGCAAACCCAACACCCGTCCCATCTGCAAATGGGCCACGTCCAAGGCGTGTGCCACGGCCCCGGCATCAAACACGAGCGCCGGCCAGCCGGGGTGTTGCCAGATGTAGCTGGGCTGTGCGGTTTGCGATTGGGTGGCCATGAGCCGCATTCTATCCGATACGGCTCAATTTGTGAGCCGTATTTCTGTTGAATCGGCTCAGGCGGGGTGCTGGCGCTGCTATGGCCGGTGTGGAGTGAGGTTTGTTGACGCTGCCTGCTCAAGCGCTGGCTGCAGTGTGGCGCGCAATGTGGTGACGACGCTGGTCAGTTGCACCGCAGGCAGTGCGTTCTTTTTCAGGAAAGCCACCAGTACCGAGTTGAAGTCGGTCTGCTCGGCCTTGGCAATATTGAGCAGGCGTGCCCGAACGGACGCGGCGAGGTCGTGAACCATTCAGCCCCCGTGCCCCAAGGCTTCAAGGTAGGGCCGCATCACATTGGCAACCCGGCAAATCTTGGCGAAGCGCCACAGGTCATCTGCCGTGGCCTTCCTCTGGGCCAAGGCATCTTTGAGTGCCTCGATGGCCACGTCAAGCCCAATCTTGTTGCGGTGTTTGAAGCAGTCGGCCACCGTCTTGGCCACGCCGTACACCCGCAGCGCCACCTGATCAACCTGCACCACCTCAACGCCTGTGGCATATGCCTCGCCCGAAAACTGCACCATCTTCACAGGCGGGTAATCCATCTTGGGCGCGTGGCTGCCCTGCGGCATGGCGATCCAAACCTGGCGCGGCAGCTGCGTGGTGAGTTCGTGTATCTGCAGCGCCGTCAGCAAACAAAACACCGCCTGTGGCACCTTGAGGGCAATGGTGGCCAGGCTCTCATGCTCAGAGCCTCCGCGCTCGGGCAGCCGGTACACACCGCGCCCCACGCGCTCCAGTTGTCCGCTGGCGGTGAGCCGCGAGAGCACCACGCGGGCAATACCCAGCTCGTGCAAATGGCTGGCGCGCAGCAGGCCCCGCTGGCAGGCCAGGGCGAGAACGCGTTGTGTGTAGGTGTCGGTTGGCATACAGCCGATAGTATGTTCCGTTTGTTCGTTAAATTCAAGTGGATAAAGCGTTTACGGAACACTTGCATTCATCAAACAGCTGTGCATTCTTCTGCAAACACAATACCGAATTGGCCTCTACGGGCCCATGTGTGCAGGGGTTAAGGCCAGACTGCCTGTGATTCTGCTCGCAAATACGGAGTCGCCACCCACCCCAATCACCAGCTTCTGCGTCGCCCGCGTCGCCGCCACATAAAACACCCGCGCGGCATCCGCCTCGTCTTCGCCACTCGCGGGCATGTGCCCTACACCGGGCAGGGCTACCACGGGGAACTCCAGGCCTTTGCTGACCTTCATGGTCATGATCTGAATGGAGTCGTCTGCGGGCTTGTATTCGCCGGTGCGCTTGCGTACATTGAACGGCAGCTTGCGCTGATGCAGGGCGTCGGCGCACAGGTCCATGGTCTTCCAGTCCGCGCACAGGATGGCCATGTCGCCCCAGGCGTGGCCTTCCTGGTGAGCGTTGCTCAGGTGGTCGGCAATCGCGTACGCCTCTTCGCGCAGGCTGGGCAATTTGATGATGACAGGCGGCTCACCATCACGCCCGCCACTGATCGGCTTGAGCAAGGGAATGCCATCATCGTCCTGCTCATCGGCCGTCAACAAGTCTGCGGCAATCAGGCTGGCGGTTTGCAGGATCTGCCGTGTGTTGCGGTAGTTGATTTTCAGAATCGTGGTACGGCCTTGCGCCTGCACGCCCACGCTCTTGAAGCTGAATTGCTTGCTGCGGCTGCGCTCGTAAATGCTTTGCGCGTCGTCGTACAACAACAAGAGGCAGTTGGTGCTGGGGTCCACCATTTGCGTGACCAGCCTGAGCCACTCGGGCGCAAAGTCATGACCTTCGTCGATCAGAACGGCCTGGTACTGGCCGCTGGGGATTTGCTGGCGCTCCACGCCGCGGATGACTCCGTCCACCATCTCTTCAAACAGGTGCGGGCCTTGCGGCGGAATGCTCTGACCGAAGGTAACCAGTTGCTGGCGGCACCACTTATGAAAGTGCCGCACATGCACCTTGTCGCTCAGGCCCTTGGCATCCATCACACTGTGCAGCTTGACGCCAAGCGGTTCGTTAAAGCACAGGATGAGGATGGGTTTGCTTGTGGCCGTACTGGCTTTGGCGAGGTACTCGGCGCGGTAACCCAGGATCATGGTTTTGCCGGAACCGGCCACGCCGTGGATCACGCGGTGGCCGTCGCCCAGGGACCGAGCCAGTTGCTCCTGCTGCAAGTCCATCACACGCATGATGCTGGGCAATTGCGCTTCGTCATCACTGTCGTCAAACAAGGAACCCTGCGTTTGCACGCGCACTTCGGGGAACATGATCCAGCGCACGCGGTCCAGCTGCGGTAGCGACATGACGCCGCCAAACGCATGGGGAAACATGTGCCACAAGCGCTGCTGAAATTCTTCTGCGTCCCCGGATTTCTCCATTTCATCCGAGCAGATCACGTAGTGCGACTCGATGGCATCACCCAATCCTGCTGCGTCAAACTGTTTGCGCGTGATGCGGGTAAAGACCACGCCGTGGCCCCATGGAAACGCAAGCTTGCCCTGGTGCGCGCCAGCAGGCTGCACCAGTTGCGGGTCACGCTCCAGCGCGTTGACCACCTGAATGGCGCAATGCCGTGCCTGGGCCAGCGGGTTGATCACCACCTTGGGTTGTCCGTCAGGAGCGATATCCCAAACCTGCCGCGTGGCACGCTGGATGGTTTCGAGCTTCCAGTCTTTGGTTTCCAGAATCAGCAGACCGCGCCGAGGGTGCATCAGGACAAAGTCGGGGTGCGTTTGCTTGGGGCCGATCGGCACGTCGTACCAAAGCAGGTAGTCGGCGTCGAGCTTCTGTTCCAGCCGCTCAGCCAACCGGCGTTCGCCTGTCGTCATGCGCGACACGCAAGCGCCAAGCGCTGGAATGAGGGTTGCCATTGTTGTTATCCCGTCCCTGAGATGGTTTGCGGAGGATTATGACCGCAGTGGATTAATGGTCAGGCACCTCGGCTCGGCCCAGAATGTATTTGGGCAGGAGACATGGATCCCGGCCTGCGCCGGGATGACAACTATAGCGATTCGAATACAGCCTACCAGGCGTCAATCGCCAGTCCGCTCGCCCCCGGCAGCTCGCGCTGCGTCTGCAGACCGCGCACCAGCCAGTCGCGGGTTTGCGCCGGGTCGATCACCGCATCGATCTCCAGCGTGGCGGCCATATTGAGGGCGCTGCCTTTCTCGTAGGCGGTGGCGACCAGGCTTTCGAACTGGGCATCGCGCTGCGGCCCTTCGGGCAGGGCTTCCAATTCCTTGCGGTAACCCAGTCGCACTGCGCCTTCCAGGCCCATGGCGCCAAACTCGCCGCTGGGCCAGGCCACGGTAAACAGGGGTGAATGAAAACCGCCCGCCGTCATGGCCATGGCGCCCAGACCGTAGCCCTTGCGCAGCACCACGCTAAAGAACGGCACACGCAAATGCGCCGCCGCCAGGAACATGCGGCTGACGTGGCGCACCTGCGCCTGGGTTTCGATCTCCGGCCCGACCATGAAGCCGGGCGTATCGACCAGGCTCACCAGCGGCAGGCCGTGCGCATTGCAGAGTTGCATGAAGCGGGCGGCCTTGTCGGCAGCGTCGGCGTCAATCGCGCCACCCAGGTGCAGCGGGTTGTTCGCGAGCAAGCCCACCGGTCGGCCTTCGATGCGCGCCAGCGCGATGTGGATGCCTTTGCCAAAACCGCTGCGCAGTTCCAGCAGACTGCCCTGATCTGCAAGTCCGGCCATGACGGCGCGCGTGTCGTAAACGCGCAGACGGTTTTCCGGCACTGTGTCGCGCAAGGCCAATGCATCGGGTGCCTGCCAGTCCTTGACCGGGCCCTGGAAGAACGACAGGTAATGCCGTGCCGCAGCCACGGCCGCGCGCTCATCGGTTACCAGAATATCGATCACGCCATTGCCGTGTTGCACAGCGCTGGGACCGATCTGCTCCGGCTTGTAAACGCCCAGACCACCGCCCTCCACCATGGCCGGGCCACCCATGCCGATGTTGCTGCTCGTCGTCGCAATAATCACGTCGCAGCAGCCCAGCAGGGCCGCATTGCCGGCAAAGCAGCGCCCGGCCACGACACCCAACACCGGCACCTGGCCGTTCAGACGGGCAAAGCTGGCGAAAGTTGAAACATGCAAGCCAGCCACGATGGGCATGTCCACATCCCCCGGGCGACCACCGCCGCCTTCGGCAAACAGCACCACCGGCAGCTTCTGCTGCAAGGCGATGCCCAGCAGCCGGTCCGTCTTCTGGTGGTTGCGCATGCCCTGCGTGCCGGCCAGCACGGTCGCGTCGTAGGCCATCACCACGGCGCGACTGCGCTCCGGCGCAAACAGGCTCTGGTTGATGCTGCCAATGCCGGTCACCATGCCGTCGGCCGGCGTGTTTTTTATCAGGTCTTCTTCGGAGCGGCGAGTGCGCTGCGCTGCCACAGCGAGTGCGCCATATTCCATGAAGGAACCGGCATCGCACAGGTCGGCGATGTTTTCGCGTGCCGTGCGCTGACCCTGAGCGTGACGCTTGTTCACCGCCTCTACCCGGTTGGCGTCGAGCGTGGGCGCGTGGCGGTCCAGCACCCGCTGCAGATCAGCGCGCACGGTCGCTGCGCTGGTCACCGGGCTGTTTGTGGCGCTCGCTGAAGCCGCATCTGCCAGAGCGCCTGACGCCATTCGCTGCAGCGTTGCCAAGGCCTCGCCTTCAGCCACCAGTGCGCCCGCCTCCAGAAAAAGCTCGGCGAGCCGTCCGTCATGTTCGGCACGCACTTCGTGCTCCATCTTCATGGCTTCCAGAACGAGCAGGAGGTCGCCCGCTTTGACATCAGCACCGGCGTGAACATGCCAGGCAACGATCTGGGCTTGCAGGGGTGAGCGGATTTCAATCATGGCCGGATTTTGCGACAAAAGCCTGCGGCACAATAGCCGCATGAACCTTGCTCCCCTCATCCAACTCAATCGCGGTGGCACTTTGGAGTGCCTGCACTTTGGCGCCGTGGCCGTCGTCAACACCCAGGGCAAACTGCTGGCGCACAGCGGCGACCCGCATTGGCTGACCTTTTCTCGCTCCACGCTCAAGGCCTTGCAGGCGCTGCCCTTCATGCAGGCGCAGGGCCCGAAGCAATTTGGTTTTTCACCCAAGCAGATCGCCCTGATGTGCGCCAGTCACAACGGCGAGGAAGCCCACATCACGCAGGTGCAGGGCATGCTGGACCAGGCGGGGCTCACCTACAAGGCGCTGCGCTGCGGCTGCCACGTGCCACGTTTTTACAGCCTGCTCGGGCAAACACCGCCGGCCGACGCGGTGTTTGACGACCGGCACAACAACTGCAGCGGCAAGCACGCCGGTTTTCTGGCCTACTGCGTGCAGCACGGACTGAGCCTGGACGACTACACGGATCCGCTGCACCCGGTGCAACAAGCCATCCGGCGTGACGTGGCGCGCGCCGTCGGCATGGACGCCAACGACTTCAAGATGGGCATAGACGGTTGCTCGGCCCCCAACTACGCCATGCCGCTCTCGCGTCTGGCCTACGGTTATGCGCGGCTGGCCAGCGGCGCACGAGACAGCGAATTCGGCGAGAGCTTCACGGCGCTCAGTGAAGCCATGACAGCGCACCCGGATCTGGTCTCGGGCACGGGCCGCAACGACCTGGCCTTCATGCGGAGCGGGCGCGGCGACTGGGTCAGCAAGGTCGGCGCCGACGGCGTGCAGGTGCTGGGCAGCAAGAGCCGGGGCGAAGCCTTTGCCATCAAGATCATCGACGCCAACAAGGACGCGCTGTTCGCCGCCAGCGTCGAAGTGCTGGAGCAGTTGGGCTGGCTCGACGACGCGCAGCGCGAGGAACTCAAGCCCTGGCGGGCGCAAGCCATCCTCAATGTGCGGGGCCGGCCGGTCGGTGAACGGCTGCCGGTTTTTAAACTAAAAAAGGCCTGAGCCGCAGCTCAGGCCTTTTCAGAACTCTCAGAAAAGCCTTAGTCGGCAAACTTTCCGGCGGCTTCAATGGCGGGCTTGAGTTTCGCGATTTCTGCGGCGACAAAGGCTTTGTGCCCCGCAGGCTCCATGCGCCCATCGGTCACCACAACCGCCCCAAGACCTTCTTGTTTCTTGATGAAGTCCGGGTCTTTCAGCGCCAGCTTCATGGCGTCATTAAGCTGCTTGAGGATAGGTGCCGGTGTACCCTTGGGCGCGTACAGTCCATGCCAGATCGTCAGGTTGAAGCCCCGCAGCCCCATCTCGTCGAGTGTCGGGTAGTCCTTGAGGACTTTGTGCGATGACAGGCGCGCTGGGGTCGTGACTGCAAAGGCCTTGACCCGCCCCGCTTCAATCTGCGTCGTCGTGTTGGTGGTCTGGTCGCACATCAGATCGACCTGGCCACCCATCAAGGCCGTCATGGCGGGTGCTGTGCCACCGTAAGGAATGGTCGTCATCGCCTCTTTGGCGTTGACCGCCGACTGCCACATCAGGCCGCACAGGTGCGAGGCCGAACCCAGACCGGCGTGCGCAATGTTGAGCTTGCCGCTGTTGGCCTTGATGTAGTTCTCAAAATCACGGTAGGTGTTGGCCGGCAATTGAGGCTTGCCAATCAGGGTCATGGGCACATCGTTGACCATGCCAAGGTATTCAAAGTCTTCCAGTGGCTTGTACTGCAGCTTGCGGTACAAGCCCGCGGTGGCAGCCATGCCGATGTGCCACAACAGCAGGGTATGCCCATCGGGGGTTGCCCGGGCGACCTTGGTTGATCCGATCGTCCCCCCAGCACCGTTGACATTTTCCACCACGAAATTGCCTCCGGGCAGGGTTTTGCGCATGGCTTCCGCCAAGTCACGCGCCACCCGGTCGGTGGGGCCCCCGGCAGCAAACGGAACCACGAAGGTGATCGGCTTGCTGCCCGGAAAACTCTGTGCATTCGCAAACAACGCCGTTACTGCGGCGGCCAGAACC
>CAITZZ010000076.1 GCA_903897005.1 uncultured beta proteobacterium | reverse complement strand
GCTGGCGGGGATGGGATTTGTCTACATCAGCTATGTGGCGCCCCTCAATGGCCTGGCCAGAACGCCACCGCCATGGATTGGCGGCAATATGGGCGTTGGCGCCGCGCTGGGCTATGGCCTCTTGATCAGTGCGCTGGTCAGCGCCAAGGGTCAACCGGTGACGAATGGTAAACGGTGGTTGACGCCCGTGTTCCTCTTCATGGGACAGCTCAGTTACGGCGTCTATCTGTTTCACAACGCTGCGCCCCTGTTGCTGCGCCGCGTCTGGCCAGAACTCGGTGGCATAGCGCTGGTCATGCTGTGTATTGCGCTCACGTTGTTGCTCGCCACTGCGGCCCATTACGCCATTGAGAGGCCATTGCGCAACTACGGTCGCAAGCTCAGTCAAGCTTTCCGGAAGTAAACCCAAGTCGGGCTTGTGGACGATTCAGGGTCAACCAGCAGCGCCGTGTAAGGTCCCGGCTCCAGCAAACCCCACTCATTCTCGTCAAAGGGGCGTGCCTGCGCCATCGAGGGTCTGAAAATGGCTGGCATCAGCAGCATGGTCGGGCTGAAAGCCAGTACGCCAGCTGCGCCCGTCTGGTGGGTAAATTCCTCAGCGCTGCTGACCGGTTGCGCCAGCACCTTGAACCACGCATTCAGATCCATCGAACCCGCCAGTCGCGGCACGCGGCTGAGCCTGCCCGACCAACGGAAAAAAAGCGGGTACTGCTTGTTGAAATAGTGTTGCTGGCTCTGTGACATCAACCCGGCTTTGAAAGCCTTGTGCCGGTATTCGTGCTCAGCTGTAGCGCTCGGCACGATGGCCAGTTCGTAACCGGCGCGGCGCAGACGCAGCGACAGGTCCGAGTCCTCATAAAACATGAAGTAATCAGGGTCAAACAGTCCGCCAGCCTGCAACACCGCGCTGCGTCGCAGCAGCAGTACCGAGCCCGCCACAAAGTCCACTTCAAAGACTTTCGATCCGGCCATCTGACGCATCGCTCGCAGCAGGCCACGACGCGCGGCCCACTGCGCTACCCTGCGCGAACGTGTTGCGAGTGCTTGGGCGACGTAGTACCAGGGCGTCTGGGCAAAGGCGGCAGGTAATACAAACGTGTGTTGCTCGTTCCAGTAAATCTTGGGAGAAACGCCAGCCAGCTTTGGCTGGCTTTCCATGGACTGTTCGAGAAGCAGAACGTCTTCGGTCGAGATTCGTGCGTCCGGATTGAGCAGCAGAACGTAATCGGCGCTTGACTGTGCAAACGCCAGATTGCAGGCGCATCCAAAGCCCAGGTTGGCGCCCGGTGTAAGCAAGCGCACACATGGATGATCGATGCCGGCTTGCAATAGCGCAGCCGCTTCCTCCGCCATGTCGGGTTCGTGCGCGCTGTTGTCCACCAGCCAGAGCGTGCCATGCGGCCACTCTGCCAGGCGCGCCAGCGCTTGCAGCGTGTCCGCTGCACCGCGGTAGTTCACGATGATGATGTCAACCGAGCGGCGCGACATTCAAGCGGCTTCCACGGCGGGCATACTTGGCAGCAGGTCGGCGGCCAACCAGAGGCCGGGCTGCTCCAGGATATGGGTGTTGAAGAACCGGTAAATGCGCGCCACGGTTTCGGGGTCTATGGCTGGCCCGATCGGGCACAGCCTGACTTCGTAACGCCCGGGGCTGCGGTAGCGGCAAATGTAGGCGCCCAGGTCGCTGTCGGTACTTTCGGCCAGGCGCAGCGCACCGCCCGCAATCTGCCGCTGCGCACCGAGAAAATCCACTGTCATGGCGGCGCCGTTGGGCAGCACTGGCGCATCACCCAGCACGATCAGCGCCTCGGCCCGCTCCAGCATGCGGTAAAAAGGTCGCAGGCCCAGTTCCATATCGGCCACCTTGCCGCCATTGACGTAGGGCTCCAGGCTGCGGTACTTGAGCTCAAAATGCCGTGTCACCGCGGGGTCCACCCGGGGATCCTGCGACACTGCAGAAGACATGGAGTTGATGACCCGACCGGTGGCGCGGGCAATGAAGGCACTGCCCAGATAAAAACTGTCGAAGTGCACTGTCAGCAGTACCAGGCCGCGCTGTCGGTGCTGGGCAAACAACGCCAACTCCTCCGGTACAAATTCGCACTGCAACTCATCAAATCTGCGGGCCGCCATCCATTGCGCTTCGAACTCGTCCCGCGCTTCCGTCGCAAAGCGTTGCCGGCACCAACGCTGCTTGGCCTCGGCGCTGGCCACTACTGGCAGCAATTCGTAGCCAAGCAGGCTTTGACGTCGGATGTGCCTGAAGCCCAGTGCCACCGATCGCCAGTCGCGTGCGCCCAGTGCATTGATCCAGCCGCGCAGGGCCGACAGTGCATAAGCCAGCCTCAGCGGCAAGCGTGCGAGGAAAGGCAGAAACCAGGCATAGTCTGCGTGGTGGACGATGCGCACGAACCGCCAGATCAAGGCTCTCATGGGCTGGGTGCCACGATGGCGTCGATAAAGGCCACCACATCGCCGGCCTTGTGGATCTCGAAGCAGGGCGTGCTGATCGGCAGCTTGGCCTCCCATTTACGTTCAAAAACCTGAGCGCTCTGCTTGATCCGCTGCACCACCGCTGGCGCCACCGCGCCGCTGGCGGGCGTGTCGGACCAGTGTTCGCAGCAGGCGTCCACCACTGCGCATTGCCAACCTTGCTGCTGCGCCTGCAACACCAGATCGGTGGCATAAAAATCAAAGCCCAGCGTCGGGTCCAAGCGGAGATTGCTGTCAACGCGCACCGCAAACAACAACTCGTCCAGACTGTCCACCAGACAGGGCATCGGGGTACCTTCTCGCAACAACTTGCCACGATCCAGCACATGCCCGACTCGCCGGGCCGCAGCACCGGACCCTGCCAGCCCGTAAACGCCAGCCACTGCAAGCCTTGGAAATTTCTGCACGGCGCTGTCAAGTGCCAGACAGAAGCGTCGGTCCCAATCGTCGGGCAGAAACACATCCTG
>CAITZZ010000075.1 GCA_903897005.1 uncultured beta proteobacterium | reverse complement strand
GCGTGCCTTGTTTCCTGCCGCGCAGGATTCGCTGGCTTTCTTCGTCCTGATCATCTCCATCACGCTCACCGGTTGGGTTCAGTACGCGCGCACGGTACGGGGCTCGACCCTGGTGGAGCGGCACAAGGAATACGTGCAGGCGGCACGTGTGACCGGGGTCTCCAGTCTGCGCATCATGCGCCGTCATGTTCTGCCCAATGTGCTCGGGCCGGTGCTGGTGCTGGCCACGATTCAGGTTGCCACCGCCATCATCATCGAAGCCACGCTGTCCTTTCTGGGCGTTGGTGCGCCGCCGACAGCACCCTCGCTGGGGACGCTGATCCGGGTCGGTAACAGCTACCTCTTTTCCGGTGAATGGTGGATCACCGTGTTCCCGGGGCTGATGTTGATCCTGATTTCGCTGAGTGTGAATCTGCTGGGCGACTGGCTGCGCGACGCGCTCAACCCCAAATTAAGATGAGCCTGCTGCAAGTCAAGAATCTGGTGGTCGAGTTTCCGCACCGACGCGGCACCTTGCGGGCGCTGGACGATGTTTCGTTCGATATTGCGCCGGGTGAGATTCTCGGCGTGGTGGGGGAGTCGGGGGCCGGTAAATCGATTACCGGTGCTGCCATCATTGGCCTGCTGGAGCCGCCCGGGCGCATTGCCAGCGGCCAGATCCTGCTGGAAGGCGAGCGCATTGATCACCTTGGCCCGGAGCAGATGCGCCGGATCCGGGGCAAGCGAATCGGTGCCATCTTTCAGGATCCGCTGACTTCCTTGAACCCGCTGTACACGATTGGCCAGCAACTGGTGGAGACTATCCGCACGCACCTGCCGCTGAGTGAGAAGCAGGCGCAGGAGCGCGCCGTTTCCCTGCTGCGCGACACCGGCATTCCGGCGCCGGAGCAGCGTGTTGACCATTTTCCGCATCAGTTTTCTGGCGGCATGCGTCAGCGCGTGGTGATTGCCCTGGCGCTGGCGGCCGAGCCCAAACTGATTGTGGCGGACGAGCCAACCACCGCGCTCGATGTTTCGATTCAGGCGCAAATCATCACTCTGCTCAAAGGAGTCTGCAAACAGCATGGTGCTGCCGTCATGTTGATCACGCACGATATGGGCGTGATTGCCGAAACCTGCGACCGGGTCGCTGTGCTGTACGCCGGACGGCTGGCCGAAATTGGTCCGGTGCACGAGGTCATCAACCACCCGGCACATCCCTATACAGCGGGTTTGATGGCAGCGATTCCTGACATCACGCAGGACCGTGAGCGGCTCAACCAGATCGATGGCGCCATGCCGCGCCTGAATGCGATTCCGCCGGGCTGCGCCTTTCACCCGCGTTGTCCGCAGGCCCTGGAACTGTGCAAGAGCGATCGCCCGGAACTGCTAGGCGCGGGTGCCACAAGCGCCGCCTGTTGGTTGCACGCAGACAAGTCCGTGACCTCGCGGGAGCCAGCATGACGGCCCTGGTTCAAGCCAACGATCTGGCGATGACATTTGACGTGTCGGCGCCCTGGCTCAATCGCCTGATCGAGGGCCGGCCGCGGACCCTGCTGCGCGCGGTTGACGGTGTCAGTTTCGAGATTGAAAAAGGCAAGACACTGGCGCTGGTGGGTGAGTCCGGCTGCGGCAAGAGTACCGTCGCGCGCCTGCTGGTGGGGCTGCACGAGCCGAGTCGCGGCAATCTCGTGTTCGATGGGCTCGATGCGCACGCCATCTTCAAGACGCCGGCTGGATTGAAGTTGCGCAGCCGGATCCAGATGATTTTTCAGGATCCCTATGCTTCGCTGAATCCGCGCTGGCTGGTGCAGGACATTGTGGCCGAGCCCTTGATCGAACATGGTCTGGCGAGCGATCCGGCAGAGTTGAGGGCGCGCGTGGGGGTGTTGCTCAGCGATGTGGGCTTGAGTCCGCTTGACAGCTTCAAATACCCGCATCAGTTCTCCGGCGGCCAGCGCCAGCGTATTTCGATTGCGCGCGCTCTGGCCACGCAGCCTGAATTTCTGGTCTGTGACGAGCCGACCTCGGCGCTGGACGTGAGCGTGCAGGCGCAGGTGCTCAACATCATGAAGGACCTGCAACGCAGGCTGGGGCTGACCTATCTGTTCATTTCACACAATCTGGCGGTGGTGCGCCATGTCAGTGACCAGGTCGGTGTGATGTACCTCGGCCGCCTGGTGGAACTGGCTGACAAGCAGGCGCTGTTTGGCAGTCCGCGCCATCCCTACACGCGGATGCTGATCGATGCCATCCCGAAGATGACAGACACCGGGCGTGCCCGCACACCGGTGCAGGGGGAGGTGCCCAATCCCCTCAACCCTCCTTTGGGTTGCGCCTTCAACCCGCGCTGCCCGCATGCCAATGAGCGCTGCCGCAGCGAGCGCCCGCAATTGCTGGCCCTGGCAGGCATCCGGATCGCCTGTCATGCGGTCGAAGAGGGCCGGATCTAGGCGGTATTTCAGGTGTAGCGCTTGCTGCGCAGATTGTTTTTCATCTCGCTGAGAACCGGTTGCAGCTTTTCGCTGCCGATGCGCAGGGCCACGCAGGTGGCAAGGACATCGATGATCAGCAGGTGCAGCAGCCGTGACACCATGGGGCTGTAGCGATCAAAGCCTTCGGGATGGTCGGCCGCCAGATGAATATGTCCGGCGCGGGCCAGCGGTGAGCCGCTGGCGGTGATGACGATGACGGTGGCGCCGTGTTTGCGCGCAATGTCGCAGGCATCCATCAGGTCGCGCGTACGCCCTGAGTTGGAGATGATCAGGACGCAGTCACCGGGACCGAGCAGGGAGGCGCTCATGACCTGCATGTGGCCATCGCTGTAGGCCACGCTGTGCATGCCGAGCCGGAAGAATTTGTGCTGGGCGTCCTGCGCCACCACGCCAGAGTTACCGACGCCAAAGAACTCGATGCGCTTGCCGTCGCTGCAAGCCTGCACCAGGGTCATGGCGGCTTTTTCCATGGCCTGCGTGCTGGCTTCATTACGGTATTTCAGGAAGGCCGCCACCGTGTTGTCAATGACCTTGACCATGATGTCGCCGGTCTTGTCGTCCGCATCGACGCTGCGGTGAATGAAGGGCACCCCTTCGCTGACACTGCCGGCCAGCTTGAGTTTGAAATCGGACAGGCCATCGTAGCCGACGCTGCGACAAAAACGTACGACGGTGGGCTTGCTGACATGCGAGCGTGCGGCCAGTTCGCTGACCGGCAGCTTGGAAAAACCGCGCGGGTCGCTTAGCAGCAACTTGCCGACCCGCTGTTCGGCTGGCGCAAGTGAAGGCAGACAGGCTTTGATTCGGTCAAGCATAGGGGTGGTGCACTTTCATGGAGGGTGCATTGCGACTACCAGGTTGAGTCGTCATCGCGTCTCCGGATCGAGTCCGGGATGACAAACAACTCGTCGGGGATGGCAAACAACTCATCGGGGATGGCAAGGACTCTTTGTCATTGCGGGCCACGACCCGCAATCCATGGTGCGCGTGGCACCGGCATAAGGCATGGATCCCGGATCGAGTCCGGGATGACAAAGCGCTTGTCCGGGATGACAATTTCTCGGCGCTCGGCATGACGACAGAGGCTCAACATTCTTCAGCCCAGCAAAAGCCGTCACGCGCGATCATGGCGCTGGCGGCGCTTGGGCCCCAGGTGCCGGCAGCGTAGAGGCGTGGGCCCTGCGGGTCGTTCTTCCAGTGTTCAAGAATCGGCTCGACCCAGCGCCACGCTTCTTCCTGCTCGTCGCTGCGCACAAACAGGTT
>CAITZZ010000074.1 GCA_903897005.1 uncultured beta proteobacterium | reverse complement strand
TGCACGATGGCGAACAAACTGCCTGTGATTTTCCAAGTATCTTGCGTGTCACCATCAGAGAGCGCGCACGATGGTTGCCGCATAGAAAGCAGGACATGGTTGGTGCCCGGAAGGAAGTTGCAGCAATGAAGGGAGAACCCAGTACTTTGGATTTGTAACGCAATCCGTCGTCGAGTATTTTGGTCTTGATGGCAGGTCTTGTCATGGTCGAAACTCGATGTCGCCCTTGCTTCTTGGCACGACGCCAGTCTCTCGCAGCATGGCAAGCCGCTTTTGCCACACCAACACCCATTTGTTGGTTCGCTCTCGTTCTGCGTCCGATGCGGCGGCAAGAAATCGATCAATGGCCGTACAAACACGAATGGCCGCATAGTTTCTGTGTTGCTTCATAGACCGATCTTTCATTACCTTTTCCCCCTCGCGTGTCGTGGCAGCATCGCTCAAGTGTCAAGAATTCCTTGAAGGTTGTAAATCCCCCAAACCGGGGAAGGGATAACCCTTGGCACCTTCTATGTCGGGTAGCCTCCACTACCCGGTTTGGAGGAGGTAGATCGTCAAACTGGCGGACAGCCAAGTGTCTTCAAGAGCCAGTGCCCTGGGTGTTTGGGACTTTTTCACTCGAACGGCGCTTCAAGACACTTTGCGGGTCGCCATGGACGGCTGCTGACCGGCATCCAAAATAGCGTATTCAGCTTACTCAAAAGTGGTTATTTGAAGGACGAGATAAGCAAAGTCCTTGCCACGCGTTTCATCGATACACATGGTTCATTGGCAATGTGCTAGAGTGAATTCCAGCAAAAGGATGGTGATGAGTATTGACACTAAACGCACGGGTCTTGAGTTGCGCTCCCTGGTCAAGTCCAGCGGCGAACTGGAGCTTTCACTGGTCAGAACGGTGATTCCGACACCTGCGCCAGACGAGGTGGTCGTCAGAATTGAAGCCTCGCCGATCAATCCTTCGGACATCGGACTATTGTTCGGCGCTGCGGACATGAGCACTGCCCAGGCATCTGGCAGCGCCGACCATCCTGTGGTCACGGCCAGTATTCCTGAGCGATTTCTGAAAAGCATGGCGGGTCGGCTGGATCAATCCATGCCCGTCGGCAACGAAGGTGCCGGCGTGGTCGTCGAAGCCGGAGTGTCCGGCGCTGCGCAGGCATTGCTCGGAAAGACGGTGGCAGTCATCGGAGGTGCCATGTACGCGCAGTACCGATGCATCAAGGTTGATCAATGCCTGCTGCTGCCTGTCGGCACGTCACCCGCCGAGGGCGCATCCTGCTTCGTTAACCCACTAACCGCGCTCGGCATGGTCGAGACCATGCGCCGCGAAGGTCACAAGGCGATCGTGCATACCGCGGCGGCCTCAAACCTTGGACAGATGCTCAACAAGATCTGCATCAAAGACGAGATCGCCTTGGTGAACATCGTACGCAAGCCCGAGCAGGAAGGGATTCTCAGATCCCTCGGGGCAAAGTATGTCTGCAACACCGCCTCAAGCACCTTCATGGCTGACCTCACAGCGGCGCTTATCGCCACCGGGGCGACCGTTGCCTTTGACGCCACAGGTGGTGGCAAACTGGCCGGGCAAATCTTGACCTGCATGGAGGCGGCGCTGAACAAGAGCGCCAAAGAGTACAGCCGTTATGGCTCCACAACCCATAAACAGGTCTACATCTATGGCGGCCTCGACACCAGCCCAACCGAGTTCAACCGAAGCTTTGGCATGGCATGGGGAATAGGCGGATGGCTGTTGTTTCCGTTCTTGCAACGAATTGGCGCTGAAGCAGCGCAATCACTGAAACAGCGTGTGGTCAGAGAGCTCAAGACTACTTTTGCCAGTACCTACTCAAAGGAGATTTCACTTGCCCAAGCACTGCAAATGAGCGAAATTGCTGAATACGGCAAGCGCGCGACCGGAACAAAGTACCTGATCAATCCCGCCCTGGGGCAGACCGCCTAGCTTCCCATCCGTCGAGAAAGACATGCAAACCCATCCACAGCCTGAGCGCACCGAGTTCGTCATCCGCGGCGCCAACGTGGTCACCATGGATCCACAGCTGGGTGAAATCGCTGGCGGTGACGTCCATGTTCGCGATGGCGCTATCGTCGCCGTGGGCCGCAAACTTCAGGCGCCGGACGCGCAGGAGATCGACGGCAGCTACACCATTTGCATGCCCGGCTTTGTTGACACGCACTGGCACATGTGGACCAGCCTTTTTCGTGGCTATGCCGGCAGCACGCCCGAGCGTGGCTACCTGCAGTTGCGAAACCGTTACGGCCATCTAGTGACGCCCGGTTGATTAATTGCTAAATTGCCACGGTTTTGACTTTGCAGCGCTTGGCATTCTTTGCCATCACTGTATCTAAAGTCATCAGGCCCTGCGCCTTGGCTTCCATGGCGCAGGCAAGATGCAAGGCGTCGCCTGCACGCAACCCCGCGGCCGCGTCCATGGTCAACATCGCCGCCTTGTGGAACGTCGTCGCCTCGACGGGTAGTAACTGCAGGTCGTTGGCGCACATGCGCTCGAACTGAACCCATGCGGCCCGCGCCTGTGCCTTGGTCAATTGCCCGGTGCGTTGCTTGATGCCCAACGCACTGGCAAATTCAGTAACGCACCAGGCAGCAGATGCCACTTCATCAGTGCAGGTGGCGTACCACTTGAGTACATCGGCAGTCTTTGCCTCGTTGGTGCAAAGCGCCACCAAAACACTGGTATCGACGTATAGCATCAGTACCGCGCCTCCTGCCGCATCTGCTCGATCACCGACGTACCCATCGGCAGTGCCTCGGCATCACGGGCCAATTCCTGCGCGAAGGCTTTGCGGCTCCACTGTGCTGGCGGACTTAGGTTCAGTGCGCCGTCAGCACCCAGGTGAGCTACAAGCCGGTCACCTTCCTTGACGCCAATCTGGCGCACATAGTCCGCGGGGATACGCACTGCAAGACTGTTTCCCCATTTGGCAATTTGTAGATTCATCATGATTGAGCTGGATATACGTTTATGTTGATACATTCTAAAGCGTTGCGTCACTGTGTGCAACTTGCTTGAGGCGAACCTTAGACAGCCCTAGTGATTGGTGGCAAGTAACTCGCGTCACTCACAAGGAGAGGTACGCTCAGGTACAGCAAGACCGCAGATAGGCGAAGGACTGTGCGCCTATCCCCCATTTGGGGGATAGGCGCGTCAATAGATGATGCCTAGAATCAATCGACAGACTGCAATACCGCCAGAATCCATTTCAACTCAGCATCGAGTACTCCATCATGCGCAAACTCATCGCCATCGCGGCGCCAAGGTTCGTTGTGCTCGACGCGGCAGGCAACAGGCTGCCGGTCCTTGCCAGCAGGTCTTTTTGATGCGAGTTTCCGCAATAGGATTGCCAGCCAAGGAAACCGATGATTTCAAGTCTGAATAGAGTCTTTAGATGGCTCCAGCTTCAGTTCAAGGTGATCTCGTTTCAAAGCTGGACGCGCGATACACACAGAGGTGTTCTTCGCTACCAGTTCAAAGCCGTACCGATCGACCACAGCTGTCGTGAATACGAAGTGACAATCGTGCGCTCAATGATGGTTGGAAATTCGCAAGTTTCCCGTTATCGGTGGACGCGAGCACAGGTGCTCAAGTGCCAAACTGACAGTGCTGCCAGTCAGTACAAGTCAAACGCGGGTGAATGAAGTTGGGTGGCTCGCAAACCTGTCGAGTCTTGTGCTTCACGACAACATAACAACCTGGAGGAGGCGCATGCCTCAGTCGATAGAAATCTTTGTCAAACGCACCACGACACGCATCATTTTGATTTGCGCTGGCTTAACCCTTGCGTGCCTGACAATGCCAACGATCGGTTGGGCGGTAGAGCACCCCCCTTCTGAGGCGGCAACGCCGGCGATGTGGCTTGGCGCCCTGATGTGCGCCTATGTGGGGTCAATCACCGTGACCATCGGTGTGTGGGGCGGTTTTCCGGCTCGCAGTCGACACTTCATACCCGGTAACTTTCGCAGCGCCATACGCAATCTGGCGCGGAGAGCGACTCAGCAGCGCAATGCCAGGACCTCCCCCATTACCCAGATACCGTCCGACTGGGTTGCAGAGGATGAGGCCGCATGGATCAATACGATGCCCCCCTTTGCGCAGATGCCTTACAACGGGGTTGCGCAGGATGACGATACATGGACTGCCGAATTTGCAAGAGCTGAGGAGCACGCACTTTGCTACATGGCGTCCTGTGATACCTTGGGCCAACGGTATGATTGGAATTCTGTCAGCTTCAACATCAAGGCCCACTTTCCGGACCTTGCCCCTGCCGATTGCAAGAAAATCGCCCTGATTGCACTAGAAAAGAAACCAGGAAAATAGCTGGCGTCTGTGGCTTCGCTTCGAGGGATGGGGTGTGATGTGTTGATGGGTGCAAGCGCACTGCGCTGCGTCCTGATGCACCTGATACTGAGGTAAAGTGTCACGATGAAACTCCGGCGCACCTTTATCATGGCAGGACTTGGCCAAGTGCTGGGAATGGTTGCCTCCATTACACAGAGCAGCTATTCCATTTTCATTCGTCTGGCCGACTTTGTTGCGTTCGTCGAGTCTGGCTTGCCGTTTGCTCTTGTCTTCGCGGCAGTGGGACTGGTCACTGACTTCACAAATCGAAACAGGTCGCAGACCGACTGATGCCACGCCTGACGCAAGCCCCCAATCTGGTTATGGCTACGCTGTGGGTCGATTGGCTCAAGGCAGAGGGCATTGGGGCGAGTGTGCAGCGCGAGTACCTCAGGAGCGCGGCCGGCGAATTGCCACCCGATCAATGTTTGCCAGAAGTATGGATCGATGACCCCAGCCAGGAGGCCAGCGCATTGGAGCTTCTGTATTTTTTGCGGCATGTGCCGCAGCGGCGCTGGCGTTGTGCTTGCGGTGAGCGTGTGGTGGGTGGCTTTGAGCAGTGCTGGAACTGCGGCGCGATGATGCCCACGCCGGCGCGCTAATTCAAGAGAGCAAACCATTGCGCCGTGGATCAACTCAGAAAGCTCACGCCCGTGAGTTCCTCAGACAGTTTCCATAGCCGCTTCGCCGCTGCAGAGTCCCTGGAAGCACGGTTGGAACCGACCTTGACGGGCGCTCCGCGCATCTGACGCATCGAACGCGGCCCGCAATAGTCGCCACCGTCAACATCGTCACCCAGTGCCGCGTAGAGCGTCGGCAGTGCGCCGGCCGCGGCAGATTGACCAACCAGCGGGAAAAACATGGTCAGAAACCGGGGGAAGTGCTGCGCCAGATTGGTCACTGCCACCCCCGGATGCGCGGCCACCGACAAGGTCTTGAGCCCCGCCTCTTGTAGTCGACGATTCAACTCATAGGCAAACATCAGGCAGGCCAGCTTGCTTTGTCCGTAGGCACCGCGTTTGCTGTACCCGTTCTTGAAGTGCGGGTCGTCGAACCGGATGTGGCCCCAGTTGTGGGCCAGGCTACTGAGACTGACGATTCGGGAGCCTGCTGTCCTGGCAAGCACAGGCAGCAGCAGACCGGTCAAGGCGAAGTGTCCCAGATAGTTGGCTGCCAATTGGCTCTCAAAGCCGTCCTCACTCAGCGAGTACGGCGGCATCATGATGCCGGCGTTGTTGATCAGCAGGTCCAGTTTCCTGTGGCTTTTCAAGAAGCCCGTGGCAAATGCGCGAACCGATTTCAGGCTGCTGAGGTCCAGGGTCTGGCATTCGACCCGGGCTTTCGGATAGCGAGCGAGGATTTGTCCCCGGGCCGCTTGTGCCTTGTCCAGATTGCGGCAGGCCAGTACGAGCCTGCAACCCTTGCCGGCAAGTGCCAGGGCGGTGTCGTAGCCAAGGCCGATATTGGAACCGGTAACGATAGCGATGCGTCCCTTCTGGTCGGGGGCGTCATGGATATTCCAGGTCATGGGGTTTTGCTTTCTGGGTGGCGGTCAGCCCATGGTAGCGCGATCGCTTAGCGCAGGTGTTCCCGTCGAGCGATCCAGATCGTTGACGCCAGGATGACCAAGGCCCCAAGCAAGGTGGTCTGGCTTGGCACGTCGGAAAAAACCAGCCAGCCCATCACGGACGCCCAGATCAAATCCAGGAAGCGCAGGGACTGGGTGGCCGAGATGTCGGCGGATCGGAAGCCACGGGTCAGGCAGTACTGACCGAGCGAACCCAGAACGCCTGCCATGGCAAAGCCGAGCCATTGCCAGTTTGTGGGAGCTGACCAGTGCAACAATCCCAAGGGCAGACTCAATGCGGTTACCGAGATCGCTTGCCACAGCACAATGACACCGGGCTTTTCGTAGCGAGTGAGGGTCTTCGTCATCAGGAAGGATGCGGCAAAAACCGGGCAGGAGGCGAGCATGGCCAGGGCATACCAGCCGCCTTGACCCGAGAGTCTGGGAGCAACGACGACCAAGACACCGGCAAAGCCGATGCAGGCTGCGATCCAGCGATCAGCGCGCATCTTCTCGCCCAGAAACCAGGAAGCACCCAGCATGATGAAGATCGGCCCGGTAAACCCAATGGCCGTCATATCTGCCAGCCCAAGATGGGGCAGGGCGATAAACCATAGCGTGAGACCCACGGTATGGACCGCACCGCGCCAGAGTTGCCCGCTCAGATTGACCGGGCGATAGGCCAGCAAACCCTCGCGCAAGACCAGCGGCAGCAAGGCCACGATGCCAAACACGTAGCGCAGAAACTGCGCCTGAAACGGATCGAGCGACAGGGTGATGCTACGGACCGTGGCATTGAGGCAGGAAAACACCAGGCCGCTCAAAGCCACCCACAGCATGCCGCGCCAAACGGCTGGCAAGCGCGAGACGCGCATCCGAGCGTGCCGGTGCGCTAGCGCAAGCCGGCGCGAGATCCGCTTCGATAAAGGCGCGGGGGGTTTCGCCAAGGTTGCTCGTCGCAGGCGCACAGTGGTGTCGTCCAGCAACGAGTCGGTGAAGTCAGCTACCGTGACGCTTGCTCGGCAGCACCGGTATCGGTTTGCGATCCGCCAGCATGTGCCTGATCCCAAGAACCGGGTGTCGCAGCAGCATCCGAGGGCCGGCCCAGCGCATCACGATTCTGATCTTCTCGCGCATGGCATCGTTGTAGCAGTGCACGACGCATTTGGCGCAGTTGGGCTTGGCGTCACCGAACACACAGCGCTGCAGCCGGCGCTGCGCATACTCGAACAGGTCGCCGCACTCTGCACACAGCGGCTCAGGCGCGTGATGGTGGATGCAGTACATGCGGATCATCACCTCGATGGTCTTGAGCTCGCGCACGCGCTCGACAAACTGCTTGTCGGTGGTGAATTCAATGAACTGGTCTGGCATGGCTGTATCTGGTGCTGGCGGAGGTCTTGACCTACTTGGCCGCCAGCCCGAAAACTCGTCTGGCCATGGCTGTAGCGGCACCGATGGGGTCGGCGCGGATCGCTTTTTCCTGCTCCGCGATCATCAGAAACAGCCCGTCAAGTGCCTTCTGCGTCACATAGTTCTCGATCCTGGCCTGCCTGGCATCCACCAGACCCAGCTTGGCGCCCTTGCCGGCGATTTCGTTGTACTTCTCGGCCAGGCCCACCTTGGCGGTTGCCTTGGTGACGATAGGGAGAAACTTCTCGGTGAGCTGATCGCTGGTGGTTCGGCGGAAATACTCGGTTGCGGCAGTGTCGTTGCCGGCAAGAATGCCCTTGGCGTCCTGCCAACTCATGTTCTTGACGGCGTTGAGCAGCAGCGGCTTGGCCTGCGGCACGGCCTGCTCGGCGGCGCGGTTCATTGCGGTTACCAGTTCCTCCGTCTGCTTTTGCAGGCCCAGCATGCGCAGCATGCCCTCGACGCGTTTTAAGGCGTCAGGCAGAGGTATCCTGACCTTGTCATTGCCCAGAAAACCGTTTTCCGACCCCAGCCTGGAAACGGCCACGGCAGTGCCCTGTGTCAGCGCATCTTTCAGACCACTGCCGGCATCGGCGTTGCTCAGACTCCCCAGGTCAAGGGCGAGCGCCTGCAAGCTGACGAGCAGCCCGGCAACCAATCCTGCAAGAACACGCATGAATCTCTCCGGAATCTATTCTTGACGAAGCACCACCAGCAAGGACGGTGGCAGCAAGCGTCGGAAGTCTTTGTCGAATGTCACAAAAGGCTCGCCCAGACTCAGCGCCATGGCAGCCAGCCAGGCATCAGGAATCTGGTTGGCGCTCATCGCTTTATCCAGCACCAGTTGCCTCAGGCTGGGCCACTCCTGTGTGCTGTCCAGCAAGCGCACAGCGGGGTCGTCCAGCAGCCAGTCGATGAAGTCAACCGCCTGCGCAGCTGTGGATGGATGGCTGAAAATTTTGGGGTGAGTGACAAGGCGCAAAAATCCGCTGATCACAGCCATAGGCAAGCGCATGACCTGGCCGTTGGCACTGGTCAGCGTGCCTTGCAGCCAGTCCGCTGCGATGCGGTGGTGCGGGTGGCTGCTGTGGTGCGCTGCCACCAGCACATTCACGTCAGGCAACATCGCTCAGACCTTGGTCCAGCGCATCGAGCATTTCGCGGCTGCTCAGTCCAGTCAGATCCGGATTTAATTTACCCGGATTCGCGCCTTTGGGCTTGCAGACGGGCATGGCTCGACGTGGTTTGGTGCCAGGGCCCTGTGCGGCGCCGAGTCGCATGCGCAGCCCCTCTTCAATCAGCCGGGTCAGACTCAGCCGCTGCTGGGCCGCCAGGGTCTTGGCCTCGATCAGGAGCGCGTCATGTATATCCAGCGTGGTCTTCATGGCTGCAAGTATACAGATTTCTGTATTTTCAATGCAATGGGGGGAATCCCCGCTATCATCAGTTCCAAATTCCACCGGAGCCGCTCTCATGCAAATCGATCCCGCACTTCAGTCCAATGCCGATAACTACAAGCTGCTGACCAACCTGGTCGTACCGCGCCCGATTGCCTGGGTCAGCACCCTGAGTCAAAGCGGCGTGGTCAATCTGGCGCCGTTCAGTTTCTTCAACGCCCTTGGCAGCGACCCGGTGTACCTGATCATCAGTGTCGGTCGCAACGACAAGGGCGAGCTCAAGGATACGGAGAAGAACATCCAGTCCAGCGGCGAGTTTGTGGTGAACATGGTGACCGAAGACCTGTTTGACGCCATGAACCTCTCAGCGGCCGATTTTCCGCCGGATCAAAGTGAGCTCGAAGCAGCACAGCTGCACACCGCGCCCTCTGTGCACATCAAGACGCCGCGTGTGGCACGAGTGCAAGTGAGTATGGAATGCAAGCTCTTCAGCGCGCAGCAGCTTGGCGCCAACATGCTGTTCATTGGTCAAGTGGTGATGTTCCACGTTGCCGACGATCTGATCGGGCCGCGCCTGCGTGTCAACGGCTTTGCGCCGATCGGTCGCCTGGGTTCACCTTCTGTCTATTGCCGGACCACCGATCAGTTTGATGTGGCGCGCATCAACTACGCGCAGTGGCAGGGCAAGGACAAGGCCACCGGCGCCTGATCTGCCGCTCCGGTTCTAGCGGTACCACTTCACAAAGTCATCGACCTTGGTTCGTGAACTTTGGTAGCTGTTGAGTTTGGCCTGCGGGTCCGGATATCCCAGCGAGATGCCGAGCATCAGCTTCTTGCTGCTCGGCAAACCCAGAAAGTCGCGCACCGCGTCGGGGTAGTGCGTGAGCGAGGCCTGCAGGCAGGTGCCCAGACCCCGCGCGTGCGCTGCCAGCGCCAGCGTCTGTGTGAACAGCCCCATGTCGAAAATCGACCACGGGCTCAGGCTGCTGTCCAGAAAAAGAAACAACACGCAGGGCGCACCGAAGAAACGGTAGTTCAGCAGGCGCAACTCGTTTCTGGAGCTGGCATCGTCGCGTTCGACCTCGAGCACCCGAAAGCGCCGCGCGTTGTGCTCGCTGGCGCGACTTGCCAGTTCAGCCGGCCACTGCGCGGGCACCGGAATCTCGGAACTGCTGGGCACACTGGCGCTGGCCAGGTCGAACAGAATCCGGCTCAGGGCGTCGCGGCGTTCGCCGCTGACCACCGCTACCTCCCACGGCTGTGTGTTGGTGTAGGAGGGACTGCAACTGGCGAGTTGAAGAATTCTGCGCAAGGTTTCCTCGGCTACCGGGGTCGATTTGAAGCCGCGTACGCTGCGGCGGCTTTCTATGCCTTCTGACAAGTCCATGGTCATGCTCCAGGTATGAGTGGGTGCAGTTTGTTGTTGGCTGCATGCTGTTAATCTTGCAGCATGTCCTCGAGCCATTATTCACAATTGTTTGCGCAGCGCCAATTCATGCGTTTCTGGCTGGCGCGCCTGGCCGGCGTGATGGCCAATCAGATGCTGATGGTGGCCGTGGCCTGGCATATGTACGACATCACCTTGAGCGCCTGGGACCTGGGGCTGGTCGGCCTGTTCCAGTTTGTGCCGGCACTGGTGATGACCCTGCCAGCCGGGCATCTGGCCGACCGGCTGCACCGCGGGCGCATCTTTGCCACCTGCATGCTGGCGCAGGCGCTGGTCGCCTTGCTGCTGGTGCTGGCAACGCCGGGCGGCTTTGCCACGCGGGAGATGATTTTTGCCCTGTCGGTGGTGCTGGGCATCACGCGCGCTTTTCAGATGCCGGCGCAGCAGGCACTCACGCCTTTGCTGGTGCCGCAGCAACTGTTGCAGAGCGCTATTGCCATGAGTTCCAGCGGCATGCAGGTGGCCATCATTTGTGGCCCGGCGCTGGGTGGCTTGCTGTACGTGTTGGGGGCAACGGTGGTTTACGCCACCTGCGTCGTGCTGCTGATCTTGGCGGGTGCCTTGACCTTGCTGGTGCGTTACCAGCACCGCGCCGCGCATCTGGCCGCATCCTGGAGCACGGTACTGGCCGGCTTCCACTTTGTCTGGCAGCACAAAGTGCTGCTGGGCGCGACCTCGCTCGACCTGTTTGCCGTGCTGCTGGGGGGCGCCACCGCCTTGCTGCCGATTTATGCGCGTGACATCCTGCACACCGGGCCAGTCGGACTGGGCCTGCTGCGGGCGGCGCCTGCGGTTGGAGCGTTGGTCATGTCCCTGTTCCTGATGCGCTTTCCGCTGCGCCGGCAAGTCGGGCACCGTCTGCTGGCGGCCGTCGCCGTGTTTGGCCTGGCGACGGTGCTGTTTGGACTGTCCACGCACTTTGCAGTTGCGCTGCTGGCGCTGGTTGTTACCGGTGCGGCCGACAACATCAGCGTGGTGATCCGTCTGACGCTCATGCAACTGGAAACGCCCGACGAGATGCGCGGGCGTGTCGCGGCCGTCAACTCGATCTTTATTGGGGCGTCCAATCAACTCGGTGAATTCGAGTCCGGTGCCACGGCGGCCCTGTGGGGGCCGGTGGGTTCGGTGGTTGCAGGGGGAGTGGGCACCCTGCTGGTAGCGGCCGCGTGGCTGCGCCTGTTTCCGGCGCTGGCGCAGCGCGACCGCCTGCTTTGACAGATCGCTATTTGACGACCATGGCGGTAAAGGGCCAGACGTACGCCTGCAGCGTGACAAAAATGCCAACCAGGCTGGCCAGAGCGATCGAGTGGAAGAACACGTAGCGCAGGATGTCGCCTTCGTGGTTAAACCAGCGTGTCGCCGTAGAGGCCACCACAATCGACTGTGCATCGATCATCTTGCCCATCACACCGCCCGAACTGTTGGCTGCACCCATCAGGTTGGGCGACAGACCGAGCTGCTCGGCTGCGACTTTTTGCATGCCACCAAACAGCACGTTGCTGGCAGTGTCGGATCCGGTCAGCGCGACGCCAAGCCAGCCCATCAAGGTGCCGAAGAAGGGATAGAGGAAGCCGGTGGTGGCAAAGGCCAGGCCGAGCGTGGTGTCCAGACCCGAGTAACGTGTGAGCGTTCCCAGGCCGAGCATCAGGACGATGGTCAGCAGCGAGTAGCGGACCAGCCACAGCGTGCGGCCGTAGGCGCCGATCAGTTGGCCGATGCTGAACTTCAGCGTCAACCCACCAACCAGTGCCGCCAGCAGAATGCCGGTGCCGGTGGCTGAGAGCAAGCCAAAGACGTAGATCGCACCTTCCTTGGTCGGTTTGGAAACCGCCGGCGCCACTTTTTCAACCATCTGGTGCAGGCCTTCCATTGGGAAAGCGGGCGCAAAGATGCCGTTGAAGAAGGTCTTGACGGAGGGCAGGCCCCAGGCAAAGACAAACACCGTGAGGATGATCCAGGGCACCCAGGCGCGGATCACATCGGCGCGCGGATGCTGCTTGATGGCAACCGGAGCCTGTGCCGTGCCACCGTCCGCTTCATGACCCTTGAGCGAGACCGAGCGCCAGACTTCCTTGGGTTGCCAGACGCGCAGAAAAAGCACCAGGCAGGTCATGGAGACCAGCGCTGCGATGACGTCCACCAGTTCCGGCCCCATGTAGTTGGACACCAGAAACTGCGGGATGGCGAAGCTCAGGCCTGTTACCAGAATCGCTGGCCAGATTTGCATCATGCCCTTGCGGCCGGCAAAGGCCCAGATCAGCCAGAACGGCACCAGCAAAGAGAAGAAGGGCAGTTGCCTACCGATCATGGACGACAGCGCCATCAGGTCGTAGCCGTGCACCTTGGCCAGCGTGATGACCGGCGTACCGAGTGCGCCATAGGCGACCGGCGCGGTGTTGGCGATCAGGCTCAGGCCGGATGCGGCGAGCGGCGAAAAGCCCAGGCCAATCAGGATCGCTGCCGTCACGGCAACCGGCGTGCCGAAGCCGGCTGCACCTTCAAAGAAGGCGCCAAAGGCAAAGGCAATCAGCAACAGTTGCAGACGCCGGTCTTCGGTGATGCCGGCAATCGAATCCTGCAACACCTTGAACGAGCCGCTTTGCTCGGTGAGTTGGTGCAGGAAGATGATGTTGAGCACGATCCAGCCGATCGGCATCAGACCCGTCAGGCCACCCAGAATGGCCGCCTTGGCTGCCATCTCGGGCGGCATGCCATAGCCAATGATCGCGATCAGCAGCGCCGCGGCCAGACCGGCAGCGGCGGCGATGTGCGCCTTGAGATGCAAAAAACCGAGCCCTATCAGCATCACTGCGACGGGTATCGCCGCTGCCAGCGTCGACAGCGCCATGCTGTGAAACGGGTCATAAACTTGTTGCCAAACCATCTGAATTTCCTCTTAAAAAATAATGAATAAATCCCTGAACAAAATCAACAAGGCGCAGCCAGTTCCTGGCGGCTGCACTCCTCCAGCAGATAGGCAATGGAACGATAGGGTCGGCCGGTCTCGGCGGTCAGACCGATCTCGCAAGTGCGGTTGGTGGAGACACCCTCGCAGCAATTGCTTGGCAGGGCGTCGTGCAGCTTGCGCAAGGCGTGCGCATTGAGTTCCGGCACCACGAAGCCACGGTCGCCGCCAAAGCCGCAGCAGTTGACACCGGCGGGCTCGACGATCTGCTGCGCGCAGGCTTCCAGCACTCGGCGCAGTTTGGCGTCTGACCCCGTGCGGCGCACACTGCAATTGATGTGCAGGGCCACCGGTTCCGTTTTTCGCGTCAGGCGCAGGCGCGGCAGCAGGGCGTCGTGCGCGAACTCGTGGAAGTCGTACAGGGACAGACGCCCGGCCAGCACCTTTTGCATGCGCACCGAGCAGGTGCTGGCATCCATGATGACCGGGTAGTAGCCGCCCTGGCCGTCGTCGGCCGCTTTCAGCAAGGCGGCGATGACAAGGTCGGACATCTCATCGGCCTCTTTGGCCATGCCTTTGCTGGCCATCATCTGGCCGCAGCACAGTTTGTCAAAATCTTCCGGCAGGCGTGGCGCGTAACCGGCACGCACCAGCAAGGTCATGATGACCTCGGGCAGCGTGGCTTCATTTTTGCTGTTGGCGCCAAAGATGCGCCCACCGCAGGCAGGGAAATAGACCACCGGGTCGCCCGCACCGCGGTACGGAGCGGGGGCCTTGCCGGCCAGCGGCATGCCGCGTTTCCAGCTGCCCCCTGAGAGGCGAGCGACCGTGCTCTCGCCCACCACCGCGATGGCTGCGTGACCCAGCGTGAGACCGATGCGCGACAGGCTGGCTACCTTGCCAAAGTTGTCCGCAGTCCATTGCGCTACTTTGTGCGGTGTGGCGCCCATGGCACGGCCACGGAGCAGACGCGTCAGTTCGCCGGTGTCTATACCCACCGGGCAGGCGGTCGAACACAGGCCGCAGCCGGCGCAGGTGTCCAGGCCGTAGTAGGCAAAGTCGGCTTCGACATCGGCGCTGCTTTCGCCGCTGGCTTGGCGGCGCGACAGCTCGCGCCAGCTGACGATGCGCTGGCGCGGCGAGAGCGTGAGCAGGTGCGAGGGGCACAGTGGTTCGCAAAAACCGCACTCGATGCAGCGGTCGACGATGGCCTCGGCGGCCGGCATCGGTTTGAGGTTCTTCAGGTGGGCCTGCGCATCGTCGTTCAGGATGACGCCAGGGTTCAACAGTTGCTCCGGATCAAACAACTGCTTGATGCGGCGCATCAAATCTGTCGCCTGCTTGCCCCATTCCTTTTCCACAAAGGGCGCCATGTTGCGACCGGTGCCGTGCTCGGCCTTGAGTGAGCCGTCATACTTGTCGACCACCAGTGTGCAGACATCGTCCATGAAGCGCGCATAGCGCTCGACTTCTGCAGCATCGGAGAAATCCTGCGTGAAGACAAAGTGCAGATTGCCTTCAAGCGCGTGGCCGAAGATGATGCCCTCGTGGTAGCCGTGCAGGCGCAGCAGGGCCTGCAGATCCAGCGTGGCGGCTGCCAGCGATTCGATCGGAAAGGCGACGTCCTCAATGATGACCGTGGTGCCAGCGCGGCGCATGGCGCCGACCGAGGGGAAGGTGCCCTTGCGCACTTTCCAGTACATCTCGCAGGTCGCGGGATCGGTCGAGAACACAGGCGGCGCGATGGTATCTATACCTTGCAGGGCGGCTATGGAGGCGTCGATCTTCAACTGCAGCGCCGCCTCGGTCTGGGCTCGCACTTCGATCAGCAAGGCTGCAGCGTCGACCCCGAGCGTACGCATGACGGGTGGCAGGCCGGGCTTGTCTTCAACCGAACGCAGGGCAGGGCGGTCCAGCAGTTCAACGGCAGAGACCGGTTCTTTTTTCAGCCGGATCACGGCCTGGCAGGCGAGCGCTATGTCCGCAAAGAACACCAGCGCGCTGGCCTTGCATGGGTCTTCGACGACGGTCTGGTAAGTGATGCGCGAGATGAAACCGAGCGTGCCTTCGGAGCCAATCATCACGTGCGCCAGGATGTCGATGGCATTTTCAAAATCGATCAGGGCGTTCAGGCTGTAGCCGGTGGTGTTCTTGATCTGGTACTTGTGGCGAATGCGCGCGGCCAGTGCGTCGTCGGCGCGGGTGGCTGCGCCCAGAGCCTCAAGCCCGCTCACCAGTTCGGCATGACTCTGGCGGAACTGTGCAACCGAGACGGGATCTTCGGTGTCGAGCAGGCAGCCGTCGGCCAGAATGACGCGCATGCCTGAAAGCGTCTGGTAACTGTTTTGTGAGGTGCCGCAGCACATGCCGGAGGCGTTGTTGGCAGCAATGCCGCCGATCTTGCAGGCGTTGATGGAAGCCGGGTCGGGCCCGATCTTGCGCCCGAAGGGTGCCAGACGCTCGTTGACCACGCCACCGATGATGCCCGGGCCGACGCGAACCGTGCTGGCGTCGGCGCTGATCGCGCAGCTGGCAAAGCCTTCACCAATCAAGGCCAGAACGCTTTCCGTGACGGCTTGCCCCGACAGGCTGGTGCCCCCAGCGCGAAAGGTCACCGGCTTGCCGTGGCTGCGCGCCGCCTGCAGCAGGGCCTGCACTTGTTCCTCGGACTCGACAACGGCGACGACTTCCGGCGTCAGGCGATAGAAACTCGCATCGGTGCCGTAGGCCAGCAGCCGCAGCTTTTCGGTGATCACCTGTTTGGCAGGCAGGAGGCCTGAAAGCGACTGGAGCAGGGGAGTCATTGCTTTCTTTCCTTCAGCAGGTCGCGCAGGCGCTTGGGCGCAGGCACCAGCGGCGTGCGACTGCGCGTCCAGGCACCCTGCTCGCTGGGTGAGAGCGCGCGTCCGCGGCTCATGAACCAGGAGGCCAGCTGGTACAGGCCGAGCCGGCTGTAAACCTGCGACCAGACCGACCAGACCGCAGTGCCGGAGACCGTGCGTGCGGCGCCGCTGCCGCGCAGGCTGGCCTCTTCGCTGTCAGGCTGGGCCATGGCCTCGTTGCGCAGGCGCACCAGAATGTCGGGAATCGGAATCTTGACCGGGCAGACCTCGGAGCAGGCGCCACAAAGCGTCGAGGCAAAAGTCAGCGGGTAGGTGCTTTGCAGACCCAGCAGGTGGGGCGAGATGATGGCGCCGATCGGCCCAGGGTAGGTTGTGCCATAGGCGTGGCCGCCAATGCGCGCGTAAACCGGGCAGTGGTTCATACAGGCGCCGCAGCGTATGCATTGCAGCGTTGCGCGCAACTGCTCGTCGGCATAGGCCTGCGTGCGGCCGTTGTCGAGCAGGATCAGGTGCACTTCTTCAGGGCCGTCGAGTTCACCGGGCTTGCGCGGTCCGCTGATCAGGTTGAAGTAGGTGGTGACGGACTGACCCGTGGCCGAGCGCGCCAGCAGGCTGTAGAGCGGGGGTACGTGTTCGAGCTTTTCCACCACCTTCTCGATGCCGGTGATGGCGATGTGGACGCGCGGCACGGTGGTGCACATGCGGCCGTTGCCTTCGTTCTCAACCAGGCACAGCGTGCCGGTTTCGGCCACCATGAAATTCACGCCCGACAAACCAATGTCGGCGTCGGCAAACTTGCGCCGCAAAACGCGTCGGCCGATCTGGATCAGGGCGTCGACATCTTCTGTGTAGCTGACACCCGGCACTTCTCTGGCGAAGAGTTCGGCGATTTCCTGTTTGGTCTTGTGGATCGCCGGCATGATGATGTGCGAGGGCTTCTCGCCTGCGAGCTGCACGATGTACTCACCCATGTCGGACTCGAAGGCCTCGATGCCCGCCGCTTCCATGGCATGGTTGAACTCGATCTCCTCGCTCACCATGGACTTGCCCTTGATGATGTGGCGAGCCTTGACGCGCTGGGCAATTTCCAGGGCGATGGCGTTGGCCTGCTCGGGTGTCTCGGCCCAGTGCACCTGGATGCCGTTGGCTAGTAGATTGGCTTCCAGTTGTTCCAGCAGTCGTGGCAGATGGGCCAGGCTGTAGCGGCGAATGGCGGCACCGAGCTCGCGCAGGCCTTCGAGCTCCGTCTGATCCGGGAACTGGCTCTTGCGTTTGGCCTGCAAAAAGTCCATGGCGCTGCGAAAATTCCTGCGCTGCCCGGGGTTGTTGAGCACGCTGCGGCTGCGCTCCTTGAAGTCGTCCATCGGGTGAATCGGAATCACTTTGCTCATGACGCTGCTCCGCTTGCGTGGCGCAGCAGGACGATCAGTTGCTTAGGCCCATGCGCCCCGTAAGCCAGTGTCTGCTGGATGTCGGCGGTCTTGGAAGGGCCGCCAATCAGCAGCGCGTTGGTGGGCAATCCGCTGCTCCAGCCTTCCGCTGTGATGGCCGAGTGCAGATCCGAATGAATGCTTGCCGCATCGAGTAGCACGAAGTGGATGTGCGGTACCAGAGACATCAGGCGTGGCTCCGACGGGGTAGGCCACAGGATGATGCTGCCAATTTCTGCAACGGCACTGCGCGCCGAGGTCAGCGATGCGTCAATGCCGTCAAACAGCTGGTCGCGCCAGGCTTCGATGGGCTGCTCGTAATGCACCAGTTGGAGCTTGCCCAAGGGATGTGCCTGCAGCGCATCGCCGTGTGCCGTGTTGTTGCCAATCAGCAGATTGCCAATGCCCTTGGCCGCTGCGATACGCAGCAGCACGTCCGGCCAGTCCGTTGGCGTGACATCATGGAATTCGGTTTTGACGGCCTGCATCGCAGCGCGCAGTCGCAGGACGCGTTGCCCGAGGTCTTCGTTGCGGCGCTGCGCATCGAACCAGGCTTTGACATCCGGCAGTGTCGGCAGGGTGGCGACGGGAGCGGCGCGCAACCGACCCAGAATGTTGTTGCGCGCAGTGGTCGTCGTGCTCATGCCGCTGCTTCGTTGGTACGTTGCCACAGGAAGCTGGCAATGTGCTCGCCCGGCAGCGTCGGCTCGGCCAGGCCGGAAATTTCATCCTGTTTGGCGGCACGACCCGTGATGTTGAGCAGGCAGCCGCAATCGGCGCTGACCACACGCCGGGCGCCGCTGTCGCGGATGGCTGCCACCTTGTCGGTGACGATGGCTTCCGAGATATCCGGGTAGCGCATGGCAAAGGTGCCGCCAAAGCCGCAGCACTCTTCAATTCGGGCTTGGGTCACAACGGTCACCTTGGAGAGGCTGTCGAGCAGGGCGGCGCTGGTCTCGTGCGAACCCATTTCGCGCCGCGCGTGGCATGAGGTGTGCAGGGCCACGGTGCTGGCTGGGCCCCGGTCAGGCCGGTTGAAGTGGATCACGTGGACCAGGAACTCGGTCAGCTCGTAGGTTCGCGCCGCCAGTGCTTTGGCCGCTGCGTGGAGTTCAGGGTCGTTGGCGAAGAGGGCCGGATAGTGCTGATGCAGCATGCCGGCGCAGGAGCCTGAGGGCACCACCAGTGGCCAGGGCTCGGTGAATAGTTTGAGTTGTTGCAGGGCGACTTTGCGAGCCTCTTCCGGGAAGCCACTGCTGTGGGCTGGTTGGCCACAGCAGGTCTGCTGCTCCAGGTAATGCACACGGATGCCCTCGCGCTCCAGCAGGCGAACCGTATCCAAACCAGCCTGCGGCACGAACTGATCGACCAGGCAGGTGGCGAACAAATAGACATCCGCCGGTTTGGACGGATATTGACGGCTGCCGGGGGCGTGGGTCGCTATCATCAGTTTCTGGTTTCTTTAAAATGGTAAAGTGGTAAGACCAATAGGTCGAGAATGTAAATGGCTGTAGGCCAGTGGTCAACAGGGGTTTACCCGCTGATTACCCGCAATCGACGCGTGCAAAATGAAATGTCATAAAATTGGTCTTACCAATTGTTGTGGATCGATATGTCACTTCTCCGTCCTGCAGCTTCGCGTTTGTCCGACACTGTCGCAGCCGAGCTCGAAAAGCGAATTCTTGAAGGCTCACTCAAGCCGGGCGACCGGCTGCCACCCGAGCGCGCACTCGCGCTGGATCTGGGCGTTTCGCGGCCTTCTCTGCGGGAGGCGATTCAGAAATTGGTGTCCAAAGGCTTGTTGAGTACGCGCCACGGCGGTGGAACCCATGTAACGGACAGGCTGGAGGCGCACTTTGTCGATCCCTGGCAGGACATGCTCAAAGGCCATCCCCTGCTGCACCGGGACCTGCTGGAATTTCGGCAGATGCTGGAAAGGCAGGCGGCGGCGCTGGCGGCCGAGCGCGCTACCGACGTCGACATTGGCCGGCTCGACGCTGTGCACTCAGCCCTGGAAGCAAGCTACAGAAGTGATGATCTTGCGCTTTGCATTGACGCCGACGTGGTGTTTCACCAGGCGATCGCCGAGGCATCGCACAACGTGCTGATAGGGCATCTGACAGCCAGTCTGATGCGCGTCATTCACGGCCATATCGCGGGCAACCTGGAGCATCTGCATGCGCGACCCGAGCGCTGGAACCAACTGCAGTCGCAGCATCGCGCTATCTGGCAGGCGATCCGCGAACACCGGCCGCAGGAGGCAGCTTCAGCGGCGCGAGATCATATCGAGTTCGTGCGTCAGAGCATCGAGAACAACTCACGGGAGGAGGAGCGGCGCCAGAGCGCCCTGCGGCGCGCGGGGTGAGAAGCTCAGTTGACCATCACCAGTTTGCCCATGACGCCGCGCGAGCCCATGTGAGCGAAGGCAGCCTTGAGTCCGGCCATCGGCATGGTGCGGTCAATCACCGGTTTGATCTTGCCCTGAAAGTACATGCTGGCAATTTCCTGCATCAGTAGGGCGTTCGCTTTGGGTTCGTGCTTGGCAAAGTCGCCCCAGAAGACGCCGACGATGGACGCACCTTTAAGCAGCGGCAGGTTGAGCGGCAGCGCCGGAATCGCGCCACCCGCGGCAAAGCCGATGACCAGGTAGCGGCCGCGCCGGGCGATGGTGCGAAAGGCCGGCTCAGCGAGCTCGCCACCCACCGGGTCGTAAATGACGTCAGGGCCTTTGCCGTCGGTCAGTGCCTTGACGGCATCGCGCAAATTTTCCTTGCTGTAGTTGATGGTCGCGTCGGCCCCTATGGATTTGCAGAGTGCGCATTTTTCATCGGTGGAAGCGGCGGCAATCACCTTGGCACCAAAAGCCTTGGCAATCTGGATGGCCGAAGTGCCCACGCCACCGGCAGCGCCCAGCACCAGCACGGTCTCACCGGCCTTGAGCTGGGCCCGGTCCACCAGGGCGTGATGCGAGGTGGCGTAGATCATGATGAAGGCCGCTGCGTCGACAAACGGAAAAGCGTCCGGTAGCGGCATGCACAGTGCGGCCGGTGCCAGCGTGTGCGTGCCAAAGCCGCCGGTGCCGGACAGGCAGGCAACGTGTTGACCGACCTTCAGGTGCGTGACGCCTTCGCCCACCGCCTGCACGATGCCGGCGTACTCGGAGCCCGGCACAAAGGGCAGGGCGGGTTTCATCTGGTATTTGTTCTGCACGATCAGCAGGTCCGGAAAATTCAGGCTGGCGGCCTTGATTTCGAGCAGCACCTGGCCGGCCTTGGGCTCTGGCGTCGGGAGCTCTTTCCAGGTCAGGGCGTCGGCGCCCACAGGGTTTTCACAAAGCCAGGCATGCATGGGGATGTCTCCAAAGAAGTTGCGTCGATGATAGGGGCAGGCGCTTGCTGGTATTGTCTCAGGCGTGACGACATGGCCCCCTACAATGAAGAACAACTTCCCTTCCCATGAAAATTCTTATTTCGAATGACGACGGTTATCAGGCGCCCGGCATCGTGGCGCTCTATGAAGCCCTGAAAGACGTGGCCGAGGTTGAGGTCATTGCGCCTGAACAAAACAACAGCGCCAAATCGAACGCGTTAACACTGCACAGCCCGCTCTACGTGCAACGCGCCAGCAATGGCTTTCGCTACGTCAACGGTACGCCGGCTGACTGCATGCACATTGCGCTGACCGGCCTGCTGGGCTATCGACCCGATCTGGTGGTCTCAGGCATCAACAACGGCGCCAACATGGGCGACGACACGATCTACTCCGGCACGGTGGGCGCAGCCATGGAAGGCTATCTTTTTGGCGTGCCGGCGATTGCCTTTTCCCAGGTCGAGAAGAACTGGGCACACCTGGACGTTGCGGCGCAGAAAGCGCGTGAACTGGTACTGCAGATGTCGAATCACAAGTTGATTGGCAGCAATGCCTGGCTGCTCAACGTCAATATTCCAAACCTGCCACTGGACAGGCTCGGCCATCTCAAACTGTGCCGCCTGGGTCGCAGGCATGCGGCCGAGTCGGTGATCACGCAGACCAACCCGCGTGGCGAGACCATGTACTGGATTGGCGCCGCCGGTGCCGTCAAGGATGATGCGGACGGCACCGACTTTCATGCCACCACGCTGGGTCATATTTCGATGACGCCACTGAAAGTGGATTTGACCGACCATGATCATCTGGGTTACTGGGCGCAGACGGCAGCGCGCCTGACGACCCCGGTTTCTGCATGAAAGAGCGGCCCTCCTTTCCGGCGCAACTGAATCGTTCGAGTGCCCGGCCCAAGGTACAGGCTGCACCGGCGGCCAAGACGCTTTCGCACGGAGTCGGACTCGATTCCAGCGCAGTGCGCCTGAATATGGTGGCCAGGCTGTCAAAGCAGGGTGTCACGGACGCGCGGATCGTGGCAGCGCTGCAGGAGATTGAGCGGCATCGCTTTGTTGACAGCGCGCTCGTCAATCAGGCTTACGAGGACACCAGTCTGCCCATTGGTCTGGGGCAGACCATCTCCAAACCCAGCGTGGTCGCGCGCATGGCTGAACTGCTGTGCCACGGCGTCAGCGGCAAGCTCGGACGCGTGCTGGAGATCGGTACCGGGTGCGGTTACCAGGCAGCCGTCTTGAGTCGGCTCGCCGATGAGGTCTACAGCATCGAGCGCTTGCGTGGTCTGCATGAAAAAGCGCGGGAGAACCTGCGGTATTTGCGTGTGGCCAACCTGCACCTGCTGTTTGGTGATGGCATGCTGGGTTATGCCAAGGGCGCGCCCTACGCAGCCATCATCGCTGCGGCGGGCGGTGAGGCGGTGCCGCAGGCCTGGATTGATCAGCTTGCCGTCGGCGGACGTCTGGTAGCGCCGGTGCTGAAGGGCGCTGGTCATGGTGCGCAGCAAGCCTTGTTGGTGCTGGACAAAACGGCGCAGGGAGTGCGCCAGTCGGTTCTCGAAAGTGTTCACTTTGTCCCCTTAAAATCGGGCGTTGCATGAAGGAAGGTTCTATGTCTGGTTCACGTTTTCGTCTCGGCTCGTTGCTGGCGCTGCTATTGCTGGCCAGCTTGCTGGGTGGCTGCGGCTCCAAAGTGATCAACCGTGCACCGGTGGAAGACCGTGGCGTGGTCATTGCGCCGAGCAAACCGGTGGTGGTGGTGCCTGATCCGACGCCAGCGCCGTCGCAGGTCAAGCCGTTGCCTGGCTCCGAGAATGCCGGAAAGCCCGGTTATTACACCGTCAAGCCAGGCGATACGCTGATTCGCATCGGACTGGACCACGGCCAGGGCGCCAAAGACATTGCACGCTGGAGCGGCGTTGAAAACCCGAATCGGATTGAAGTTGGACAGGTCTTGCGCGTTGAGCCACCCGTTGGCAGTGCTGTGATCAGCAAGCCCGTGCTCGCGGCCAGTGCGACACCGGTTGCGCCTGCTGCAGCGCCCGCGCGAGCCACCGGAATTGAGAAGGCGCCGGCAACGGCGCCAGTCGGTCCTGCGTCGACCGCGGTGGCTGCGCCTGACGATGAACTCGGCTGGATCTGGCCCGCCGCTGGCGCCGTGCTGGCCGGCTTTGATGAGGTCAAAAACAAGGGGCTGGATATTGCTGGCGTCGCCGGTGAAGCAGTCCTGGCGGCCGCTGACGGTCGTGTGGTTTACGTTGGCGCCGGCCTGCGCGGTTACGGCAATCTGATCATCCTCAAGCACAACAACACTTATCTGACGGCCTACGCCCACAACCAGAGCTTGCTGGTCAAGGAAGATCAGTCGGTACGCAAGGGGCAGAAGATTGCCGAAATGGGCAGCAGCGATGCGGACCGGGTGAAACTGCACTTTGAGGTGCGGCGTCAGGGCAAACCGGTTGATCCGGCCAAGTACCTGCCTGCCAGGTAATTGGAAGTTGCCGCTCGATGAGTACGACGCCCGAGTGGCTGCTGGTGGAGTCGCTGGACCTGGAGGCGCAGGGGGTGGCGCACCGGGCCGACGGCAAGGTCGTCTTTATTGAGGGCGCCCTGCCGTTCGAGCGCGTGACGGTCCAGGTCGGTCGCCAGAAGAACAATTGGGAACAGGGTACGGTCACGGCGATTGCACGCGAGTCGGCGCAGCGCGTGCAGCCAGGCTGCCCGCATTTCGGTCTGCATTCGGGTGCCTGTGGTGGCTGCAAGATGCAGCATCTGCATGTGGCGGCCCAGGTGGCGGTCAAGCAGCGTGTCATGGAAGACAACCTGTGGCATCTGGGTAAGGTCAAGGCGGACATGATTCTGCGGCCCATCGAGGGCCCGGCCTGGGGCTACCGCTACCGCGCGCGCCTGTCAGTGCGTTATGTCCGCAAGAAAGGCGCGGTGCTGATCGGTTTTCACGAGCGCAAGAGCCGCTATGTTGCCGATATGAAGGTGTGTCACGTGCTGCCCGCTTCGGTCAGCGATTTGCTGCTTCCTCTGCGCGCACTGATTGAGTCCATGGACGCCAGGGAAACCTGTCCGCAGATTGAACTGGCCTGCGGCGACGCCGTGATCGCGCTGGTACTGCGACATCTGGAAGCGCTGAGCCCGGCTGATCTTGGGCGTTTGCGCGATTTTGCCGCAGCGCACAGCGCCGTGCAGTGGTGGCTGCAACCGAAAGGGCCGGAGACCGTGCATTTGCTCGATGCGGCCACACAGGAGTTGAATTACAGCTTGCCGGAGTTCGGTATCTGCATGCCCTTCAAACCGGTTGACTTCACGCAGGTTAATCCCCACATCAACCGGGTACTGGTGTCGCGCGCGCTTCGCTTGCTTGATGCCGGCAGGGACGAGCGGGTGATTGACTGGTTCTGCGGACTGGGCAACTTCACGCTGCCGATTGCAAGCCAGGCGCGCGAGGTGCTGGGTATTGAAGGCAGCGAGACCCTGGTAGCTCGTTCACGTGAGAACTATCGATTCAATCAGGGCGTGGCCGGCAACCTCAGGACACTGGCGAAGACGGAGTTTGTAGCCAGGAATCTGTTTGAAATCACGCCCGAGCTTTTGATCAATGATGGCGTGGCTGACAAGTGGCTGATTGACCCACCGCGTGAGGGCGCCTTTGCGCTGGCGCAGGCCTTGGCTGACTTGCATCAGCAGAAAGTCGACCCTGACAACAATCCGATGACGCAAGGGGCAGAGCGTTGGCATGCGCCCAAGCGAATTGTGTATGTCAGCTGCAATCCCTCCACGCTGGCGCGCGACGCCGGGCTGCTGGTGAACCGAGCCGGCTATCGTTGCTCTGCCGCGGGTGTAGTGAACATGTTTCCGCACACGGCGCATGTGGAGAGCATGGCGGTGTTTGACCTGCAGTCTTGAATTGAAGCAGCGATGCTGATAGTAGGTGCAGAGCAAGCGCTCTTTCCTGCTGGGTGATTTGTGCATGCCGATGACGCTGAGGCAGATCGCCGGGGGACACGAACGGAGTTGAGTGCCACGTCGGCCTGAGTCCCCAAGTGCCTGGGTCCCACTGAGTGATCAACTGATCGGGCAAAAAAGAAGGCCCCGCAGGGCCCTTCTTTGTGCTGCGGCATTGGCGCAAATTTCAGTCGCGCTCGCCGCCAAAGATGCCAAGCAGGGCCAGCAGGCTCTGGAATACGTTGACGATGTCCAGATACAGTGCCAGGGTGGCGCTGATGTAGTTGGTTTCGCCGCCATCGACGATTTGCTTCAGGTCATAAAGCATGTAGGCGCTGAAGATGCCGATCGCCAGCACCGAAATCACCATCATGCCGGCGCTGGAGCCAACAAAGATGTTGATGATGCCGCCTATCATCAGCGCGATAGCGCCAACAAACAGCCACTTGCCCATGCCGCTGAGGTCGCGTTTGATGACGCTCGACAGACTGGCCATGACAAAGAACACACCGGCGGTGCCGCCAAAGGCCGTCATGATCAGATCCGGGCCGTTCTTGAAGCCGAGCACCATGGCGATCATGCGCGAGAGCATCAAGCCCATGAAGAAGGTGAAGCCGAGCAGCACGGGCACGCCCATGGCGGAATTCTTGGTCTTCTCGATCGCGTACATGAAACCGAAAGCGCCGCCCAGAAAGACGATCAGTCCGACGCCGCCGCCCATGGCGCGTGTCACGCCGGTGGCTACGCCCAGCCAGGCACCCAGCACCGTGGGTATCAGGCTCAAAGCCAGAAGCCAGTAGGTATTGCGCAGCACCTTGTTGCGCTGCTCGGTGGCGGAACCCAGGCCGTAGCTGCGGTCGATCGATTGAACGTTGTCAGTCATGGTCAAAACTCCTAAAGTCATTGGCGAACAAGGCATGCCGTCTGGCACACGCGAACTGTCCGGCAAAGCATCCTCGCCTTGCGAGCTGAAGATGGTGCGCATTCTAGGGGAATCAAGCTATGCTTGTCTTTTCTTTACAAAAAGGCCAGATCGATGAATCAGAAATTCTTTCTCGAACTCTCGGACGTCAATGCCATGCTGGCTGCGGCGCAGGATGAAGCCCTGAAAAACAACTGGGCCGTGACCATTGCCATTGTGGACGACGGCGGGCATTTGCTGGGCTTGCGCCGACTCGATGGCGCGCCGGCCATATCGGCGCATATTGCCCCGGCCAAGGCACACACGGCGGCGCTGGGTCGGCGCGAAAGCAAGGTCTATGAAGATGTGATCAACGGGGGCCGCACCTCGTTCCTGAGCGCACCTGTGGTGCAAGGCATGCTCGAAGGCGGGGTGCCGGTGATGAAGAATGGCCAGTGCATCGGCGCAGTGGGTGTGAGCGGCGTCAAATCGAGCGAAGATGCCCAGGTTGCCCGTGCCGGAATTGCTGCCCTGGTGCTGTGAGCGTATCGGTCAGTAGCCGAGCCGCTGGGGCTTGATTTCCTGCAGGATGATGGTGGCGATCTCTTCGATCGATTTGGTGGTGGTTGAGAGCCACCGGATACCTGATCGACGCATCATGGCTTCGGCTTCGCTGACTTCGATCAGACAGTTCTCAAGCGAGGCGTACTTTGAATTCGGTCGGCGCTCATTGCGTATTTCGCTCAGACGTTTTGGCTGAATCGTCAGGCCGAAAAGCTTGCTTTGGTGTTGCAGCAAGGCTGGCGGCAAATGGCGCCGCTCAAAGTCTTCCGGGATCAAGGGGTAATTGGAGGCTTTGAGGCCGTACTGCATCGCCAGGTACAGCGAGGTGGGGGTCTTGCCGCTGCGACTGACGCCGATCAGAATGACATCCGACTCGGCCAGGTCGCGGTGTGACTGCCCGTCGTCATGCGCCAGTGAAAAGTTGATCGCTTCGATGCGCGCCTGGTATTCCTTGCTCTTGCTGGCGTCACTGAAGCGGCCGACATGGTGGCTCGACTTGAGATTCAGCTCCGCTTCAAGCGGCATGATGAAGGTGCCAAACATGTCAAGCAACAGGCCCTGACAGCCATCGGTAATGACTTTGAGCACTTCAGCGTTGACCAGCGTCGTAAAGACGATGGGTTTGTTACCGTCGATCAGTCCGGCATGATTGATTTCATTGACAGCGCGCAGCGCCATTTCGATGGAGTCCACAAAGGGGAGCCGGACGTAGCGAAATCTGGTTTCGAACTGCGCAAGGATGGCAGTGCCGAAGGTCTCGGCCGTGATTCCGGTACCGTCAGAAACGAAGAATACAGTTCGATTGGGCATGATGGGTTGGTGACTTCACAGAGCGGTAACATTTTGCAGGAAACAACAGACATTGTGAATCGACTGGCCACCTACAATGCCATGCAGACCCCCCTTATTCGTTCATGCGCGGCGCCGATTCAACAGAACAACGACAACGCAAGGCTGCCAGCATGGGCATCGCAGGCGTCCCGGAGCGCCTGGCCCGGTAGCTGGACCCGTTTTTAACTTCTGGAGCTTTTTCATGTCTGCACTATTTGACCCGACCTCACTGGTCGTACCATTTGAAAACCTGAGAATGTCAGACGTCGATTCGGTTGGCGGCAAGAACGCCAGCCTCGGCGAAATGATTTCAAACCTGCCCGCTGGTGTGCGCGTACCGACCGGTTTTGCCACTACAGCCCATGCCTTCCGCCGCTTTCTGGCGCATGGAGATCTGGTCGGCAGGGTCAATCAACTTCTGGATGCCCTGGACACTGAAGACGTGCGCGAGTTGGCCAAAGTCGGAGCGGAAATCCGGGCCCTGGTCGAGGTACAACCGTTTCCGGCCGATCTGGAGCAGGAGATTCGTACCGCCTTTCTTGAACTCAGCGCCGGCAACCCGCAGGCCTCGTTTGCCGTGCGTTCCTCGGCCACGGCAGAGGATTTGCCGGACGCGTCCTTTGCCGGCCAGCAGGAAACTTTTCTGAACGTGACCGGTATTGATGCGGTGCTGCACAAGATCAGGGAAGTATTTGCCTCCCTGTACAACGACCGCGCCATCAGCTACCGGGTGCACAAGGGCTTTGCCCACGAGCATGTGGCACTGAGTGCCGGTGTTCAGCGCATGGTGCGCTCCGATATCGGCGCGGCGGGCGTCATGTTCACGATCGATACGGAATCGGGCTTTACCGAAGTTGTTTTCATCACGTCAAGCTATGGGCTGGGTGAAACGGTGGTGCAGGGAGCCGTGAATCCAGACGAGTTTCATGTTCACAAGCCTATGCTCAAGGCCGGCAAACGCGCCGTCATCAGCCGCTCTCTGGGCTCCAAACTGATCCAGATGCGATTCACGACTGCCGAAGAAAAGGCCGCCAGTGGCGAATTGGTGAAAACCGTCGATGTTCCGACCGAGCAGCGCAATCGCTATTCCCTGACCGATGCCGAGGTTGAAAAACTGGCACATTACGCCCTCGTGATCGAGCAGCACTATGGCCGCCCGATGGACATTGAGTGGGGCAAAGATGGCATTGATGGCGAACTCTACATTCTGCAGGCACGTCCCGAAACGGTGAAGAGCCAGGCGGCTGGCAAGGTGGAGTACCGCTACAAGATCAAGGGCAAGGGCGCCGTGATCGTGGAGGGTCGTGCCATCGGACAGAAGATTGGCACCGGTCCGGTTCGCATCGTGCACAACCTCAGCGAGATGGACAAGGTCCAGGTCGGGGATGTGCTGGTGACGGACATGACCGATCCGAATTGGGAGCCAGTAATGAAGCGCGCTGCCGCGATTGTTACCAACCGCGGTGGCCGGACTTGCCATGCGGCCATCATCGCGCGCGAACTGGGCATCCCGGCAGTGGTTGGCTGTGGCCATGCGACCGATGTGCTCAAGGAGGGCATGCTGGTGACGGTGAGTTGCGCCGAAGGCGACACCGGTTTCATTTACGACGGTTTGCTGGAAACCGAAGTGACAGAAGTACAGCGTGGTCTGATGCCCGAGATTGGCGTCAAGATCATGATGAATGTTGGCAACCCACAGCTGGCGTTTGACTTTTGCCAGCTACCCAACGCAGGGGTCGGGCTGGCACGTCTTGAGTTCATCATCAACAACAATATCGGTGTGCATCCGAAGGCGATTCTGGATTACCCAAACATCGATGCCGACTTGAAGAAGGCGGTTGAATCGGTGGCTCGTGGCCATGCTTCACCGCGCGCTTTTTTCGTTGACCGGGTGGCCGAGGGCGTGGCCACGATTGGCGCGGCGTTCTGGCCCAAGCCGGTGATCGTGCGACTATCTGACTTCAAGAGCAATGAATACCGCAAGTTGGTGGGTGGCAGTCGCTACGAACCCGAGGAAGAGAACCCGATGCTCGGTTTTCGGGGCGCTGCGCGTTATGTCAGCGCTGATTTCGGCGCAGCCTTTGCCATGGAGTGCGAGGCGCTCAAACGCGTTCGGCTGGACATGGGCTTGACCAATGTCGAGATCATGGTGCCTTTTGTCCGCACCGTGAATCAGGCCAAAAAGGTCACAGAACTGATGGCTGCACAGGGACTCAAGCGTGGCGAAAATGGTTTGCGCATCATCATGATGTGCGAGATACCCAGCAATGCCATCCTGGCCAACGACTTCCTGCAGTACTTTGACGGATTTTCGATTGGCTCCAATGATCTGACACAACTCACCCTGGGTCTGGACCGGGACTCCGGTCTGGCATTGTTGGCTGCCGATTTTGACGAACGTGATCCCGCCGTCACGGCACTCATCAAGCTGGCCATTTCTGCCTGCAAGTCACAGGGCAAGTACATCGGCATCTGCGGCCAGGGTCCGAGCGACCATCCGGATTTTGCCGAGTGGTTGATGGCACAAGGGATTTCGTCCATCTCGCTCAATCCGGACTCGGTGATCACGACCTGGAAGAGGTTGGCTGCGCAGTAGCCATGGTGACAGGTTTTCGTCTGCAGGGCGGGCTTCTGGCAATCTGGTTCGCGGCGTCTTTTGGCGTCGTGTTCTTTGCCAATGATCTGCAGATGATCGTCAACGGCTGGCCGCTGGGCTACTGGTTTGCGGCGCAGGGCGGCGTCTTTGTCTTCATCGCCATCGTGGCGGTCTTCGCGTGGCTGGCCAACCGGCGCGAGGGTTCTGCAACTTCCAGTCCCGACCCGCAGTACGAGGCTTACAAGCGGCGATTGCATCGCAAATTTGCGCTCTACGTGGTCTGTCTGTTGCTGTTTCTGGTGACTCTGGCGCTGGCGGAAAGGTGGGGGCTGAAGAAGTCCTGGGTGGGCGCCACGTTTCTGATTGCGACGGTCAGCCTGTACGCTGCCATTGGCATCTATGGTCGCACCTCTGACGCGGCCGAGTACTACGTGGCTGGCCGCAATATCCCCGCGTTGTACAACGGTATGGCGACCGCAGCGGACTGGATGAGTGCCGCATCTTTCATCAGCATGGCGGGTGGCCTCTATCTGCAGGGCTTTTCTGGCACACCGGCGCAGCCCGGCGGTCTGGTCTATGTGCTTGGCTGGACCGGTGGCTTCTGTTTGCTCGCTCTGCTGGTGGCGCCCTATTTGCGAAAACTTGGCCTGTATACGGTGCCCGACTATTTCGGTCTGCGCTACGGCGGAACCTGGCCACGGATGATTGCCGCTTTCGCGGCGGTATTGTGCTCTTTCACCTACGTGGTGGCGCAGATCTATGGGGTTGGACTGATTGCCTCGCGTCTGACCGGAGTTCAGTTTGAAATTGGTATTCTGCTCGGACTCGGTGGTGTGCTGGTTTGCTCCTTTCTGGGCGGCATGAGAGCCGTCACCTGGACGCAGGTGACACAGTATGTTGTCTTGATTCTGGCTTTCTTGATACCGGTTTCGTGGCTCGCCTATCAGCAACTGGGTAATCCCCTGGCACCGCTTGTTTATGGCCAGCAATTGCAAAAGATCACTGCACTTGAAAAGCAGTTGCTGGCGTCGCCGGCTGAACTGCAAGTGACTCACGAGTACGCGCGGCGTGCACGCGATTACGAAGTGAAGTTGCAGAACGTTGACGCCGCGTTGGAAGTCGAGCGCAAGGAACTGCGGGAGCGCGTTCGCTTGTTGAATGAGCGCCATGCCGATGAGTCGGTTGTGGTGCTGGCGCGTCGTGAACTTGCGGCGCTACCCAAGGATGCAAGCACAGCGCGTGAGCGCTGGAGTCGCGCCATGCAGGAAAATCTGGAGCGCGCCAAGCCTTTGGGCGGCATGCCGGTGCATGTCAAGCCGTTTGCGGGTGACCCTGGCGGGAGTGCGGACGAACAGCAGGCCTTTGAACTGTCCCGGCGCAACTTTCTGGCGTTGATGTTTTGTCTGATGGTTGGCACCGTCGGGCTGCCTCATTTGTTGACCCGCTTCTTTACCACACGCACGGTGGCCGAGGCCAGGACCTCGGTTGCCTGGTCCTTGTTTTTCATAGCGCTGCTGTATCTGGCGGCACCGGCCCTGGCGGTGCTGGTCAAGTTCGAAGTCATGAGTCATCTGGTGGGGCAGAATTTCGATTCGCTGCCGGTCTGGATTGCCCAGTGGGCCAAAGTGGACCCAACCCTGATCTCGGTCAGCGACGTCAACGGCGACCATATCCTTCAGTTCTCCGAGCTCAAACTTGGCGCGGACATCGTGATGCTGGTGACGCCCGAACTCGGTGGCATGCCCTATGTGGTCTCGGGTCTGGTGGCGGCGGGCGGGCTGGCTGCCGCCTTGTCCACGGCAGACGGCCTGCTGCTGACCATTGGCAACGCGCTGGCGCATGATTTCTTCTTTCGCGGTGAGAGCGATCAGGCGGGTGCCGTGCGACGTGTGATGCTGTCGAAGTTTGTGTTGCTGGTCGTGGCACTGGTGGCCGCCTACGCGGCGGCGCAGCGCCCGGCAGACATTCTCTATCTGGTCTCGGCCTCGTTTTCACTCGCCGGTGCGGCCTTCGTTCCGGCCATGGTGCTGGGAATTTTCTGGCGCAGGACCACAGCAGGTGCGGCCATTGCTGGCATGGTGACAGGCCTGGGGCTGACGATCTACTACATCGCGATCAACTCGACAACGGTCAGATCGGCGCTTGGTCTGACTGGCAGTGGGCTGTGGTTTGGAATCTTGCCGGTTTCAGCGGGCGTCTTCGGCATTCTGGCCGGTACGGCCGTCATCGTGCTCCTCAGCTGCATGTCACGTGCTGCGGCGATACCCGATCCCGACATGCCTACGCCTGACGCCATTCGGCTATAATTCCCGGTTCACCTTGCCACACCTCACTTAGACGCTGAGGGTGGCTTTTCTGCCCGGGTTCGGGCTATCCACAAGGAGAGTTAATGCGTCACTATGAAATCATTCTCATGATTCATCCGGATCAGAGCGAGCAGGTTCCTGCCATGCTGGAACGTTACAAGGGCATGATCACTGCCGGCGGCGGCAAAGTGCATCGTGTCGAGGACTGGGGCCGTCGTCAGATGGTCTACATGATCAACAAGCTGGCCAAAGCCCACTATCTTTGCGTCAATATCGAAGCCGATCAGGCTGTGATGGTTGAGCTGGAGCACGCTTTCAAGTTCAATGATGCTGTGCTGCGTCACCTGACGGTTTCCAAGAAGAAGGCCGACACAGGTCCTTCTTCCATGATGAAGACCGTGGAACGTGAAGACGCCCGCAAGACGCAACAAGCCGAATACCAGGCTTAACAGCACTGTTTTCAGCCAGGAGTGTGAAGCCCAACGTCAACCACCTTGTTTTGCTAGCCTGTATCGCCGAGCTTGATTCAATGCGGTATACGCCAGCTGGCTTGCCAGCACTGAATTTGCAGCTTCAGCACGAGTCCGAGATCGACGAAGCAGGGCAAACCAGACAGGTCAAGGCGCTTGTAAAGGCAGTGGCGTTTGGCGCAGTCGCTGAGCGACTGGCAAGACAGGACGTCGGAAGCAACTGGAATTTCAAGGGCTTTCTGGCAACACCTGGCAAGGGCAAACACCTTGTGTTTCACATTCAAGAGTTTCAGCAAGATTAACGAATCGTAATTATTTAAGGAGTCCATCATGGCCGGACCAAAACGTTTTAACAACAAAGACAAGCGCCCGAAGCGCCCAGCGCAGAACCTGCTGTTCAAGCGCAAGCGCTTCTGCCGCTTTACCGTCACGGGCGTCGAAGAGATCGACTACAAGGATATCGATACCTTGCGTGATTTCATTGCAGAAAATGGCAAGATCATTCCGGCTCGTCTGACCGGCACGCGCGCCATTTTTCAGCGTCAGCTCAACACCGCTATCAAGCGTGCGCGTTTTCTTGCGTTGCTGCCGTATAGCGACCAGCACAAAATCTAAGGAATACGACCATGCAAATCATTCTGCTCGACAAGGTCGTCAACCTTGGCAATCTCGGTGAAATCGTCCGCGTCAAGGACGGTTATGCACGCAATTTTCTGATCCCTTCGGGCCGCGCCCGTCGCGCCACAGCGACAGCCAAACAGGAGTTTGAAGTCAAGCGCGCTGAACTCGAAAAAGCGGCAGCGGCGAAATTGGCCGAATCGCAGGCAGTGGGTGAGAAACTGGCAGGTACCACGGTCAAGTTGACCCAGAAGGCTGGTGTCGATGGCCGTCTGTTCGGATCCGTCACCAACGCCGATATCGCTGAAGAACTGACCAAGAACGGTTACCAGGTGGTCAAGGCACAGATCCGGATGCCCAACGGCCCGATCAAGGTGGTTGGTGACAGCACGGTTAGCGTCGCCTTGCATACCGACGTGGTGGTCGCTATCACGGTCTCCGTCTACGGCGAAACCGTCTAAACAGGCGCAAGTCTTGGGGGCCACCGGGGTTGCAAGACCCTGGTGGCCTTTTTCTCGTCTGGTGCGGCTTGTCCCGCAATTTCCACAGTTTATACACAGTCTTTCAAGCGCTTGTGCCCAGCATTTCACTCGACGGCAAAGCGTCACTGGCGTAGTATTGACGGTTCAAAGGAAACCCCATGTCCGCTGTACTTTCTGCTGTGTCCGATGACTACGGGCAAGACCGGCAAGTAGCCCAATTGCGTATTCCGCCGCACTCGGTCGAGTCGGAATCCAGTGTCCTGGGTGGCCTGTTGCTGGACAATGCCGCCTGGGATCGCGTCAGCGACCTGCTGCAGGAAAACGACTTCTACCGCTTTGAGCACCGCCTGGTGTTCGCTGCCATTGGTGCTTTGATCAATCTGTCCAGACCGGCCGATGTCATCACTGTTTTTGAGCAGTTGTCGGGGCAGGGCAGGGCTGAGGAAATCGGTGGTCTGGCCTACCTGAATGCGCTGGCGCAATACGTGCCGAGCGCTGGCAATATCCGGCGCTACGCAGAAATTGTCCGGGAGCGCGCGATTCTGCGCAAACTGGTCAGTGCCAGTGACGAGATCAGCACCAACGCCTTCAACCCGAAGGGGCGGCCAGTGGCCAGCATCCTGGATGAAGCCGAGCAGAAGATCTTCAACATCGGCGAAGAGGGTGCGCGCACCAAGCAGGGTTTTCAGGCCATGGATACCTTGGTGGTGGCGCTGTTGGACCGTGTTACCGAGATGGCCGACAACCCGAACGATGTGACAGGTGTGCCTACTGGTTTTTATGATCTGGATCGACTGACTGCCGGGTTTCAGGCCGGTGACCTGATTGTGCTGGCGGCCCGGCCGTCCATGGGCAAGACGGCACTGGCGATCAATATTGCCGAGCATGTGGCTCTCAACGAAGGTTTGCCGGTCGCGGTGTTCTCCATGGAAATGGGCGCGGCGCAGTTGGCAGTGCGGATTGTTGGCTCGATTGGCCGAATCGATCAGAGTCATTTGCGTACCGGAAAACTGACCGACGAAGAATGGCCGCGTTTGACCGAAGCGATTGAAAAATTGCGCACGATCTCGCTGCATATCGACGAGACGGCTGGCCTGACCTCGAGCGAGTTGCGCGCCAACGCCAGACGCCTGTCACGCAAGTGCGGCAAGCTTGGTCTGATTGTGGTGGACTATCTGCAACTCATGAGCGGGTCATCGAGCGATGGTGAAAATCGTGCGACCGAACTCGGCGAGATTTCGCGTGGGCTCAAGATGCTGGCCAAAGAACTGCAGTGCCCGGTAATGGCACTGTCACAGCTCAATCGCAGCGTGGAGACCCGCCCCGACAAGCGCCCGATGATGAGCGATTTGCGCGAATCTGGTGCGATTGAACAGGATGCTGACATCATCATGTTCATTTACCGCGACGAGTATTACACCAAGGATGCCTGCAAGGAGCCGGGCGTGGCGGAGGTCATCATTGCCAAGCAGCGCAATGGCCCGACTGGAATGGTCAAGTTGGCCTTCCTCAAACCGATCACCAAGTTTGAGTCCCTGGCACAGGGTGGCGGCGGAGATTTCTGACGTTTCCGGCCAGGTCCCGAGCTACAGAACTTCGCTGGCAAAGTCCGCCAGGCGCGAGCGCTCGCCGCGGGCCAGGGTGATATGTCCACCATGCTGCCAGCCCTTGAATTTGTCCACCGCGAAAGTCAGGCCCGACGAGCCTTCGGTCAGGTAAGGCGTATCAATTTGCGCCAGATTTCCCATGCAGATGATCTTGGTGCCTGGGCCGGCGCGTGTGACCAGGGTCTTCATCTGCTTGGGCGTGAGATTCTGTGCCTCGTCGATGATGACGTACTTGTTAAGGAAAGTGCGTCCTCGCATGAAATTCATGCTCTTGATCTTGATGCGGCTGCGGATCAACTCGGAGGTGGCGGCGCGACCCCATTCGCCGGCGTTGGTGTCGGTCTTGCCCAGCACTTCAAGATTGTCATCCAGGGCGCCCATCCAGGGACCCATTTTTTCTTCTTCGGTACCAGGTAAAAAGCCGATATCTTCGCCGACGCTGACGGTGGCACGCGTCACGATGATCTCGGTATAGCGCCTGTCATCCAGAACCTGCGTCAAACCGGAAGCCAGGGCCATCAAAGTCTTGCCGGTACCGGCCGTGCCGGTCAGTGTGACGAAGTCAATCTCCGGATCCATCAGGAGATTCATGGCGAAATTTTGCTCCCGGTTCCTCATGGTGACACCCCAAACCGAGTTTTTCAGGTGGGTGTAATCCTTCAGCGTCTTGAAGACGGCGGTCTTGCCACGAATTTCAGTCACACGCGCGTACAGGCTGGGTTCGCCGGGTGCCTCAAAGAAGACCAGTTGATTGACCAGCAGGCTCGGGACGATCGGACCTGTGATCCGATAGAAAGTATGCACACCCTGCTGCCAACTCTCGACCGTCTTGCCGTGTGTGGTCCAGAAATTGACCGGCAAGGCGATCGAACCAGAGTAAAGCAGGTCGCCATCCTCGAGTGTCTTGTCGTTCTGGTAATCATCCGTGGCCAGGCCCAGCGCGCGTGATTTGACGCGCATGTTGATGTCCTTGGACACCAGCACCACTTCGCGTGGCGCGTGCTGCTGACGCAAGGCATCAACGACACCCAGAATCTGGTTGTCAGCCTTGCCCTGGGGCAGACTGCTTGGCAAGGTGTAGTTCAGCAGTTGCGTCTGAAAAAAGAGCTTGCCACCGGCTTCGCGGTGACCGGTGCTGTTCAGGGGCAGACCGGCGGCGATGTCGGAGCCTTGATGGCCCGCCAGTGCGTCCAGCGTGCGACTGGTCTGGCGTGCATTGCGTGCAACCTCGGTCATGCCCTTCTTGTGGCCATCGAGTTCTTCCAGAACAATCATCGGTAAAAAGATGTCGTGTTCCTCGAAGCGAAACAGGCACATCGGATCGTGCAGCAGCACATTGGTGTCGAGCACAAACAATTTGGCCGGGCCGCTGTGACCTGTCTTCCTGGGGCGAACTTTGGGCATCACCACTGCGTCGGGCCGGCCTGGCGGGCTTGCGACGGGTGCGGGACGACTCTTGCCTTGGCTCTCGGCGCCGCGTGCACTGGCTGCAGGAGTTGTTGCGCCGGGCTTGCTAGCCGCTACCGGGCTGTCCGACATGCCAGGTGCGTGTGGTCGATCGGCCACCAGATCGGCCTTGCGGGTCTTGGGCGGCGTTGGCGCCGGCCTGTCGTAATCCTGCTCGGAAAGCAGTGCGGCGCGTTTGGCGGGGGGGCTAGGTAAGGGCATTCGTCAGATTCAGACGAGCGCCGCGATTTTCTTCAAGTCCTTGACGGCCTTGAGGACGTCGTCGACATGGCCCGGTACCTTGAGACCGCGCCACTCTTCCTTCAAAATGCCATCGGTGCCGATCAGGAAAGTGCTGCGCTCGATGCCCTTGACCTTCTTGCCGTACATGATCTTGTTCTTGACGACACCGAACATGTGGCACATCTTTTCTTCTGTATCCGCGATCAATTCAAAAGGCAGTTCCAGCTTGGACTTGAACTCATCGTGCGATTTCATGTTGTCACGGGAGACGCCAAACACGGTGGCGCCGGCCTTCACAAAATCCCGGTACTTGTCACGGAACTGCATTGCTTCCGTGGTGCAGCCTGGTGTGTTGTCCTTCGGATAGAAGTAGAGGATGACGATTTTTCCGAGGTGGGAGGTGTTGGAAACCTTGATGCCACTGGTGGCATTCGATTCAAATTCAGGGATGGGTTTATTGACAACAATCGCCATGGTTCTTAAATCTCGTGTGACAGGATGCGTCGTTCTTTCAAGTCCTTGGCTCTATCGTGTGACAGTGTTGCGGAGCCTGCGACCTCAAGGGCGAATTTTACCCTGAAAACGGTTCGCAACTGGTGCGCGCGCTTGCGGTGTTATCCCTAGGTGGTTTCGATCAGCAGGGCGGCGATGACCTTGCGTCCTTCGCTCGCGAGGACGTTGTAGGTGCGGCAAGCGGCCTGCGTGTCCATGGTTTCGATGCCGATCTGCTGCTCAATCAGGGATTTGATCCAAAGCCCCAGCGGGAAGCGAATCTGCTGGCCACTGCCAAAGATCACCAACTCCGGTTGCAGCGCCGCGAGTTGCTCGAAATGCCTTGCGTCCAGATCTTCAAAGCGCTTGCAGTTCCAGGCAAGACGTTCGCCGCGCGAGCCGATCACCACGCTGCTGGTGAGTTTTTCGCCGCCGACGCCGATCCAGCCCGGTCCGTAGCCACTGATGGACTGCACGCCAATGATGTCAGGTTGAATCTTCATGTCGAAATTGTCCGGGTGCCGATGTCGTGTCGCGTCAGGAACGCCTGATGCCGAGCCGAAATGTGGTCAAATTATAGGTTTCGCCTCATGCCAAGCGTGTCCGGAGGGACTTTGAAGACCATTCGAAAATCTAGCAAACTGGCCAACGTCTGTTACGACATACGTGGACCCATCATGGACGCCGCCCGCCAGATGGAAGAAGAGGGGCACAAAATCATCAAACTCAACATTGGCAATCTGGCCGTGTTTGGGTTCGACGCGCCGGAAGAAATCCAGCAGGACATGATTCGCAATTTGCCCAGTTCCGCGGGTTACTCCGACAGCAAAGGTATTTTTGGCGCGCGCAAGGCCGTGATGCATTACACCCAGCAGCAGGGCATCCGGGGCGTCACGCTGGACGACATTTACCTGGGCAACGGCGCCAGCGAACTGATTGTGATGGCCACCAACGCCCTGCTCGACAACGGCGACGAATTGCTGCTGCCGTCGCCGGACTATCCGCTCTGGACGGCCGCTGCCAGCCTCTCGGGCGGCAGCCCCGTGCATTACCTGTGTGACGAAGCCAGCGGCTGGATGCCTGACCTGAACGACATTCGTTCCAAGATCACATCGCGCACCAAGGGCATCGTGGTGATCAACCCGAACAACCCGACCGGCGCGCTCTATTCGGACGAACTGCTCAAGGCCATGGTGCAGATCGCCAGGGAACACGGCTTGGTGATTTTTGCCGATGAGGTTTACGACAAGGTGCTCTACGATGGGGCGCGCCACACGGCCATCGCCAGTTTGGCTGACGATGTGTTGATGCTGACCTTCAATTCACTGTCCAAGAGTTACCGTTCCTGCGGCTACCGGGCCGGCTGGATGATTGTTTCGGGCGACAAGAAATCGGCAGTCGATTACATCGAGGGGCTTAACATGCTCTCGAACATGCGGCTCTGTGCCAACGTGCCGGGACAGTGGGCCATTCAGACCGCGTTGGGTGGCTACCAGAGCATCAATGATCTGGTGGCTGAAGGGGGCCGCCTGCGCCGGCAACGTGACCTGGCGTACGAGTTGATCACCGCCATCCCCGGTGTCACTTGCGTCAAGCCGACCGCTGCCCTGTACATGTTTCCAAGGCTCGATCCAACGCTTTACCCGATTGCCGATGACCAGCAATTCTTTCTCGAACTGCTGCAGGAAACCCGCGTCATGCTGGTTCAGGGAAGCGGATTCAACTGGCCAGTGCCTGATCATTTCCGGATCGTCTTTTTGCCACACGAAGATGATTTGCGCGAGGCCATTGGGCGTCTTGCCAAGTTCCTCGAAAGTTACCGCAAGCGGCATAGCAACTGATTTACCAACAAGCAATATTTTATGAAACCGATTCAAGTAGGTCTTCTTGGCATGGGCGTTGTAGGCTCAGGCACCTTCAATGTGTTACGTCGCAATCAGCAGGAGATCATGCGCCGCGCTGGCCGCGGCATCGAAATCAGCATGGTGGCCGACCTCGATCTGGCGCGGGTGCAGGCTCTGGTCGACTCCGGTGTCACGGTGGTCAATGACGCGCGCGCCGTGATTGCCAATCCGGATATCGACATTGTGGTTGAACTGATCGGTGGCTACGGTATTGCCAGGACCCTGGTGATGGAGGCGATTGCTGCGGGCAAGCACGTGGTGACTGCCAACAAGGCCTTGCTGGCGGTGCACGGAACCGAGATCTTTGCCGCAGCCTCTGCCAAAGGCGTGATGGTGGCCTTTGAGGCGGCGGTGGCTGGGGGTATCCCGATCATCAAGGCCTTGCGCGAGGGCCTGACTGCCAATCGGATTCAATGGATTGTCGGCATCATCAACGGCACCACCAACTTCATCCTGTCGGAGATGCGCGACAAGGGACTCGATTTCGATGTCGTGCTGAAGGAGGCGCAGCGTCTGGGTTATGCCGAGGCCGATCCGACCTTCGATATCGAAGGCATTGATGCCGCGCACAAGGCGACCATCATGTCGGCCATCGGTTTCGGCGTTCCGGTGCAGTTTGAAAAGGCTTATGTCGAGGGCATTACCAAGCTCGCCGGGGCCGACATCCGATACGCCGAACAACTCGGCTACCGCATCAAATTGCTGGGCATCACCAAGCGCCGTGCAGCCGACCCGAAGAAGAACAGGGCGGCCGGCATCGAACTGCGCGTGCATCCCAGCCTGGTGCCTACCAAACGCCTGATTGCCAATGTGGAGGGCGCCATGAACGCTGTCATGGTGCAGGGTGATGCGGTGGGAACGACGCTCTACTACGGCAAGGGAGCCGGGTCGGAACCGACCGCCAGCGCCGTGATTGCCGACCTGGTCGACATCACGCGGCTGCATACGGCCGATCCGCTCAACCGGGTGCCGCACCTGGCGTTTCAGCCCAATGCCATGAGCGATCTGAACGTGCTGCCCATGAGCGAAGTGGTGACCAGTTACTACCTGCGTCTGCGTGTCGCGGACGAGGCTGGCGTGCTGGCCCGGGTCACCGGCATACTGGCAGCCCTGAACATCAGTATCGACGCCGTGCTGCAGCGCGAAGCCGACGAAGTGGCGGGTGAAGGCGCGACCCAGACTGACCTCATCATTCTCACGCATGACTGCGTGGAGGCCGACATGAACGATGCGCTGGCGCAGATGCAGCAACTCCCCACCGTGCTGGCACCGATCACGCGCATCCGCAAGGAAGAACTGGCCTGATGAAGTACTGCTCAACACGCGCTCCTGCCCTGGATGAGTCCGGGCGCAAGCACTTTTGTGAAATCCTGCTGGAAGGTCTGGCACCCGATGGCGGCTTGTACCTGCCCGAGCACTACCCGCAGGTCGATCAGGCGCAACTCGCGCGCTGGCGCAACGTGTACCGGCAACAGGGCTACGGCGCACTGGCCTTTGAAGTGCTCTCGCTCTACATCGACGACATTCCCGCCAGTGAGTTGCGAGCGATTTGCGACAAGACCTACACGCAGGCTGTTTTTGGCACGCCTCAGATCGTTCCCTTGACGCAGCTGCACGATGCCTTGACCCCTGCTGGACAGGCGCCCCTGTTTCTGGAGGCACTGTCCAATGGTCCGACGCTGGCTTTCAAAGACATGGCCATGCAGTTGCTGGGCAACTTGTTTGAATTCGAACTGGGGCGTCGCGGCGAGCAACTCAACATCCTGGGCGCCACCAGCGGTGATACCGGCAGCGCTGCCGAGTACGCCATGCGCGGCAAAAAAGGCGTGCGCGTTTTCATGACCAGTCCGCTGGGCCGCATGAGTCCGTTCCAGCAGGCCCAGATGTTCAGCCTGCAAGATGACAATATCCACAACATCGCGGTGGAGGGCGTTTTCGATGACTGCCAGGACATGGTCAAGGCGGTCTCGAACGATCTCGATTTCAAACGTCAGTACAAAATCGGAACCGTCAATTCCATCAACTGGGCACGCCTGATGGCACAGGTGGTGTACTACTTTGCTGGTTACTTCCAAGCCACGACGAACAATTCCGAAAGAGTCAGTTTTACCGTGCCCTCGGGCAACTTTGGCAACGTCTGCGCCGGCCACGTGGCGCGCATGATGGGCCTGCCGATTGCCGCGCTGGTGGTCGCCACCAACGAAAATGATGTGCTTGACGAATTCTTCCGCAGCGGCGTCTATCGCGTGCGCAGCAGCGCCGATACGCACGAGACATCAAGCCCCTCGATGGATATCTCGAAGGCATCGAATTTCGAACGTTTTGTATTCGACCTGCTGGGCCGTGACGGCGTGCGCCTGAAGGCCTTGTTTGGCGACGAACTTCAGCAGACCGGCCGTTTTGACCTGAGCGCCGACCCGGCTTTTGGCAAGGCAGCGACGGTCTACGGTTTTGAAAGCGGCAAGAGCACCCATGCCGATCGCCTGAACACCATCCGCACGACCTTCGAGCGCTTTGGCGTGCTGATTGACACGCACACAGCGGATGCGCTCAAGGTGGCCGGCGAGCACCGGCAAGCGGGCGTGCCGATGATCGTGCTGGAGACTGCCTTGCCCATCAAGTTTGCCGCCACCATCGTCGAAGCGCTGGGTCGTGAGCCTGATCGACCGCCCCAGTTTGAGGGCATCGAAGCCCTGCCCAAGAGGGTGACGCGGATGGCGGCCGATCCGGCTGCCATCAAGGCCTATATTGCGCAGCACTGCAGATGAAGCTGGTTCGCTTTGCCGGGGTCGCCCCGTGATGCAGCGCCCAGCGCTCAAGCCGCTCGATGTCGCGCTGGCACAGCTGCTGCAATATGCCAGCGTGCTGACGCAGCAGGAAGAGGTCAGCACTTTTGATGCCGATGGCCGGGTGCTGGCGCAGGATATTGTGTCGGACCTGCAGGTGCCGCCACAGGACAACAGTTCCATGGACGGCTACGCGCTGCGTTGCGCCGATCTGTCGCCCGGTGCAACGGAGTTGCCCGTGACGCAGCGCATCGCAGCGGGGAGTGCGGGCGTGGCGCTTCATCCGTCGAGCGCAGCCCGTATCTTTACCGGCGCTCCGATTCCGCCAGGCGCTGATGCGGTCATCATGCAGGAAGACTGCGAGGCGCTGCCCGGCGAGCGCGTGCGCATCAACGCAACAGCGTTGCCGGGTCAATGGATACGCCGCGCTGGCGAGGATATTGCCGAAGGTTCGGTCGTCCTGGCACGAGGCGAGCGGCTCTCGCCTGCTGCCTTGGGGCTGGCTGCGAGCGTCGGCATGAGTACCCTGACGGTGCTGCGCCGCCCCCGGGTGGCCTTGTTTTCTACCGGCGATGAACTGGTGATGCCCGGTGAAATCACTCCGGCCCAGATGAAGCCAGGCAGCATTTACAACTCGAACCGCTTCTTCTTGCGCGCCCTGTTGCAGCGCCTGGGTTGCCAAGTCAGCGACCTGGGTATCGTGCCGGACCGGCTCGATGCGACCGTGCAGGCCTTGCAGCAGGCGGCCCGTGGGCACGATCTGATTCTCACCAGCGGTGGTGTTTCGGTCGGTGAGGAAGACCACATCAAACCAGCCGTGCAGTCCCTGGGCTCTCTGGACCTGTGGCAACTTGCCATCAAGCCGGGCAAGCCCTTTGCTTATGGACGGGTTCAGGATGCGCATTTCATCGGCTTGCCGGGCAACCCGGTGTCGAGCTTTGTTACTTTCCTGCTGCTGGTGCGCCCGTTTCTGTTGCGCCTGCAGGGGGCCCGTCAAGTGGCTGTCCATTCGATTGCCGTGCCGGCCCACTTCACACTTCCCAAAGCGGACAAGCGGCGAGAATTTCTGCGCGCAAGGCGCAACGCGCAGGGTGGGCTGGATTTGTTTGGCAACCAGAGTTCAGGCGTACTGACCTCAGCGGTCTGGGCCGATGGGCTGGTTGACAACCCGCCAGGGCAGGTCATTGCCTATGGCGACCTGGTCCGGTTTATTCCCTTGATGGAGATGCTGGGATGAAAGTGGAGATCAGGTATTTCGCGTCAATCCGCGAAACGGTTGGCGTCGCCGCCGAATCGGTCGAGACGACAGCCAGCACACTGGCAGCACTGCGCGACGAATTGATTGCTCTGGATGCGCCGCACGCGCAGGCTCTGGCGCGGGGCCGGGCCCTGCGCATGGCACTCAATCAGGTCATGTGCAGAGAATCCGTCAGTCTGCTCGACGGTGCGGAAGTGGCCTTCTTTCCGCCGGTCACGGGTGGTTGAGTTGAGCATGAGCGCAGCTTCATCCGCCACGGCGCGCGTTCGCATCCAGACGCAAGATTTTGATCTGAGCGCTGAAGTGGCAGCACTGCGTGGCGGTCACGCCGGCATTGGGGCCGTCTGCAGCTTTGTCGGAACGGTACGCGATCGTCACGCCGCCGGGCCTGAGAGCGGTGCGGCGGAGCCAGTCCTGGCGATGGAACTGGAACATTACCCCGGAATGACGGAGAAGGCGATCGAGGCCATGATTGATCAGGCGCAGCAGCGGTTTGACATCTTCGATGCCCGGGTCATTCATCGCGTTGGCCTGTTGCAAGCCATGGATCAGATTGTGCTGGTGGCTGTTGCATCCAAGCACCGTCACGAGAGTTTCGCCGCGTGTGAGTTCCTGATGGACTACCTCAAGACCCAGGCACCGTTCTGGAAGAAGGAGCAGACTGCGCAGGGCGCGCGTTGGGTCGATGCACGTGTCGCCGACGACGCAGCGCTGGCGCGCTGGGGCATTTCGGCGTCCAACCTCTGAGGGGCTCAGTTCAGGTACTGGGGCGGCTTGGCGTTGGCAAAAGCATCTGCCGTCAGCGGCTCGCCGCCTGCAGTGCCAGGCTCCAGCGTGATGCCCCAATCGGCTTGCTGCAGGGCAGCTTCGAGCAAATGCATGAAGCCGTGCAGCAGATCCTGACCCAGCGTCACTTCAAAACTTCGTTTGGTCGCCGCGCCCGCCACATCCTCTTCAAAGCCGATGCGCAGGGAGCCACCGTCACAGACCGTGATGTGGACACGACTGGCCAGCAGCGGTGCGTCCCCGATTGGCAAGCTGGCTGCCTGACTGTTAAAGGGCGTATGAAAGTCCGCCTTTTGCAGTGACTCCTGCTTTTTGAACCGGGTCAACGCAGTGCGGTCAGCGCCGTCGTGACTGGCACCCTGGGCCTGATCGGCCACCAGATCGGCGGTGACCTGCAGCATGTGCGGAAACAGGTTCCTGACCATGCGACGCGTTAACCAAAGACGCAACTCCTCACCAGCGAGCGTATTCATGCGCACCAGGATGCGATCCTGCTCCAGAACATAGCTTGCCTGCAACTGGTGAATGGTCATGGTTTGATTTTAGTCAGACTTGCCCACGCGCCTGGCACTTGAAATGTTCCTACTTAACCCAAGGTGACAGGCAATCAAAGACCAAGGGGATTGCCATGCGAATGGAAAAGTTGACGACCAAGTTTCAGGAAGCCTTGAGCGAGGCTCAGACGCTGGCCCTGGGCCAGGACCACGCCTACATTGAGCCGGTGCATGTGTTGACTGCCATGTTGCGTCAGGAAGACGGGCCCAAAGCCCTGTTGCAGCGTGCTGGTGTGAATGTGGCCGGTCTGCTCGGTGCCGCCGAACTGGCGATGAAAAAGCTGCCTGAAGTTCAGGGCCAGGAGCAGGTTCAGATTGGCCGCGACATGGTCACATTGCTGCAAGCGGCCGAGAAGGAGTCGATCAAGCGCGGTGACCAGTTTGTTGCCGGCGAACTCTTTTTGTTGGCCCTGACTGACAGCAAGCAGGACATCGGCAAGTTGGTTCGTGAGAACGGGCTGAACCGCAAGTCGCTCGAAGCCGCCATCGACGCCGTGCGTGGTGGCCAGAATGTAGACAGCGCCGACGCCGAAGATCAGCGTGAATCACTCAAGAAATACTGTCTGGACCTGACCGAGCGTGCCCGCATGGGCAAGCTCGACCCGGTCATCGGTCGTGACGATGAAATCCGCCGTGCCATTCAGGTGTTGCAGCGCCGGACCAAGAACAATCCGGTGCTGATCGGCGAGCCCGGCGTTGGCAAGACCGCCATCGTCGAGGGGCTGGCGCAACGCATCGTGGCTGGCGAGGTGCCCGATTCCCTCAAGGGCAAGCGCGTCCTGTCACTCGATATGGCGTCCCTGCTGGCCGGCGCCAAGTTCCGCGGCGAGTTCGAGGAGCGCCTGAAAAACGTGCTGAAGGACCTGGCCAAGGACGAGGGTCAAACCATTGTTTTCATTGACGAGTTGCACACCATGGTGGGGGCCGGCAAGGCGGAAGGCGCGATGGACGCCGGCAATATGCTCAAGCCCGCTTTGGCGCGCGGTGAACTGCATTGCGTCGGTGCCACCACGCTCGATGAGTACCGCAAGTACATCGAGAAGGACGCCGCGCTGGAACGGCGCTTCCAGAAAATCCTGGTAGGCGAACCGACGGTGGAAGCGACGATTGCCATCCTGCGTGGACTGCAGGCGCGCTACGAGGCGCACCATGGCGTGCAGATCACCGATCCGGCCATCGTGGCCGCCGCCGAGTTGAGCCACCGCTACATCACGGATCGTTTTTTGCCGGACAAGGCGATCGACCTGATCGACGAGGCAGCATCCAAGATCAAGATCGAGCTCGACTCCAAGCCTGAAGTGATGGACAAGCTCGACCGGCGTCTGATCCAGTTGCAGATCGAGCGCGAAGCGGTACGCCGCGAGAAGGACGAAGCCTCGCAAAAGCGTTTCGGCTTGATCGAGGAGGAGATCAGCAAGCTGCAGAAGGAAATCGCCGATCTGGACGAAATCTGGAAGGCTGAAAAAGCGCAGGCACAGGGTTCCAAAGCCATCATGCAGGAGATCGAAAAACTGCGTTTCGAGATCGAGGAGCTGACGCGCAAGGGTGACTTCAACCGGGCCGGCGAGTTGCAGTACGGCAAGCTGCCGGGGCTGGAAAAGCAGCTCAAGGACGCACAGACCAAGGAAGCTGGCAAGGCCAAGAATGCCAAGGACGGTGGTCGTCCGCAATTGCTGCGCACCATGGTGGGCGCTGAAGAAATTGCCGAGGTGGTGAGTCGCGCCACCGGTATCCCGGTATCCAAGATGATGCAGGGTGAGCGCGACAAGCTGCTGCAGATGGAAGACAAACTGCATCAGCGTGTGGTCGGTCAGGACGAAGCAATCAAGGCCGTTGCCAACGCCATCCGGCGCTCGCGTGCCGGTCTGTCGGATCCGAACCGTCCAACCGGCTCTTTCCTGTTCCTGGGGCCAACCGGCGTCGGCAAGACCGAGCTGTGCAAGGCGCTGGCCGGCTTTCTGTTTGACAGCGAAGATCACCTGGTGCGCATCGACATGAGCGAGTTCATGGAGAAGCATTCGGTGGCACGCCTGATTGGCGCGCCGCCCGGTTACGTTGGTTACGAGGAGGGCGGTTACCTGACAGAGGCAGTGCGGCGCAAACCCTATAGCGTGCTGCTGCTCGATGAGGTCGAGAAAGCGCACCCCGATGTGTTCAACGTGCTGCTGCAGGTGCTCGATGATGGTCGGCTGACCGATGGCCAGGGGCGTACCGTGGACTTCAAGAACACGGTGATTGTGATGACCAGCAACATCGGCTCGCAGATGATTCAGGGCATGGTCGGGCAGGACAGCGAGGACATCAAGGACGCCGTCACGGGCGAACTGAAGAATCACTTCCGGCCGGAATTTCTGAACCGGATTGACGAGACCGTGGTGTTCCATGCACTGGATGCCTCGCACATTGCCAAGATCGCCGGCATCCAGATCAAGGTGCTGCAGGAACGGCTGGCCAAAATGGACCTGATACTGGAAGTGTCGCCCGCGGCACTGGCGGAACTGGCCAAGGTCGGCTTTGATCCGGTGTTTGGCGCGCGGCCGCTCAAGCGCGCGATTCAGCAGCGCATAGAGAACCCGCTGTCCAGGTTGCTGCTGGAAGGCAGGTTTGGGCCAAAAGATGTGATTCCGGTCGATGTCGATCCGATCCGCGCACCCGGGCAGTTCACCTTCGAGCGCGTCGTGCACTGACAACTCAGGAAGTATCATCGCCTTCAGGAGTTTTACCAGCCGGCTCGATCGATCGGCGAATTCCTGACAGGGAGACATCGATGGGTATTCTCAAGTGCGCTGGCGGCCGTTTCGCCAGGGCGGCGGTGCTGGCATTTTTCGGCGCTTTACTGGCCTTTCAACTCCCGGCGCAGGAGACCCAAACGTTGCCACCGGGCGTGACGCGTGTGCAGACGGTGGAGGGCATCACACAGTACCAGTTGGCCAATGGTTTGAAAGTATTGCTGGCACCCGATCTGGCTGACGAGCGGGTCACGGTGAACCTGACTTACCTGGTTGGCTCGCGCCATGAAGGCTACGGCGAGTCCGGCATGGCGCATTTGCTGGAGCATCTGATCTTCAAGGGATCTCCCAATACGCCGGACCCCAAGGCAGAGTTCCGCAAGCGCGGTTTCACCTTCAATGGCACGACCTCGGCCGATCGAACCAACTACTACGCCACCTTTGTTTCCAGCCAGGAATCTCTGGATTGGTACATTGGCTGGCAGGCTGACGCCATGGTCAACAGTTTTATTGCGAAGAAGGACCTCGACAGCGAGATGACGGTGGTGCGCAGCGAGTTCGAGATCGCCGGCAACAACCCCTTTGCCACGCTGTCGCAGCGCGTCATGGCCGCTGCCTATCCCTGGCACAACTATGGCAAGCCGACCATTGGTAACCGGGCAGATATTGAAAACGTCGACATTTCCCGCTTGCAGACCTTCTACAAGCGCTACTACCGAGCGGACAATGCAGTGCTGATGGTGGCAGGAAAGTTCGATCCGGCGGCTACCCTGGCTGCGATCCAGAAGTCATTGGGGGTCCTGCCGCGGGGGCAGGTGCCGATGGCGCCGACCTACACGCTGGAGCCAGTGCAGGACGGGGAACGCAGCGTCGTGGTGCGCCGGCCTGCCAGCGCTCAACTCATGTTGGTCACGTACCGCGCGCCGGCGGCCTTGCACCCGGACAACATGGCGCTGACGGTGCTGGCAACCGCTTTGGGCGACGTGCCTTCGGGGCGCCTGCACAAGGCGCTGGTCGAGAGCAAACTGGCGCAGGCGGTCTTCGCCGGTGCCGACCGTCGGCGCGAAGCCGGTAGCGTCGTCTTCGGTACGGCGTTTGGTCCGGACGATGACCCGCTGGCGCGCCAGAAACTGTTGCTGGACACGATCGAGAACCTGGCCAAAGAGCCGTTGCGCCAGGATGAGTTTGACCGTGCCCGAGCCAGGCTCGAGAAGAATCTGGAACTGGCGTTTGCCAACGCGGCCGCCGTGGCACAGGGCGCGCTGCAATTCGAGGTGCTGGGGGACTGGCGCGCCGTGTTTGTTGACCGCGAGCGCATGAAAGCGGTGACACTGGACGAGGTGAATCGGGTGGCGCGCAGCTATCTGCTGGCTGACAACCGGACGCTGGGCCACCTGATTCCGACCAAGACGCCGGTGCGTGCGCCAGAGATGGGACTGCCTGATGTGGCAGCCTACCTGCAGGGTTACACGTTGAGCGAAAAAGGGCTGGAATCGAGCGCTTTTGACTTCAGCACTCGTTCGCTCCATGAAAAGGTCAGTTTCGCCAGCACGCCGGGTGGCATCAAGGCGGCACTGCTCTCCAAACCGGTGCGCGGTGACCTGGTCAAACTCAGCGTGTCCTTCAAGTTCGGCAGCGCTGAATCGCTGCGCCAGCAGGATGTCGCCGCCACGCTGGCGGGGCAGATGCTGGACAAGGGCACGGCAAGCATGACGCGTCAGCAGATTCACGATGAGCAGGTCAGACTCGGCGCCGCCCTGTCACTGCGTTTTGGCGACGAGGGCGGTGCGTTGACGCTGACCGTGAAGCAGGACAAGGTCAAGCCCGCGCTGGAACTGGCGACCCGGCTGCTCAGGGAGTCGACTTTCCCGCCGGCTGAATTCGAGGAAATCCGCTCGGCCCAGATCAAGGCCTACGAAGGGCAGCTCAAGGACAGGGAAGCACAGGCGCAAAACGCCTGGAGCCGCTACGGCAATCCCTATGCCAAGGGCGATCCGCGCTACGTGTCCAGCCTGGATGAAACCTTGCAGGAACTCAAGTCGGTTACGCGCGATCAGGCCTATGCCTTCTATCAACGCTTTTACGGCGCCCAGAATGCCCAGATCGCCGTGCTGGGCCCCGTCGACGTGAAGCAGCTTCAGCAACAGTTTGCACTGGCACTCGATGGCTGGCAGGCGCCGCAAGCCTGGCAGCGGGTCGAGCAGCCGCTGGTCGATCGCACGCCGGCGCGACTGGTTTTTGATACGCCTGACAAGACCAACGCGAGCCTGACCGCCTACCATGCGTTGCCGCTTCGGGCCGGCCAGCTTGACTGGCAGGATTACGCCATGTCCCTGGCGGCCCGCATTTTTGGCAGTGGGCCGGGGTCCAGGCTCTGGCTTCGTTTGCGTGAGACCAGCGGTTTGAGCTACAGCGCGGGTGCTTCTTACAGTGCCAGTCGCTACGAGGCCAACGCCCGCTTTTCAATGAGCGCCGAGGTCTCGCCCGGCAAGGTCAGCGCTGCCGAATCGGCCCTCAAGGAAGAATTGGCACGCTCCCTGGGAGAGGGCTTCTCCGCGACCGAAGTGGAAACTTTCCGGCAGCAGTTTCTGGCCGATCGCCTGCGTGGACGTTCTGGCGACGGTTGGGCGCTGGCTTTCATGGGTGAGCGGCTGGAGTTCGACCAAACGCCAGATGCCTACGAACGAGGCGATACCATGATCGCGTCACTGACGCCGGAGCAGGTCAACAGCACCTGGAAGAAGTTTGTCAAGCCAGAAAAACTGGTCTGGGGTGTTTTCGGCGACCAAGCAAAAATGCGCTAGGCGCTCCCGTCACGCAGCCGGATTCACCATCGCCGCCAGGTAGACCTGGCAGAACTCTGGCGGCATGCGGCGCGCTCGGCCGCTGCTGAGTTCGATGCACACCAGATCCCAGCGGCCACGCAGCACCGTCGCTTGATCCGCCTTGCGAATCAGCTGAAAGCGCCGCTCCATGGTCAGTTTGCCGTCGCTTGCTGTCAGCCAGGTTGCCAAGGTGAGTTCCTCGTGCAGCGTGGTGGGCAGCAGGTAGTCGTACTCGCCGCGCCGGATCGCCATCGCGCGATCCAGCCGCTGATAGTCCGCCAGGTTCAAGCCCAGCGATTCAGAATGCGCCCAGCCTATTTTTTCGCACCACTGCACATAGACGGCATTGTTGGTGTGCTTCAGGCCGTCAATGTCCCTCGCTTGCGGCGTTGCCGGCAAGGTGAAGGGATGGGGATAGTCCCAGCCCATTGCTGCCCTTAGCGAGCGGCGTTCTGCATCGCCTTGCCAACCTCGTTCGTGCCTTGCGCAGCGCCGCTTTGCGGCACGCTGTCACCCGTGCGGTCCGTCACCTGCGCCAACTGCTCGGCCAGCCGCTCCGGCGCGTTCGCATCGGTGCCAATCCAGACACCGCTGGTCATGGTGATGTGAGCCGCCTCGAAGGTGCCGGCGCCGGCACACAGCGTGGTGCGGGTTGGCGCATCCTTTGACACCAGCACCAGCATCGCTGGCACTACGGCTTGCGGTTGCAGGGCATCGAGCACGGCCTGCGGCATCAAGCCCTCGGTCATGCGGGTGGCAGCGGTCGGGGCCAGGCAGTTGACACGGATGTTGTTCTTGGCGCCTTCGAGTGCCAGGGTCTGCATCAGGCCGACCAGCGCCAGCTTGGCAGCGCCATAGTTGGTCTGGCCAAAATTGCCAAACAGGCCAGTCGATGAGGTCGTCATCAGGATGCGGCCGTACTGCTGCGCGTTCATGATGGGCCAGACCGCCTTGTTGCAATGCACGGCGCCCATCAGGTGAACCTGCAGCACCAGTTCAAAGTCGGCCAGATCCATTTTGGCAAAAGTCTTGTCACGCAGGATGCCGGCATTGTTGACCAGAATATCAACGCGGCCCCAGGCCGTCATGGCCTGTTGCACCATGGCTTGCACCGCAGCAAAATCGGTCACCGACGCGCCGTTCGCAAGCGCTTCACCGCCGGCGGCGCGAATCTCCGCAGCCACCGCTTCGGCAGCGCTGACCGAGCCGCCCGAGCCATCCCTTGCACCGCCCAGATCATTGACCAGCACCTTGGCGCCACGCGCTGCCAGCGCCAGCGCATGGGCGCGGCCCAGGCCACCGCCGGCACCTGTCACGATGGCCACCTGGCCCTTGAATTCGATAGTCATGCTTGTTTTCCTTGATGTAAAACCTTGGCCACCGGGTGGTGGCGGAGTCGGAACGCGTCGGGCATGCCCGAGCCCAGGAGCGGACGCAGATAGAGTCGGAACGCGTCGGTCACGTCGGTGCCGCTGGCCGTGATGAATTCATCCTCCATGACACGCGTCTTGCCTGCCACGGCGTCGAGTTCCAGCAGTTCATAGTCAACCGAGTAAAAGCCGGTGCGTTTGATGGCGACCGAGCCATTGCGCTGGCCCCACATCGCAAATTGCACTGCCTTTTCTCCGACCTCGCGCGCTTCGCGCTGATC
>CAITZZ010000073.1 GCA_903897005.1 uncultured beta proteobacterium | reverse complement strand
CCTTGAACGGTGATTCCATCAAGTATTCCGTGACCGCAGTGCCCTTATCAATACCAGCCGGCTTGATCTCTACCACGCGCTTGCCACATTGAAGCTCCATCCCGTGCCCGAGCGCGTGGAGCAGACGGCGCATTGTCGTGTGCACGAAGGAAGCCAACTGGGGGGCCATCCGGTAGTGCAACGCCAGTGTCAGTCCTTTGTCTTCAAGCAACAAATTCGGATGGTTGGTCAGAATCGGCGCCAGAGCTTGTTTCATGGCCTGCTTGCTATCAGGAGGTGCCGCGTGAATCCAGAGCCTCCCTGTACTGTCACGCCGTTCCAGTCCGTGGAGTCCAGCCAGTGCAATATTCGGCAACCGAAGGTGGTTTTCCAGATCCGAGATCATGCGGCCGCTGATCAAGGCAACTGCACCACCGCTGGCTCTATGCAAGGTTTCAATCAGATCAAGCAGGGCCGAATCCACCTCAACACCCTGCGGCGTATCAGCGATGTTGACCAAGGTGCCGTCGACATCAAGAAAGTAGCCCCAGTTCAAACTGGCCGGCGGAGGACGACGCGAGCGAGATGCCGTCATGACTCTGCTTCATCCCGTTTGCCTGTCAGTCGTCCCCTGCGGCGCATGGCAGCAGCATCCAACAGCATGCGCCCGGCCCAGCGGAAGACGTTGAACTCAGCCACCAGCCCACGCATCAGGCGCATTCGATCGCGTTGCTCAAGCTCTGGCATGGTCAGCGCCAGATGAAGTGCCGCAGCACACTGGTCAGCGTCGTACGGGTTGACTATGAGCGCCTCTGGCAACTCGCGCGCGGCTCCGGTGAATTCCGAAAGTATGAGGACACCGCGCTCATCATCGCGTGCAGCAACAAATTCCTTGGCAACCAGGTTCATGCCATCGTGCAGACTGCTCACAAAGCAAAGGTCAGCAGCCCGGAAATATTCATAAACTGCCGGCGACTCGTGATGCTCCACCTTCAGGATGATGGGCGGCGGTCCCTGGCGTTCAAAGCGACTGTTGATGCGCGCTGTCATGGCCCGCACCTGCGCCTCGTGCTGCTGGTACTCGTCGATGCCGGATCGGGTCGGGGCGGCGATTTGCACAAAGGTAAAGCGACCGATCCAGTCCGGATTCAACTCCAGCAGTCGTTCAATTGCACGCAGCCGCTCCACAATTCCCTTGGTGTAGTCCAGGCGGTCCACCCCAATTCCGAGTTTGTGTTCGGGTGGCAGGTCGTTGACTTGCCGAATACTACTGCGGCACTCCAGCACGTTCTTCTTCAGCAACTCCGGATCAGGCGGCCACGCAATGGAAATCGGGTAACGCCGCACAGCCGTCGGTTTGCCGCCGAAAGAGACATTGAACGATTCCCGATCTACCCGGGCCTCAAGAAAGCGATCCACGGTATCAACAAAGTTGTTGCAGTGAAATTGGGTATGAAACCCAAGAATGCTGCTTCCCAGCATCCCCGCGAGCAACTCTTCTCGCCATGGACAAATGGCAAAGGACTCCGGGTTGGGCCAGGGAATGTGCCAAAACGCGATGATGGTGGCATCCGGCAACTCGTCACGAATCATCTTCGGCAACAGCGCAAAGTGGTAATCCTGAACCAAAACGATAGGCGACTTTGTCTTGGACTCATTCACCACGGCCTTGGCGAATTTGCGGTTGACTGCAACGTAGTGGTCCCAATCGCTTGAACGGAAAGTGGGCCGCACATGCGCAATATGACACAACGGCCACAAGCCCTCGTTGGACAAACCGTAGTAGTAACCTGCTTCCTCTTCGGCAGTCAGCCAGACGCGGCGAATCTGGTATGCCGGCTGTTCGGGTGGGACGGCGATGCGGTCGTGTTTATCGACGACTTCGCGATCGGCCGTTCCGCTGCCGTGGGCGACCCACGTGCCAGAACAGGCGCGCATGATGGGCTCCAGCGCCGTGACCAATCCGCTTGCCGGCCGTTGCACGTCAATACGCTCGCCCCGGCGCTGGTGGATATAGGGTTCGCGGTTGGCTACGACGATGACATCCTCACCTCGCAATTCGGTGTGAAGAATGGTGCGCAGCGCATCCGGTGTCCAGGTGATCTGGCTCTCATCCCGTGCTCGGGTCTCAGCCTCCAACTCGTTGACAAGCCTTTGCAAGTCTCGCGCAATCGGCTTGAACCCGGGCAGCTTGGGCTGCGAGTTGAACTCTGGGCGACGCAGCAGCCCCTCACCGCGCAGCAGGGATCGCATGCCGGACATCCAGCCGCGCCAGGACAACTGGGCGATGATCACAGTGACTAGGGAGACCACGCCTGCCAGTGCCAGGAAGACATAGAAAACGTAAAGCTTCGTTTCTTCGCTGCGGCGGGTGATGAAGCTCATGTCGTGCACCAGGACCAGTTGGGCACCTGGTGCCATCTCACTCACCATCGGTCTGATCGCCACATGCAATGGTCCCCGGGCACTTTCAATCAAGTGATCCCCTGGGTCCACCCAGCGCCCCAGACTCGCACAGCCGATCACTGCAGGAAGCGATCGACTGGCTAAGACCGTGCTCGCTTGGGTAGCGCAGTAGCCCACCGCGTAGAGCCGTTCATCCTGGGTCATACGGTTAAAGAAGTCCCCAATCTTGGCTTTCTTGCCCAATGCCAACTGTTCCTGAAGAGGATCCTGCACCGTGTTGGCAATCAGTGTCGCGCGAATCTCCAAATCGCGCACAAACCATTTCAGGGTCAATCGGTCAACCAGAGGCGTAACCCCATAGGCGATGCATGCCAGAACCAGGAGCAGGGGAAGAACGAAGCGCAATGACAGTCTCATGATGTTCTCGCTCATGGGCGCATTCGCTCGACTAGACGAGCGATGGCTGGGTGTGGAATGTTTGGTCGCCGACTCAATCGGCAACTACAAAATACATTTGTACCAATGTATCATGAATTTGCGTGGATCTGCTGAGTACACTGCAATTCCAGCCCACCGAAGCTCGTGTCAACGCAGGTGTTGTCTGGAGGAACTCAGCTTAGGGCTGAACTCAAGCTGCCCGCACCAGCCAGCGGTGCTGCGCCGCCAAACCCTGCAGTTCGCGCCAGCTCGAGCATTGGGGTGCGAGCTTGGGCCATATGCGCTGCAACAACTCGCATTCCGCCAGCGTGTCTGCAGCGGCTTGATGGCGCACCGCGCAGGCAATGCCAAAGTGGCTCATCCAGTCGTCCAGAGCGCGGGCTCGCACCTTTTCATGCGTTACCGCACAGAGGTGATCAATGTCGAGCCACGGGTTGGGCAGGTTCGCCTTCAAATGCACACGCGCATACCGATTGATCATGGCCTGATCAAAAGCCGCATGAAATGCCAGCAGGGGGGAATTGCCGGCAAAATTGGCGAAGGCGCGCAAAGCTTGAGCCGGCTCCATGCCGTCACGTTGTTGCTGCGCCCCGATGCCGTGCAGCAGGATGTTGTCTTTGCTCGATGTCTCGTCTTGCCGCAGCACGACTTCAAAACTGTCGCCCAGATCGATGCTCAGGGTCTTGCTGGACCAGTCGACTCGCACGGCAATGGCAGCAATGGCAAGCAAGCGGTCGCGCTGAGTATCAAGTCCGCTGGTCTCCACATCCAGCATGACCCAGCGTGCCTCATCAATGGTTGCGCGGCGGCCCAAAAGACTTTGCAAAAGCTCCAGCCAGCGCATTGTTTATCTTTGATAGTCGAGTTGCAGGCGTTGCTGAAGCTGCCGCGCCACACGAAATGATTCGCGCAGGATGCGCCGGTCGATGTCGTTCAGGGTGGCGACCACAATTCGATTTGGACCGTCCGGCAGCACCTGGCTTTCGAGCTGAATGCGCAGACGCAGGATTTGCAGAAATTCGAAACCACCGACCCAGGCCCCGTATTCGGTATCAGCCAGATTCATGAGTGGCCCGACGGCTTCCAGGCGTTTGCGTGTATTGGTTTCATCAATACCGTGCGCCAGGCTGTAGAGGCGGGCTGCATCGACAAAAATGGCAGTACCTTGCAACTTCAGGTCCACCGTGCCCTGGTCATCGGTATCGACGGCACCGCGCCAGTTCAGCGGCGCGCTGCGCGTAAGAGCGTTGAGCGCCATCTGCTTGTGAAAGCGTGGCGTGATTCGGGCCGCCTGCATCACCTCTTGGCGTAGCGTTGCCGCGAGTTGCTTGTCTCCCGCCAAAGCCCGAAAGTCGAAGTAGATGCTGGCATTGAGCAGGTCTTGCGGCGAACCCTGCTCAATCCATAGCCTGAAACGTTCGCGCCATTCGTCCAGCGTCAGGCAGCAAGCAGCCTCGCCGGCCATGATGCCGCCGTGACACAGTGGATAACCACAGGCATCGAGCGCCAGGTTGACCTCTTTTGCGAAGGCCCGAATCGCCTCACGTGACTCGTCCGAGGTGTCGTTGGGCAGGATCAGGGCGTTGTCCTGATCGGTGGCGATGGTTTGTTCATCGCGTCCCTCCGAGCCCAGACAGAGCCAGCAAAGCCGATTCAAATCTATCCCGTGTTCATCCGCCTTGAGCTTGAGCAACTGACCGGTCAGCACGTCGTTCAGGTGGCTGATAAGGGCGGTAAGCTGGCGTGCCTGCACACCTTGCCCCAGCAGGCTGCGGGCCAGGCGTCGGATATCCAGAGCAATTGATTTGAGTGTGGCGACATCAGGCGCAGAACGGATCGCACTGCTGACGTTTTTCAGACTCTGCTTCTGCATGGCGAACAGGTCGCGCTCTGAGACCATCCCCACGGCCACACCATCGCGCGTCACCGGCACATGGCGCATGCCGTGACGCGACATCAGCAGCGCCGCATCCTGTGCCGTGTTTTGCGTCGTCAGTGTCAACACCGGATGCACCATGACCTGCGAGATCGGCGCATCCAGCGACACCTGCGCCAACGTGATGCGCCCCAGAATGTCATAGCGCGTCAGAATGCCCACCGGTGCGCCCGCAGGATCGGTTACCAGCATCGAGCCAATACGCTTCTTGTGCATTCGCTCCAGCGCTTGGCGCAAGGGGGTGTCCGGGCTGCAAGTGACCGGCGCCGTTGAAATCAGTTCGCCGAGGGCCCGCTCCAGCGTTTGCTCTGCTACGGAGTGCGATGCGTACGCCGCCTGCAGCGCCTTGCGCGACAGTTCCAGAAATTTGGTGGTGCGCAAGTTCAGGAATTCGGTGAATACCGGGCTGCGCTGCGCCAGAGATTTCATTGCCGATACCGGCAGCGCCAGCACGAAAGTGTCGGCACAGGCACGGTAAGTTGCGGTCACCGCACGACCCGCGACCGCCGCGCTGACGGGAAACAGGTCACCGGCTTCGTATTCAAAGGCGCCGCCCATCTGCTCGGCCAGTCCGAGGGTACCGGTGACCGCACCCTGACGGATGTAGAACAACTGCTGAACCACACCGTTGACCGGTTCCACCAGTATTTCTTCCGGGGCGAAATAGTGTTGCCGTGCATGTGACAAAAAGTAATCCACATCGGACGTGGTCATCTGCGCAAACGGTGGATGCTGCGTGAGCTCCTGCCGGAAGTTGTGCAACAGGCTGCCCGAAGGGCTCAAATCCGGGCTGCGTTGCGCTGTGGTCGGTGCGGCTTGGGTCATGTAAACAGTTTAGCCTTTGGCACTGCTGTCCGGTTAAAGGGTCCAAGCCGAGCCACCAGGACCGCCATCAAGCAAGCATTCGGTACTGCAGCAGATAGACCCCGGCACCCGCCAGATAACCCACCAATGCCAGACCACCGATTTTTTTGACGTACCAGAAGAACTGGATCTTCTCCAGGCCCATGGCGGCTACACCGGCGGCTGAGCCGATGATCAGAATCGAGCCACCGGTGCCCGCGCAATAGGCCAAAAACTCCCAAAAGAAGTGGTCCTGAGGGAAGTGCTCCAAGCTATACATGCCCATGGATGCAGCCACCAGCGGCACGTTGTCCACAATGGAACTGGCGATACCGATGATCATGACAATGATGTCCTGACGTCCCACCGTCTGGTCCAGCCACCTCGCCAGCGCAGTCAAGACCTGTGTGTGTTCCAGTGTGGCAACCGCCAGCAAAATGCCGATGAAGAACACCAGCGAACCCATGTCGATCTTGCTCAAGGCATGCACCAGAGTGAAGGAATGTTTGGCATCGTCTTCCTTGCGGCGATGCACGATGTCGCCGACCACCCACAAAATACCCAGGCCAAACAGAATGCCGAGGAACGGCGGCAAATGGGTGAGCGTCTTGAAAGCCGGTACCGCCACCAGAATGCCCAGCCCCAGGAAAAACATCAGGTTGCGCTCAAATAGCGTTGTGCGTAATCCCGGCGCCCTAGCCACCTTGGCAGGTGCCACCACAGGCCGTCCACGCAACATATAAGACACGATGCTCAGCGGCACCGCCATGCTGACCAGTGAAGGCAAGAACACGCCCTTGATGATCGCCAGGCTGGAGATCTGCCCACCAATCCACAGCATGGTGGTGGTCACGTCGCCAATCGGTGACCAGGCACCGCCGGAATTGGCAGCAATGACAATGATGCCGGCAAAAAACAAGCGATCATCATGTTTGGCCAGCAGCTTGCGCATCAGTGAAATCATCACGATGGTGGTGGTCAGGTTGTCCAGCATGGCGCTCAGAAAAAACGTCACGAAACCCACCAACCACATCAGGGTGTGGAGTTTGGCGGTTTTGATACGTGCGGTGATCACGTCGAAACCGTTGTGCGCATCCACCACCTCCACAATGGTCATTGCCCCCATCAGGAAAAACACGATCTGCGCCGTGGTCATGAGTGATTCACTGAGTTGTTCACCCACCAAGCGGTGATCACCCACCGACAGGGCATACAGCGTCCACATCAGGCCAGCGCCGACCAAGGCGGATCCTGATTTATTGATTTTGAGGGGGTGCTCCAGCGCAATGGCTGCGTAGGCAATCACAAAAATGGCAATCAGTGCCGGTGCCGCGTGGGCGATGGCTTGGGGTGCAAGAGACATGGTCGAAGTTACTCCGCGTGGCGGCCCGACCAGCGCATAAACCTGTCACACCGCAAACCGCAGCGTGTACACCCAGCGCCATTCTATGGGTGCGGTGTCCCCTTCAAGTCATGATCGGGATCCGCATATCGAACGTGCCGAAAAAGAGCTTGTTCGCGGCCTAGGACTTACCCGAAGACCCACACAATTCGGATCAAATTTCGTATAGCGGCAAAAATATAACGGGTTTACCCGTAATTGGTAAGAATGCATTCAGTTTGCAGTCAGGCGTTGGTCAGGCTCCGCCACGACATTGAAGTACCGCAAGGATTTACTTTGGAAAGATTTCGCAAAAGATGTTGCTGACTGTCGTTATTCTGAAGAGCCTGATCGAGTTGTCGCTGATGTTCATCGTGGCACGGTTTGTTTTGGGTTTGCTAGCGGGGGCCAAACGAAACACCAATGTGTTTTGGCAATTGCTCGACGTGGCTGCCAAACCGGCACTGTGGATCACGCGCTGGGTCAGCCCCAAGTTGATCCTCGATCAACACATTCCCTTGGCAGCGGCCAGCTGGCTGGTGATCGCGTGGGTGCTGGTGGTCAAGGTCAAGATCGACTTATGTATGCAACTGGGAGCCCTCGCATGCCAATGAATTCGGGTCAAACTGCCTTGTCGGCAGCACCTCCGCCGGGGCGTATTGAGCGTTTTGCACTGGCATGGAAAGCCAAGGTCTTGTTGCTGTTCGGCCTGCAGGCGCGCGCTAACCAAGTGTTCGAGGACATTCTGCGCCGCGCTCCGCACGACGTGTACGCGCTGAACAGTCTGGGCTACGCTGCCTTGCAAAGAGGAGAGCACCGAGTAGCGCACCGCTACTTTGAGCAGGTGCTCGAACTCAGCCCGCAGTTGTCCAACGCACATTTCAATCTGGCTTTTGTGGCCGAGTTGCTGGGCATGCTGGAGGAGGCCGAGCAGGGCTTTCGGGCTGCTTTGGCGATCGAGGAAAAAATGGACCGGGCCTGGTATGGATTGGCGGTGGTGCTGGTGCGCCAAGGACGGTTGGAAGAGGCCTTGCTGGCGCTCAAACGCAATACGACTTTGCAACCCATGAGTCCGTTTGGCTGGTATCAGCTGGCAAGGGTCCATGTCGATTTGAAGCAGCCGGAAGAGGCCCGCGCGGTAATCCGGCATCTGAGGGGGTTCGAGCCCAAAGTGGCAGCGCAGTTGGAGCGTGAAACCGGTTTGCGCCCGGTGTGAGTTGGTTGGTGAGAGTAAGTCGGTTAGGCCCATTTCAATCGGTGCTGGCGCGGCAAGGCAGCAATCAGTGGGAATGGATTTTCATAACAACGAGGAGACAACAATGCAGCTAACAGCTAAGCACCAGGAATACTGGAGCAAAAATCTGCGAATGACGGGAATTTTGCTGGGTATCTGGTTTTTTCTGACATTCATTTTGGTGTATTTCGCCCGTGAACTGACGTTCAGCTTTTTTGGCTGGCCGTTCTCGTTCTGGGTGGCAGCCCAGGGCGCGCTGGTCGGCTATTGCCTGATCATCTGGTTCTACGCCCGCTACATGAACAATCTGGACAACGAATACGGCGTTGCCGAAGGAGAAGTTTGATGGGAATGTTTGGTGGTGAAAACCAGTCGCAAGGCGACTTTAAAAAGGGCCTGAACAAGGTCTATACCTTTTACACCGGCGGCTTCATCGCTTTTGTGCTGCTGGTAGCCGTGCTTGAGCAGATGGGCTTGCCCCGGAACTGGATCGGTTACCTGTTCCTGGCTGCGACGGTGCTGTTGTATGCCGGCATCGGGGTCATGAGTCGTACCAGTGATGCGGCCGAATACTATGTGGCAGGGCGGCGCGTTCCAGCCATGTACAACGGCATGGCAACCGGGGCTGACTGGATGTCAGCCGCCTCCTTCATCGGCATGGCCGGTACGCTGTACCTGACAGGCTATGGTGGCTTGGCATTTATCACGGGCTGGACCGGTGGCTACTGCCTGGTAGCCTTGCTGCTGGCGCCGTACCTGCGTAAATTCGGCCAGTTCACGATCCCCGACTTTTTGGGGGCGCGCTTTGAAGGCCACCTGCCACGCATCATCGGCGTTTGTGGTGCCATTCTCTGCTCTTTCACCTATGTGGTGGCACAGGTTTACGGCGTCGGCCTGATCACGACACGGCTGACCGGTCTGGCCTTTGAAGTCGGTATTTTTGCCGGCTTGGGTGGTATTCTGGTCTGCTCTTTCCTCGGTGGCATGCGCGCTGTGACCTGGACCCAGGTGGCACAGTACGTGATTCTGATCATCGCCTATTTGCTGCCCGTGGTCTGGTTGTCGGTGAAGCACACCGGCGTACCCGTACCGCAGGCGGTTTATGGCTATACGCTTGAAAAGGTCACAGCCAAGGAAGAACTGTTGATCAAGGACCCGAAGGAACTCGAAGTGCGCGGCATCTTCAAGGCGCGGTCCGAAGCGGCTGTTGCCAAGCTGAAGGACGTTCCGGCCGCCATGGCAGCCGACAAGGCAGCGGCGCAGAAGAAGGTTGATGACCTGAGGGCCGCAAACGGACCTATGGCCGACATCAAGGCCGCCGAGACTGCATTGGCAGCCCTGCCCAAGGATGAGGTTGCGGCCAAGGCGGCTTACACTGCTGCACGGGTTGGCAACGCGGCGCGTGCCAATCCACCGATTCGTCACGCCGAACCCTATCCGGGCAAGGATGAGGCTGCACGGGACATTTCGCGCAAGAACTTCCTGGCGCTGGTGTTCTGCCTGATGATTGGTACCGCAGCATTGCCGCACATTCTGATGCGCTACTACACAACCCCCTCGGTGAAAGAGGCACGTGAATCTGTCAGTTGGTCGCTGTTCTTCATCTTCTTGCTCTACTTCACGGCTCCTGCGCTGGCGGTACTTGCCAAGTTCGAGGTTTACACCGTATTGGTGGGTACGCCCTTTGCCAGTCTGCCCGAGTGGATTGCGCGCTGGAGTTCGGTTGACGCCAGTCTGCTGTCGGTGGTCGACGTCAACAAGGACGGCATTCTGCAATTGGCTGAACTCTCGATTGGTGGCGACATCATCGTGCTGGCGACACCTGAAATTGGTGGATTGCCCTATGTTGTCTCCGGCATGGTGGCAGCAGGCGGTCTGGCTGCTGCGCTTTCCACTGCGGATGGCTTGTTGCTGACGATTGCCAATGCGCTGTCGCATGACCTGTACTACAAGATACTGGATCCGAATGCCTCCACGGCACGCCGCGTGATGGTGTCCAAGATGTTGTTGCTGGTGGTGGCCTTGGCAGCGGCTTATGTGGCCTCGCAAAAGCCGGCTGACATTCTGTTCCTGGTGTCAGCAGCCTTCTCGTTTGCAGCAGCCACCTTCTTCCCGGCGCTGACGCTGGGGATTTTCTGGAAGCGCGCCAACAAGTGGGGCGCCTCGCTCGGCATGCTGGCCGGACTGGGCACCACCTTCTACTACATGGTGACGACGCAACCCTGGCTGTACAAGCTGACGCACGGCGGCATGGCCATCACGCCCGAGATCATCAAGGCCAACACCTGGTGGGATATCGCGCCAATTTCGGCTGGCCTGTTCGGTGTACCGATCGGCTTTGCCGTGATCATCATCGTGTCGCTGCTGACCAAAGCACCGGGCAAAGAAATCCAGGATCTGGTCGAGCATGTGCGTTACCCCAGTCTGGACGGAACAGTATCGGCCGGGAGTGCTGCTCACTAGTTACTGACTGACTCTTTGGAAACCCCCGTTGCCTTCGGTTTCGGGGGTTTTTTCTTGGCCTATCGATTGGCACACTTGTCACTGACGGCAGCGATGTCGAGCGACTTGACTCGTTTCGTAAGCCGGCGTTCAGTTTCCTGCAAGCCTGTGTTGGTTTCGCGTAAGAGCAGGGTCAGAGCCACCTTCGACAATCCAGTCAAGCTTCTATGTTGGAGGTTTATAAATCCTGGAGATATCAGTATGGCAACAGCAGTGGCCCCGCGGCCCATGTCGGAAGGCGAGAAGATGGTGATCTTCGCCTCGTCGCTCGGCACAATTTTTGAGTGGTACGACTTTTATCTGTTCGGCGTGATGTCGGCCATTATTGCGGCCAACTTCTTTTCGGCACTGGATGAAAGCACGCGCAACATTTTCGTGTTGCTCGCCTTCGCGGCCGGCTTTGCGGTGCGTCCCTTCGGCGCCCTGGTGTTCGGTCGGCTCGGTGACATGATCGGCCGCAAGTACACCTTCCTGATCACCATCCTGATCATGGGCTTGTCGACTTTCCTGGTGGCCTTCCTGCCGACCTACAAGACAGCCGGCATCATCGCGCCTATCGCCCTGATTGCCCTGCGCATGTTCCAGGGTCTGGCACTGGGCGGTGAGTATGGTGGCGCTGCCACCTATGTGGCAGAGCATGCTCCGCACGGACGGCGCGGCTTTTACACTTCCTGGATTCAAACCACTGCCACGGTCGGCCTGATGCTGGCCCTGATGGTGATTCTGGGTACACGCACCTACTTCGGTGAAAAGGATTTTGCCGATTGGGCCTGGCGTATTCCTTATGCCATGTCGGGCATTTTGCTGGCCATCTCGGTCTGGATCCGGTTGAAGCTCAATGAGTCGCCAGCCTTTGCCAAAATGAAATCCGAAGGCAAGACCTCCAAGGCACCGCTGTCGGAGTCGTTCGGCCAATGGAAGAACGCCAAGGTCGTGATCTTTGCGCTGCTCGGTCTGACTGCTGGTCAAGCCGTGGTCTGGTACGGCGGTCAGTTCTATACCTTGTTCTTCCTGCAAACCTTCCTGCGGATCGACGGTCCGACGGCCAACGTGCTGATCGCGGTCTCGCTGATTTTGGGGACGCCTTTCTTTGTGTTCTTCGGCGCCTGGTCCGACAAGATTGGACGCAAGCCCATCATCATGGCCGGTTGCCTGCTGGCGGTATTGACCTATTTCCCGCTCTTTAACGCACTGACCACTTACGCCAATCCCAAACTGCAGCAAGCGATCCAGAAATCTCCTGTGACCGTGGTTGCGGACGCAGGCAGTTGTAACCTGATTCTGAACCTGACAGGTACAGCGAAGTTCACCACACCTTGCGATCTGGCACGTGTTTACCTGTCCAATTCCGGCGTGAATTACGACAGCGTGGCGCAAGCTGGTGCAGTCGCCAATGTCAAGGTCGGCACCAAGTCGATTGCGTCCTACGACGGTGCGGCCGCCAACGCCAAGGATGAAAAAGCCCGCTTTGAGAAGGAAGTCCGCGCTGCGCTGAATGAGGCAGGCTATCCGGCCAAGGCAGACCCGATTCCGATTGGTTCAAGCAACTGGCTGATGCTGGTGCTGATTTTGACCATTCTGGTGGTTTATGTGACCATGGTGTATGGTCCGGTCGCCGCCATGCTGGTGGAAATGTTCCCGACCCGGATTCGCTACACTTCCATGAGCTTGCCGTATCACATCGGTAATGGCTGGTTCGGTGGCTTTCTGCCAGCCATCTCATTCTCGATTGTGGCGGCGCAAGGCAATATTTACAGCGGTTTGTGGTATCCCATCATCATTGCCAGCATGACTTTTGTTATCGGCATGATCTTTGTGAAAGAGACGAAAGACATTGACATTTACGCCAACGACTAAGCGTCAGGACAGATACTCGATCCGGCTGATTGAGGCCGGTTGAGACAAACGGGCCCTCCGCGTGAGGGCCCGACTATTTTTTGGAGAATGAGAATGTGGAAAATTGCGGTGGGTTTCTTGATTTTCGCCGGCGTGGCACTGTACATGCTGAGCCAGGGTGGTGATGTGGATATGAGCGGCAACGAGCATGGCTCCTCCACTGCCGAACATGCGCCGGCCGCCGTAGCGCCGGCATCGGCGCCAGCCAGCGCCAGCAAATAGCACAAGCGGGCAGCAGCCCGCTTTTTTTGACCTTGCTGCGTCTGCAGACGCGGGGAACTGCCTAGAATGTCTGGCCCCTGCAGAAAGACAGCAAGACATGCCACACGGATTTATCCGCATTCGCGGTGCACGCCAGCACAATCTCAAGAACCTTGACCTGGATATCCGCACCGGCGAATTGACGGTGGTGACCGGCCCCAGTGGTTCTGGCAAGTCCAGTCTGGTGTTCGATACCCTGTACGCCGAGGGTCAGCGGCGTTATGTCGAGACCTTTTCGGCCTACGCACGGCAGTTTCTCGATCGGATGGACAAGCCTGCCGTCGACAAGGTGGAAGGCGTGCCCCCGGCGATTGCCATTGACCAGACCAACACGGTCCGGTCCTCGCGTTCCACCGTCGGCACCATGACCGAGCTCAATGATCACCTGAAGCTGTTATTTTCCAGAGCCGGGCAGTTGTTTGACCGTGACACTGCGCAGGCAGTTCAGCACGACTCGGCCGAAACCATTTACGCGCAACTGCTGGAGCGCGCCGGATCAGACGACCCGCGTCTTGCCGTCACGTTTCCGGTCGAGTTGCCGGCCAGCGCGACGCCCGAAGAAATCGAGCAGTGGCTGTCCGTCAGCGGCTTTACCAAAGTGCAGGCGCAACGCGAATGGGGGTCAGACCCCAATTCAAAACGTCTCGTCCTCGACGTGGTGGCCGACCGCTTTCGAATCCACAGCGTTGAGCGTTCCCGAGCGCTGGAGGCGATCGAGGTCGCGATCAAGCATGGCAGCGGTCGTCTGGCGGTGTATGCGGACGACGCTGAGGTCTGGAAGTTCTCCACCGGCCTGCATTGCCCGGAGAGCGATCGGCGTTACACGGATCCGATCGCTTCCATGTTCTCGTTCAACTCGGCAGTGGGCGCCTGCGACGCCTGCCGGGGCTTTGGCCGGGTCATCGGCGTTGATTACGGCCTGGTGATACCCAACGACAAGCTCACATTGCGCGCTGGCGCGGTGAAGCCGATGCAGACCCCGGCCTGGCAGGAGTGTCAGGACGACCTGATGCGCCATGCCGAGGCCGAGGGCATTCCTCGCGATACCGCCTGGAACAAGCTGACACCGGAGCAGCAGCACTGGGTAATCAACGGCTCGCCCCACTGGAAGGGCAAGTGGAAGCAGCACTGGTTTGGCATCAAGCGCTTCTTTGAGTACCTGGAGACCAAGGCCTACAAGATGCACATCCGGGTCCTGCTGTCCAAGTACCGCAGTTACACCACCTGTCCCACTTGCGCCGGCGCCCGCCTCAAGACCGAGAGCCTGCTCTGGCGCATCGGCAGCAAGGCCGATGCCGACGCTGTGATGGAGCCGGCCCGGCGCTTCATGCCATCCGGCGTCAAGTGGACGCGCGAGCAACTGGAAGCTCTGCCGGGCCTGTGTCTGCACGACCTGATGATGTTGCCGATGGACCGGCTGCGGCGGTTCTTCGAGCGTGTTGGGCCCCGGATCGAGTCCGGGGCAGGCTTTGACCCGGCATTTGCAGCGGGCCAGCATGGATTGCGGGTCGAGCCCGCAATGACAAGTGGCTGTCATGCCGGACTCGATCCGGCATCCATGCCACGCCGGACCGAGTCGCGTCCGGGAGAATCCCAGGCACTCAAGCTCCTGTTCGAGGAAATCACGACGCGCCTGAAGTATCTGTGCGATGTCGGCATCGGCTACCTGACGCTCGACCGGCAGAGCCGGACACTGTCAGGCGGCGAGGTGCAGCGCATCAACCTGACCACGGCACTGGGGACTTCGCTGGTCAACACCCTGTTTGTGCTGGACGAGCCGAGCATCGGTTTGCATCCGCGTGACATGCATCGCATCATCCTGGCCATGCAACGCCTGCGCGACGCTGGCAACACGCTGGTGGTGGTGGAGCACGACCCGGCAGTGATGATGGCGGCAGACCGCATGATCGACATGGGTCCGGGACCCGGCGAGCGCGGCGGGGAAATTGTTTTTGATGGATCGACCGCCGAACTGCAACAGGCCGACACCCTGACCGGTGCCTATCTTGGTGGGCGCAAGCAGGTGGGCATGGGCTTCAAACGGTTGGTCGAGCAGAACACGCCGCGACTGATTCTGGAAGGGGTACGTGACCACAATCTGAAAAACGTCAGCGTCGAGTTCCCCTTGCAGCGTCTGGTTTGCATCACCGGTGTCAGCGGTTCCGGCAAATCGACGCTGATCCAGGACGTGCTGGCACCAGCGCTGCTGCGCCACTTTGGCAAGTCCACCGATGCCCCCGGCGCGCACGAGCGCCTGCTGGGCGCCGAACAACTCAGCGATGTGGTCTTTGTGGACCAGTCGCCGATCGGCAAGACGGCGCGCTCGAATCCGGCCAGCTACGTGGGCGCCTGGGACGCAATCCGGGAGATCTTTGCCACCGCGCCGCTGGCGCACCAGCGCAGTTACACCGCATCCAAATTCAGCTTCAACAATGGCGACGGGCGCTGCCCGACCTGCGGCGGTTCGGGTTTTGAGCACGTGGAGATGCAATTCCTGAGCGACGTCTACTTGCGTTGCCCGGATTGCGATGGCAAGCGCTACCGCCCCGAGATTCTGGAAGTCAGGATCGATCGCCTTGGCAGGCCACTGAACGTCGCTGAGGTGTTGAATCTGACGGTCAGTGAAGCCAGTCGATTGTTCGCCGCCGATCGCGAAGTGATCCGGGCACTGCAACCCATCATTGATGTCGGACTCGAATACGTCAAGCTCGGGCAGCCGGTCCCGACGCTCTCGGGCGGCGAGTCGCAGCGCCTGAAGTTGGCCGGCTTTCTGGCCGAGGCTGCCAGGAGCAGCAGTGCGAGCCGGCAGGCGCTGGCGCGGCGCGGCACGCTTTTCATGTTTGACGAGCCGACCACCGGGCTGCATTTTGATGACATCGCCAAACTGATGCGCGCCATGCGCAAGTTGCTGGATGCGGGGCATTCGCTGATCGTGATTGAGCACAACCTGGACGTGATCCGCGCCAGCGACTGGCTGATTGATCTGGGACCGGAAGGTGGCGACGCCGGCGGTGAAGTGGTTGCCTTTGGCCGGCCTGAAGATGTGATGCTGCACGCCAGCTCGCACACGGGCAAGGCGCTAAGGGAGTATGCGGCTGCGATGGGGGTGGTGCATGAGGTGCACGACTTTT
>CAITZZ010000072.1 GCA_903897005.1 uncultured beta proteobacterium | reverse complement strand
TTGTGTCTGGTGCCGCGCTACCCCTGAATATCAGCATTACCATGACCATGAATGGGGTTTTCCGGTGCAGGACGACCGGCGTCTTTTCGAGAAAGTCTGTTTGGAAGGTTTCCAGGCGGGTTTGAGCTGGCTGACGATTCTCAAAAAACGTGAGGCTTTTCGCCGTGGCTTTGCGAACTTTGATATGGACCAGGTCGCCGGATTTGGTGAATCCGAGATCAAACGCCTGCTACTCGATGCCGGCATTGTTCGGCACCACGGCAAGATTGCCTCGACCATCAACAACGCGCAGCGGGCAATAGAGATCCGCAGAGAGTTTGGCTCACTGGCAGCCTATTTCTGGCGGTTTGAGCCGACGATCGATACCCGACCCCAGCAGATCACGCGCCAGACAATGAGTGGCGTCACCACGTCCCCGGAGTCGATTGCCCTGTCCAAAGACCTGAGAAAGCGTGGCTGGAGCTTTGTAGGGCCAACCACCATGTACGCTTTCATGCAGGCGATGGGTCTGGTCAACGACCACATCCAGGGGTGTTCTGCGCGTAGAAAGGCCTTGCAAGCGCGCTCTGACTTCAAGTCTCCGGTGGTGGCAACAACTGGGGTTCAGCCGCAAGCACTGAACTAAATCATGAGGCGATTCGGTACGGTCAAAATCCCGGTTCAACCGAAATAGCCCAGCCTCCGTACCGTACCCTAGAAAGTCAGGAGGTTTTGAGACAAAAGGCATTTGAGACCACTTTTTTGACCCCTGGCGGAAAGGCGCAGTCAGGAGCCCTAAGCGCAAAGCCCCGCGTGGTGCGGGGCTTGGGCCAACTTGGAATCGCGCTGAGCGAGTTCGAAGTCAAGTTATTGGCGGAGGAACAGGGATTCGAACCCTGGATACGTTTGACCGTATACCGGATTTCGAGTCCGGCGCATTCGACCACTCTGCCATCCCTCCGGTATCGAACGGGCCCGATTATATCCGTGAGCCACTGTTCATAACTGCTGCAAGGCCAGCAGCACATCGTCCGCGCTGATGCCTGGCTGCAACACAAAAGTCTCTTGCATTTGCCCCAGCGCCAGCGCGTCTTGCTCGCGCAGCAGGGCGATCGCCTTGGCGGCTTCCTGCGGCGTGGCAAAACCGGTACTTTGCAGCAGCACGCGGCCGGCGCTCTCCTGCAGCTTGAAGTAAAACTTGCCGTCGCTCTCGCGGTACTGCTTGAAGCCCGGCAGTGCCGCCTTGCTGGTCTTGGCCGCCTTGGGCGATGCGCTGGCACTGCGCAGATCACGCAGGCCAACAGCGTGGCGTAACTCTGCTGTGAAGGGCGTCGCCAGCTTTCTGGCCTTCTGTGCGCCGGCGCGCAGGATTTCTTCCATTTTGTCGGGCGCTGCCATGAGGGCCGTGTAGCGCTCGCGCATCGGCGCCATTTCGCGGTCAATGCGTTCAAACAGCACCTGCTTGGCGTCAGCCCAGCTTATGCCGTCCAGGTAAGCCTGCCGCAGGGTGGCAGTTTCTTCGGCGCTGGCAAAAGCCTGGTAAATCTGGAACAGGGCCGAGCCTTCGGTTTCCTTGGGCTCGCCGGGTGCGCGGGAGTCGGTGAGGATGCCGGCGACCAGTTTCTTGAGCTGCTGGCGCGGTGCAAACAGCGGGATGTGGTTGTCGTAGCTCTTGCTCATCTTGCGTCCGTCCAGCCCGGGCAGCGTGGCCACGTTGTCCTCGATCAGCGCTTGCGGCAGCGTCAGGTGTTCGCCGTAGAGATGATTGAAGCGCTGCGCAATGTCGCGCGCCATTTCAATGTGTTGTACCTGATCGCGCCCGACCGGCACCTGGTGCGCCTTGAACATCAGGATGTCGGCGGCCATCAGCACCGGGTACATGAAGAGCCCGGCGCTGATTTCGGCGTCAGGTTCCTGCTGCGCGGCGGTGTTTTGATCCACGGCCGCCTTGTAGGCGTGAGCGCGATTGAGCAGACCTTTGGAGGTGACGCAGGTCAGCAACCAGGTCAGCTCGGCAATCTCGGGAATATCGGACTGCCGGTAAAAAGTGACGCGTTCGTGATCCAGCCCGGAAGCCAGCCAGCTCGCCGCAATTTCCATGGTGGAGCGCTGGATGCGTGCCGGGTCATCGACCTTGATCAGCGCGTGGTAGTCGGCCAGGAAATAGAAGTTCTGGACATCGGCGCGCAAGCTGGCTTGCACGGAAGGCCGGATGGCCCCCACATAGTTGCCCAGATGGGGTGTGCCCGACGGTGTGATGCCGGTCAAAAAACGCTGGATACTCATGACGAAATTCTTTTTTTGGACCTAGTTGAACAGCATGGCCAGCGGCGCCAGGATGATGTCGAGCAGGCCATAGGTCAGCGCCATCAGGGGCTGCATCCACAAGCTGCTGACGACGCCGGCAATCACCAGACCCATGACGATGAAAAAGCCCCAGGGTTCAACGCGTGAAACAAGTGCTGCCTGTCGATAGGGCAGCAGGCCGACCAGGATGCGACCGCCATCGAGTGGCGGCAGCGGAAACAGGTTGAAGGCAAACATGACCACATTGACCAGCACGCCGCCCTGTGCCATCTTGAGGAAAAAGGGCTCCGTCACGCCAGCGCCGCGCAGCATCACCAGGGCCACACCCCAGAGCAGGGCCTGCAGCAGATTGGCAGCCGGGCCGGCCAGCGCGACCCAGATCATGTCGCGCTTGGGGTTGCGCAGATTGCCAAAGCGCACCGGCACCGGTTTGGCATAGCCAAACAGGAAGGCGCCCGAGGTGGCAAAGTACAGCAGGAGCGGCATCAGCAGGGTGCCCATGGGGTCGATGTGCTTGAGCGGATTGAGCGTGATGCGCCCCAGCACATAGGCGGTGTTGTCGCCAAAATGGCGCGCTGCATAACCGTGAGCTGCTTCGTGTACGGTGATGGCGAACAGCACCGGCAGGGCGTACAGGACGACGGTTTGAATCAGGTGGGCAATATCCATCGCGCTATTGTCTCAGAGCCTCAAGGCCCAGAGCTTCCAGCGTGCCGCCGCCCTGACGGATCAGCACCGGTTCGCCGCCACTGAGGTCAATGACGGTGGTGGGCTCCAGTGCGCAGGCGCCGGCGTCAATCACCCCGGCGATCTGATTCTGATAGCGCTGCAGAATCTCCTGCGCATCATTGAGCGGCTCGCTTTCGCCAGGTGCGATCAGGGTCGTGGCCAGCAGAGGTTCATGGTGCAGGGCCAGCAAGTCCTGCAAGACTTTGTGATCGGGCACGCGCAATCCGATGGTGCGCCGCGCCGGGTGGCTCAGGCGCCGCGGCACTTCCTTGCTGGCTTCCAGAATGAAGGTGTAGGGTCCGGGTGTCGCCGACTTGATGAGCCGGAACTGCTGGTTGTCAACCCGCGCGTAGTTGGCCAGTTCGCTCAAGTCACGGCACAGCAGGGTCAGGTGGTGCTTGTCATCCACACCGCGGATGCGGCGCAGTTTGTCAGCCGCGGCCTTGTCGTCCAGATGGCAGACCAGGGCGTAGCTTGAATCGGTAGGCACCGCCAGAATCTCACCCTTTTCCAGCAGGGCGACAGCCTGCTTGAGCAGACGTGCTTGCGGATTTTCGGGATGCACTGCAAAGAACTGAGCCATGGCTCTATTGTCGGCGAAACCGGGCTTTCAGCGTCGGGCTGCGACAGGGCTTGATGCCAACGGCTCGTTGACCTCGCGCGAGAGCAGTAAGGCGTTGCCGATGCCGCTGGCGGCAATCACGGCAATGCCGAGCCAGGCCAGCGTATCGGGCACGTGGCTGAAGAACAGCCAGCCAAAGAGTGTGGCAAATCCGATCTGCGTGTACAGGTAGGGTGTGAGTACCGGGGCCGGGGCCCGCGCAAAGGCCCTGATTAGCATCAGGTGACCAAAGGTACCGAGAAATCCGATCAGCACAAACCAGGGCCAATGCGCCGCCAGCGCCGCCGTCTCCCAGCTGAATGCAACAACAGGGCACATTAGCAGCGTGCCGACCAGTCCGGTATAGAAGTGCGTCGTGTACGGGTTTTCTTCGCCGCTCAAGCGGCTTGTGAGCACCATGAACCAGGCATAGCTGGCAATGTGCAAAGCCGGAAACAGCAGCGCCCAGCTAAATACCTGACCGCCCGGACGCACCACGAACAAGACGCCTGTCAATCCGGCGATCAGCAGCAGCCAGCGCTGATGGGAGACATGGGTCTTCAGGACCCAGGCCGCCAGCGCCGTGGCGGCCACCGGCGAGAGCATGGTCATCGCTGTGAACTCGCCGACCGGCAGATACTGCAGCCCGAGAAAAGAGCAGGCGCTGGTAACCAGCAGCAATACGCCGCGCAGCAACTGAAAGCGGGGGTTCGCGGTGGCAAGCAGACCGAACTTCTGCACCGGAAAGCGCAGTGCCAGCGTGGCCAGCGCCTGAAAGGCATAG
>CAITZZ010000071.1 GCA_903897005.1 uncultured beta proteobacterium | reverse complement strand
GCCATAGGAGTTGGAAGCCAGCCCGAAAGCGCTGTCGGCCAGTGCGAAGACCAGGCCACCGTGACAGGTGCCGTTGAAGTTCAGGTGCTGCTCCTGCAAGGTCAGTCTCACCGTGGCGTGCCCCTTGCCGGCTTCGGTGCAGCGGATGCCCAGTGACTGCGCGAACGGGTCTATGGACGCCAGATGCATGACCAGCGCGGTGGAGTCCAGCGCCACTGCCGCCTTGGGCGGCCGACGAACGGCTAAACGCCGGCCATGACCCGCCACCGTGGCGTGTTGGGCAATCGAATCAAGCAGTTCCACCACACCGGTTGCGGTCGTGGCGCAGGATTGCAGAACCGGTACGGTCCATGTTGCTGCTGCTTGCGCCGATCGCAGATGCAGCATGTCTTTGAGGTCGCGTGCGGTCGCGTTGGCTCCGGGCAAATCTGACTTGGTCACGACCAGCAGGTCGGCAATCTCCAGAATGCCGGCCTTGATGGCCTGCACGTTGTCGCCCATGCCTGGCGCGCAGGCGACCAACCGGGTATCGGCCACGCGCATGATCTCGACTTCGGACTGCCCGGCGCCGACGGTTTCGATGATGATGGTGTCAAAGCCTGCGGCATCCATCACATCAACAATTTCTTCGGTGCTCTGTGACAAACCACCCAGATGGCCGCGCGTGGCCAGCGAGCGGATGAACACGTTGGGATGAGCCCCGTGCTCGCCCATGCGAACGCGGTCACCCAGCACGGCGCCGCCGCTGATGGGGCTCGACGGATCGACTGCCACCACAGCGATGCGCTGACCGCGTGCCAGCAGCTCGCCCAACATGGCGTGCACCAGCGTTGACTTGCCGGCGCCAGGGGCGCCCGTGATGCCCAGCACGTGGGCGCGACCCAGATGCGGTGCCAGCGCTTTGGAGACAAGGCCGGCGGCGAGCTCGCCATGCTCGATCAGGCTGATGGAGCGCGCCAGCACACGCCGGTCACCTGCCAGCAGGGCTGGCGGCACGGCCCAGTGGTGTTGCGGAAGTTTGGTCTGGCTCACACGATCGCCCGTACGTGACCAAAGCCCATCTCGCGACGCAGCGTCTGGCAGATCTCGCCGTGCGTGCAACCCGCCTCGGCCGCCTCGACGACCCGGCCGAAGACGTTGTCTTTGACGTCGCCGGCGGAGCGCGCCAGCGCATCCAGCGCCGTTTGAACCGCAGACTGCGAGCGCTCGACCTTGAAGGCTTTGAACTCATCAATCAGCGTTTGCATGCTGGCGCGATCGGGGCGCGTGTTGACCGGGCGCGCGCTGCTGTCTTCTTCCACCTGGTAGGCGTTCACGCCCACCACCGTCTGCTGACCCGAGTCGACCTTTTGCTGGAACTTGCGCGCCGACTCGCCAATCATGCCCTGCACCAGACCGCACTCCACCGCCTTGTACATGCCGCCTGCGTCCTGCACCCGCTGCATCACGCTCTCGATCTGCGCCTGCATCTGGTCGGTCAGCGTCTCCACGTAAAAGCTGCCGCCCAGCGGGTCGATCACATCAGTCAGGTGCGCTTCTTCGCGCAGCACGTTTTGCGTGGCGATGGCGATGCGCGCGCCAAACTCGCTTGGGCAAGACAGCGCCTCGTCGTAGGCGTCGGTGTGTAGCGATTGCAAGCCACCCAGAATGCCGGCCATGGCCTGCACCGTGACGCGCGAGATGTTGTTCAGCGGTTGTTGGCGCGTGAGATCCACGCCGGAAGTCTGCGCATGGAACTTGAAGCGCCAGGAGCGCGGGTCCTTGGCACCCAGCCGATCCCGTGCCAGGCCGGCCCAGATGCGCCGCGCCGCGCGGAACTTGGCAATTTCCTCAAAGAAGCTGATGGAGACATCAAAGAAAAAGGTGAAGCGCGGCAGGAACTGGTCCGGGTCCATGCCGCGCGCCATGCAGTCCTCGGCGTTCTGGATCGCGGTGCAGAGTGTGAAGGCCATCGATTCGGCTGGTGTTGCGCCGGCCTGCTGCGTGTGCTGCCCCACCACTGACATCGGATTCCATTTCGGCAGATAGCGGTTGCAGAACTCGATGTGATCGGTCAGGATGCGTCGTGCCCCCGGCAGCGCGATGCGAAAGAACATGTGGTTGGCGACATAGTGGCTCAGGTAGTCGCTCTGGTTCGAGGTGCCGCTGATGCTCTTCCAGTCGGTGCCGCGCCGGCGTGCTGCGGCCAGCATGAAGGCCAGCAGGGTGAACGGTGTCGGGTCGTTCTGGGCGCAGGATATTTTGGCCAGATCCACGCCCTGCAGGGCCCGGTCCATGTGCGCCGTGGTGTTGATCACGGTGCCGCAGGTGCCTAGCAACTCGATGTGCGATTCATCCATGTCGTAACCACGGAACACCGAGTTGCAGGGGATTGGCGACAGTGCCGTCGCTCCTTGCGCCAGTACTTCCAGCAGGCGGGCGTTGAATTCGCTGGGCGTGCCCAGACCGGTGAGCTG
>CAITZZ010000070.1 GCA_903897005.1 uncultured beta proteobacterium | reverse complement strand
GGGATCAGCATGGGCACAAACACCAGCAGCATTACCGAGACATCCAGAAAGCAGCCCAGTACCAGAAACATGGCGTTGACCAGCAACAGGAACTGCAACTGACTTAAACGCAGGCTGCTCACCCACAGCGCCAGCTGGTTCGGAATGCCTTCGGTGGCAAAAGCATAGTTGAGCAGGTAGGCGCTGGCGATGATCATGGTGATGACGGCGCTGGAGCGCAGCGACTCCAGCGTCACCGCATACAGCGCCCGTGGCGAGAACGCGCGATACACACCACCGGCCAGAACCAGTGCGTGCAGGGCGGCCACGGCGGCGGCCTCGGTCGGCGTGAAGGCGCCGCTGTAAATGCCGGTCAGCAAAACCACCGGCAGCGTCAGGGGCATCAGGCCGCGCCCCACGATGCCGGGCAGCGCACTGAGGGGTATCGGGTCGTCCTTGGGCATGTTGCGACGGCTTGCAATGATTTGCACGCCGAGCATCAGCAGGGCGGCCATCAGAAGGCCCGGCAAGACGCCGCCCAGAAAAAGCGCGCCAACCGAAGTGCCGGATACCAGGGCGTAGATCACCATCGGAATCGATGGTGGGATGATGGGGCCGATGGTGGCGCTGGCCACCACCACGGCGCCGGCAAAGCCCGGGCTGTATTCGGGCTTCTTCAGCATCTGCTTGATCGTCACCAGTCCCGGGCCGGCGGCGTCGGCAATGGCGCTGCCGCTCATGCCGGAGAAGATCACGCTGACCAGAATGTCGACCTGGGCCAGACCGCCGCGCATGCGCCCCACCAGCACGCGGGAGAAGTCGAACAAGCGCTCGCTGATGGTGCCGGCATTCATCAGGTTGGCGGCAAACACGAACAGCGGCACCGCCAGCAGCACGTAACCGTTGTACAGGCCGTTCAGTATCTGTTCCGCGGCCAGCCCCAGGTCCTGGCCCTTGACGATCAGGTAGGCAATGCCGCTGGCCAGCATGGCAAAAGCGATCGGTGCGCGCAGCAGCATGCCTGCTAGCAGCACGGTCAGCAAGGTGATCAGGGCATGGCTCACAATTGGTCCCGCCAGTGGCGTCCCAGCAATCGGAAAATGCGCCAGCCAGAACGCAGCGCAAGAGCGAACAGCAAGATCCCAAAGGGCGCAAAGACCCAGTGAAAGGGCAGCCCCAGCACCGGCGTTCTTTCGCGCTGCATGAAGTGGATGTAGTCCAGCGAGCCAGGCAGACCCCAGGCCGCCAATACGCCGACCAGGGCGCAGGCGGCGATGGCCATGCCGCGTTGCACGGGCGGCCTGGCCTTCTGGTACAGCAGGTCAAAGGCGACGTTTTCCTTGTCGCTGCAGACCAGTGCGGCACCCCACAAAATGGCCCACAAATACAGGATGACCGCAGCTTCGTCGGTCCAGGCCAGCGGCTGCTTGAAAGCAAAACGCGCGACCACCTGCACCACGAACACCAGGAACAGCAAGGCAAACAAGCCGACCCCGATGGCATTGGCCGCGCTGCGCAAGTGCTTCAAGATCGGCCTTTACCTTGTGGCGTTGATGCGCTCCAGCAGGCCTTTGGGCCAGAGCTTGGCGTATTCGGACTGC
>CAITZZ010000069.1 GCA_903897005.1 uncultured beta proteobacterium | reverse complement strand
CGGAGAAGTTGTCCTTGTACCGGCTCGGCTTGAAGAGTTTCTTTGAAGAAGGGCGCTCTCTGGCGCAGATCTCCCACCCTTCGGTGGTTAGTGTGATGAACTTTTTCCGGGAGAACGAAACCGTTTACATGGTGATGAATTATCTGGAGGGAGCTTCCCTGCAGGATTTCATTGTCACGGCGCGCGATCTGAAACAGGCCAAGGTCTTCCGTGAGTCCACGATCCGTTCCCTGTTTGACGAAATTCTGCGTGGTTTGAGAATTGTTCACCAGCACAAAATGCTGCACCTGGACATCAAACCGGCCAATATCTTCATCACCGATGACAACAAATCGGTGCTGATTGACTTTGGTGCCGCACGTGAAGTGCTGAGCAAAGAAGGTAATTTCATTCGACCGATGTATACACCGGGATTTGCGGCGCCAGAGATGTACCGTCGCGACGCTGCGATGGGGCCCTGGACTGACATCTATGCCATTGGTGCATGCATCTACGCCTGCATGCAGGGCTACCCGCCCAATGAGGCGCCGCAGCGGCTGGAAAAGGACCGTATCACGATTGCGCTGAGGCGCTTGAAGGGTGTCTATTCGGACAACCTGATCGAGGTGGTGGAGTGGTGCATGTCGCTGGACCCGTTGTCAAGGCCGCAGTCGGTGTTTGCCTTGCAAAAGGAACTGAGCCGCGAAGGCGAACGGCGTTACACCAAGCTCACCGCCGTTGAAAAAGTTCGTCTGCAGTTTGATACCATGGTGACTGACAACAAGAAGAACGGCCAGAAGGCGACGGTGGTGAGCGGAAGAGATAAATGAAGTTTTCCGTCTTCCAGGTCAGCCGCAAGGGCACTCGGGAAATCAATGAAGATCGGATGGGCTACTGCTATACGCGCGGCGCAGGAATTTTCTTCCTGACCGATGGCATGGGCGGGCACCCTCAGGGTGAAGTGGCAGCGCAATTGGCCTTGCAGGTGATGGCCGCGATGTTTCAAAAAGAGGCAAGACCGGTGCTGGCAGATGTGGCCCTGTTCCTGACCTCGGCAGTGACCGCCGCGCACCGCCAGATCCTGCGCTACGCGATCGACCGAAACATGCTCGATGCGCCCCGCACTACCGTCGTTGCGGCTGTTATACAGGATGGCTTGGTGAACTGGATTCATTGTGGTGACTCCAGGTTGTATCTGGTGCGCCAGGGTGAATTGCTGACGCGCACCCGGGATCATTCATTTGCCGAGCATCGTCAGCTTGGTGCTGGCAAGCTGAATTTGCCAGAGCGCAACAATCGCCATGTGTTGTTTACCTGCCTGGGCTCGCCCTCGCGGCCCATGTATGAAGTCAGTGGCCCGGTAGCGCTGCAGCAGGGTGACCGCTTGCTGCTCTGCTCCGACGGCCTTTGGTCGGGACTCAGTGATACCGACATTACCTACCATTTGAGCCAGAAGCCGGTCAGCCAGGCAGTGCCGGATCTGGTTGAAAGTGCCTTGTGCCGGGCCGGCGGCAGCAGCGACAATGTCACAGCACTGGCGCTGGAATGGGAAACGCCGGACAATTTCCTCCTTACCCGGACAAGCATTACCACCGACACCATGAGTGACGCCGTCTTCGCTTCCACCGTGCAGGGGGGGTGGAATCAGCCCGTGCAAGTCGAACTCGACGATGCGGCAATCGACCGCTCGATCGCGGAAATCAATGCGACCATTCGCCGTTCTGCTGGCCGCTAAGCTTGAGGAAAAGCAACATGAATGAATTTGCCAGAAGCCTGGGCCGTGGCGCTGACCAGCTGCGAGCGGTGCGCATTACACGTGGCTTCACGATTCACGCCGAAGGCTCGGTCCTGATTGAGTTTGGCGCCACCAAAGTGCTGTGCACGGCGTCGGTGGAAGAAAAAGTACCGAGTCACAAGAAGGGCAGTGGCGAGGGCTGGGTCACAGCCGAGTACGGCATGCTGCCACGTTCCACCCACACGCGCAGCGAGCGCGAGGCCGCGCGTGGCAAACAGAGCGGACGTACCCAGGAAATCCAGCGTCTGATTGGCCGCTCCCTGCGTTGCGTGTTTGATCTTCGCCTGCTCGGTGAGCGCACGATTCACCTGGACTGCGATGTGTTGCAGGCCGACGGTGGTACCCGTACTGCGGCCATCACCGGTGCGTTTGTTGCCGCGCAGGATGCGGTGAGCCAGCTTATGGCACAGGGAAAACTCAGTGTCAGTCCGATTCGCGACCAGGTAGCGGCGATTTCGGTCGGCATGGTCCAGGGCACAGCGCTGCTGGATCTGGAATACACCGAAGACTCGGCTTGTGATACCGACATGAACGTGGTGATGACCGGCTCCGGGCATTTTGTCGAAGTACAGGGAACGGCCGAGGGCGCAGCGTTCTCGCGCCAGCAGATGGACGCCTTGCTTGAGCTGGCCGCCAAAGGCATTGGCGAGCTGATTGCGTTGCAAAAGCAGGCCGTGAGTACATGAAGATTGTCCTTGCCTCCAATAACCAGGGCAAGCTGGCCGAACTGCGCGCCATGCTGGCACCGCTTGGGATGGAGTTGATCGCGCAGGGTGAACTCGGCATCAGCGAAGCCGCCGAGCCCTTCCACACCTTTGTTGAGAATGCACTGGCCAAGGCGCGTCATGCGGCGACGCACAGTGGGCTGCCCGCGCTGGCCGACGACGCGGGTTTGTGTGTTGACGCCTTTGGCGGTCTGCCCGGCGTGGATACGGCGTACTACGCGACGCAGTTCGGCTATGCGAAGGGCGATGACAACAATGTACGCGCCCTGCTTGAGCAGATGCATGATCAAACCAATCGCCGTGCTGCGCTGGTCAGTACGCTGGTGGCTGTGCGCTCGGCACAGGATCCGGAGCCGCTGATCGCGGTCGGCCGGGTCAGCGGCGAGATCAGCCGGGAGCCGCTGGGCAGCAATGGATTCGGCTTTGATCCGGTGATGTACATCCCGCAGTTCGGACTGACTTTTGCACAGTTGCCGGTGGCGGTGAAGAACGCCAACAGCCATCGCGGACGCTCAGCGCGGGCCATGGTGCAACTGATGCGCGAACGTTGGTTGAACGAAGTTGGAAGCTGACCCCCACTTGCTGCACTATCTGCGGCCCGGAACCCTGCAACTGGCGGCGCTGCCACCACTGACCCTGTACATCCATCTGCCCTGGTGCTTGAAGAAGTGTCCCTATTGCGATTTCAATTCGCACGCAGTGCCAGCAGCAGGACTGCCTGAGCAGGCCTATATTGCGGCCCTGCTGGCCGACCTGGAGGCAGCACTGCCACTGATCTGGGGCCGTACCGTGCACAGCATTTTCCTGGGTGGTGGCACGCCTAGCCTGTTTTCGCCTGCAGCCATGGATCAGTTGCTCGGGGCGCTCCGGGCGCGTGTGCGCCTGGAGGCCGACTGCGAAATCACGCTCGAGGCCAATCCTGGCACGTTTGAGAAGGACCGTTTCAGGGCCTTCCGAGCCGCTGGTGTGACCCGACTGTCGATCGGTGTGCAGAGTTTTAGCGACGACGCTCTGAAAATGCTGGGCCGGGTGCACGACCGCGCGCAAGCGATCGCTGCGGTCGAAGAGGCGGCGCAGGCCTTCGATACCTTTAACCTGGACATCATGTACGCGCTACCGGGACAGGATCTGGTGGCGCTGAGAAAGGACATGGCACTCGCGTTGACGCTGGCACCGCCGCATATTTCGATCTACCACCTGAGCATCGAACCCAACACCTACTTTGCCAAATTTCCGCCGCAACTGCCGGAGGAAGACACGGCCTACGAGATGCTGGACCTGATCACCGAGATGACGGGCCAAGCCGGTTTGCAGCGCTATGAGGTGTCAGCTTATGCCCGTCCGGGCCACGCCTGCCGGCACAACCTCAATTACTGGAAATTTGGTGACTACCTCGGTCTGGGGGCTGGCGCGCACAGCAAGCTCAGCTTTGCGCACAGGGTGGTGCGCCAGGTACGCTTTCGGGAGCCCGCCCTGTACCTGGAAAAAGCCCTGGCCGGCGCGTTTGTTGCGCAGGAAACGCAGGTCAGCCGTTCTGATTTGCCGTTTGAATTCATGCTCAATGCACTGCGACTGAAGGACGGCTTTGCCTTGCAACTTTTCGCCGAGCGCACCGGTCTGCCCATGACTGCCATAGAAAAGGAGTTGCAGTTGGCGCAGGAAAAAGGCTGGCTGGAACGGGATCTGACGACCGTCAGACCCAGTGTGCACGGCTATGACTTCCTGAACGACCTGCAGTCCCTGTTTCTTCAGGTGCAGGCCTGACGCCACCCCGGCCTTATCGCTTGGGGCGCAGGGGCGCGGGCTGGGTAGCCAGTTCGTCGGGTACCGTGTTGGCAAAGGACGGATCAACGTTCTTGTTGTTTGACGCAACCGACTTCTCCCACAGCGCCCAGTCGGTGTCGGAGTCAGACTCACTTACCTCGGGTAAGGGAATAGGATCGTTTGCCGCGTAGGGGTGAACTTCAGGCGGCTCTGCCAGGGCGCCTGCTTTCTTGGGGGTGGCTTCCAATAATTTCTTCATCGAGAAATAATTGTACGGTGCAAAGGCATGGGCTGTGCTGTCCCGGGACTTTTGGCTTGATCCGTCTATTTTTCGCTGCGCCGACGTGTTGCCAGATGGCGCCGGCAACTCGCGTTGATGACGCGCAGTTCAGCCAACGTGGCGTCGATTTGTGAACGCTTCTGTTCCAGTTCTTCAATTGCGGTGTCGGTTCGCTGAATCACGTAACTCAATTGTTCGGCGCGGCCTTCGCCGTGGTCGCCATACAGATCCAGGTAGCGCTTGATCTCTGACAGCGGCGAGCCTATGTCCTTGGCGCGAAGAATCAGCGCCAGCCGGGCGCGGTCGCGCCGCGTATAGACGCGCGCGCCGTTGACGCGCCGCGGTGCCACCAGCCCCTTGTCTTCATAAAAGCGCAAGGCGCGCAGGGAAATGCCAAACTCCTTGCACAGTTCGGTGATGCCAAACAGTTCCGAGGTGCCCTCGTCGCGGTGCGCGTCCACCACGGCCTGGGCGTCACTGGCGCCTGCGGCGGCGCTGCTTGCTACCGGATTGAGCGCTGAAGGTGCTGTGGCCACGCGCTGGCTTTCGGGCTTGAAGCCTAGACCACGCGCTGCAGACGCATGGCCACACTCATGTCACCCGTGACCTTGAGTTTGCCCATCATGAAGCCGGTGGCGGGCTCGAGGTCGCCCTTGAGCATGGCGTTGAGGTTTTCCAGCGTGATGCCGACCGTGCAGTCAGCCTCGTCGGTGCTGTTGCTGACCGAGTTGGGCGTTGAT
>CAITZZ010000068.1 GCA_903897005.1 uncultured beta proteobacterium | reverse complement strand
GGCGTGCTTACCGGCAAGTACCTACCTGACCAGACGCCGGACGCCGACAGCCGCGCCGGTCGCTCGGATCCGCGCATTGCCGAGACCGAGTTTCGTGCAGAGTCGCTGCTGATCGCGCAACGACTCCAGGTGCACGCCCAGGCCCGGGGCATCAGTCTGGCGCAGTTTGCCTGCGCCTGGGTGCTGGCCAACCGAGTGGTGAGCTCGCTCATCGCCGGGCCGCGCACGCTGGCGCAGTGGCAGCACTATGCTCCGGCGCTGGACTATGTGTTCACCAGGGAAGATGAGGCGCTCGTGGACAGTCTGGTCAGACCGGGCCACCCGTCCACGCCCGGCTATACCGATCCCAGCTATCCGCCCGAAGGCCGGAAAGTGAGCCGCGAGGGGGTTTGATCTGTACAATATGAATTTCATAAATGCAAATTGTACAAATGATACGCCGCCAAGCCACGCCCCTGCTTGTTCAGATGAGCAAGGGATTTCCGATTGTGGCCCTAACCGGCCCGCGTCAATCCGGCAAGACCACACTGGCACGCCAGGCGTTTCCTGACAAGCCTTACTTCTCGCTCGAAGATCCTGAAACCCGCCAGCGCCTGGCAGCAGATCCGCGGCAGTTTTTTGCCATCTTGCCCGGCGGTGCGGTGCTCGATGAGGTGCAGCGTTGCCCGGAGGTGTTTTCGTATCTGCAAGGGGTGGTCGACGAGCGCGAGCGCATGGGCGAGTTTGTGATCACCGGCTCGCAGCAGTTTGGCCTGCTTGACAGCATCACGCAGTCCCTTGCCGGTCGGGTCGGTTTGCTGCAGTTGCTGCCGCTCTCGTTGGCGGAGTTGAACGCCACCGGCATGAATGCCAGGACGCTGGAGCAAACCGTCTGGATGGGCGGCTACCCGGCGCTGTTTGACCAGCGACGCCAGCTTGAGCAACCGGCCCAGTGGCTGAGCGCCTACGCCAGCACCTACATTGAACGAGACGTGCGCCAGGTGCTGGAGGTTTCCAAACTTTCCTTGTTTCAGCGCTTTGTGCTGATGTGTGCAGCACGTACCGGGCAACTGCTCAACCTGTCGGCGCTGGCGGCGGACTGCGGCATCAGTCACACCACAGCGCGCAGCTGGATGACGGTACTTGAAGCCAGTTATGTGGTTTACCTGTTGCAACCCTACCACCAGAACTTTGGCAAACGTCTGGTCAAGATGCCCAAGCTGTATTTTCTGGATACGGGTTTGCTTTGCCATCTGCTGCGCATTGACAATGCGCAAACGCTGGCCACCCATGCTTTGCGCGGCGCAATTTTCGAATCGTGGGTGGTGAGCGAGACACTCAAGCATCGTTTCAATCAGGCTCTGCCAGCCGACATCTACTTTTGGCGCGACAACCATGGTGCGGAAATGGACCTGGTGTTTGAACATGCGGGCAAGCTGCATGCCGTGGAAATCAAGTCGGGCGCCACTTTTGCCACGGACTGGGTGCGGGCCTGTCAGCGTTGGCAACGCTACGCCGGCACTATAGCTGCCGACCCGGTACTGGTTTACGGCGGGCAAGACAGCTACTCGGTGCAGGGTGTGCAGGTACGCGCCTGGCATACGCTGGGCACTTGAGCAACAGGGACAATACCGACCATGACGCAAACGATTACCCTGACCCAACCGGATGACTGGCACCTGCATGTGCGTGATGGCGATGCCATGAGTGCGGTGGTGCCGCACACCGCGGCGCAATTCGGCCGTGCCATCATCATGCCCAACCTGCGCCCGCCGGTCACGACCACTGCGGCCGCATTGGCCTACCGCGAGCGCATTCGTGCCGCAGTGCCGGAGGGCCTGAGTTTTGAGCCCCTGATGACGCTCTACCTCACTGACAACCTGCCGCCTGACGAAATCAAAAGGGCACAGGACGCAGGGGTGGTGGCGGTCAAACTGTACCCGGCAGGTGCCACCACCAACAGCGACGCCGGCGTGACAGATCTGCGCAAGACCTATGCGACGCTCGAAGCGATGCAGCGCGCCGGTATGCCTTTGCTGCTGCACGGTGAAGTGACGGCGCCGGAGATCGATCTGTTTGATCGCGAGGCAGTCTTTATAGACACCCAGCTCATTCCCCTGCGGCGCGATTTTCCGGAGCTCAAGATCGTTCTGGAACACATCACGACGCGTGAGGCGGCTCAGTACACGCAGCAAGCCTGCCGCTTCAGCGCGGCCACCATCACGGCGCACCACTTGCTCTACAACCGCAACGCCATCTTCATGGGCGGCATCCGGCCGCATTACTACTGCCTGCCGGTACTCAAGCGCGAGCAGCACCGGCTGGCACTGTTGCAGGCTGCCACCAGTGGGTCGAACAAATTCTTCCTGGGTACCGACAGTGCGCCGCACGCCGCGCAGCTGAAGGAGAACGCCAGTGGCTGTGCCGGCTGCTATACCGCCAACGCGGCCATGGAACTCTACGCCGAGGCGTTTGATGCGGCGGGCGCGCTGGACAAGCTGGAAGCTTTTGCCAGCTTTCACGGTGCCGACTTTTATGGCTTGGCGCGCAATACCGGCAGCATCACGCTGCGTCGCCAGAACTGGACGGTGCCCGAGAGCTTTGCCTTCGGCGAGGCGCGCCTCAAACCCCTCAGGGCGGGTGAGATTTTGCAGTGGAAGTTGGCCTGATTGACTGGAATGCGCCCTGGCTGTTGCCGTGGCGATGTGTGGGTGAGGCGGCCGCCCGGTCGATAGCGGCTGGCCAATCTCAAGCGGCAGCGCTGAACCAGGTGGCGTCGCTGCTGCCTGACTTTCCGGTGCGCTTTGTTCGGCAAAGCGAACTCCCCGAGGCGGTGGCCTACGAGCAGCACATTTTTGACACGGGCTGCGTCCCGACGCGTGAGGGTCTGCACGATTTCTTCAATGGGCTGGCCTGGTTGCAGTTTCCGCTCATCAAGAAGCGCCTGAATCAACTGCACGTGGCACAGATTGCACAAACCGGGATCCAGCCGGTGCGCGGGCCGGCGCGTGATGGTTTGACGCTGTTTGATGAGAACGCTGCTGTGCTGCAAGCGCCGGACGAACTCTGGGATGCGCTGGCCGCCAAGGACTGGCAGAGTCTGTTTGGAACTCTGCGCCCGCTCTGGCAAGAGGCCAGCCTGCTGTTGTTTGGCCACGCCTTGTTGGAAAAACTGGTGCAGCCGCGCAAGGGCATCACCGCCCATGTGTACCGGGCAAGCGTCGCCCGCCAGACAGCGGCAGAACTGGACGCCTGGCTGTCGCAGGATTTGAGCGCTGAAAAACTGGCGACAAAGCCCTTTGCGCACCTGCCGGTACTGGGTGTTCCGAACTGGTGGCAAGCCAATGAAGATCCGCAGTTCTATGCTGACAACGGGGTCTTTCGATTGCCCAGGTCTTGAATTCGCAGCGCCTGCCCTTAATATCGTGGCCTGCGGCTTGCTGATTCCGGCCGCATTTAAAGGAAATCATGAAACGTATTCTTCTCTTTGTCTTGACCAATGTGCTGGTGGTGACGGTGCTGGGCGTGGTGGCCAGCTTGCTGGGCGTCAACCGTTACCTCACGGCCAACGGCCTGAATCTGGGTTCGCTGCTGGGCTTCGCCCTGGTGATGGGCTTTGGCGGCGCCATCATTTCGCTTCTGATCAGCAAGCCGATGGCCAAATGGAGCTCCGGTGTGCGCATCATCAATCAGCCGCAAAATGCCGACGAAGCCTGGATCGTCGACACCGTTCGCAAGCTGGCTGACAAGGCTGGCATCGGCATGCCCGAGGTCGGGATTTTTGACGGCGAACCCAATGCCTTTGCCACCGGTGCCTTCAAGAATTCGGCGCTGGTGGCGGTCAGCACCGGTTTGCTGGTGGGCATGACGCGCGAGGAAATCGAGGCCGTCATTGGGCATGAAATCGCCCACGTTGCCAACGGCGATATGGTCACCATGACCCTGATTCAGGGTGTCATGAACACTTTCGTCGTGTTCCTGAGCCGCGTCATCGGTTACGCGGTGGACAGCTTTCTGCGCAAGAATGACGAGCGCTCCAGCGGACCCGGCATCGGCTACATGATCACGACGGTGGTGCTCGATATCGTGCTCGGCTTTGCCGCCTCCATGGTGGTGGCCTGGTTCTCGCGGCACCGTGAATTCCGCGCCGATGCCGGATCAGCGCAGCTGCTGGGCCGGCGTCAGCCCATGATCAACGCCCTGGCGCGTCTGGGCGGCATGCATGCCGGCGAGTTGCCCAAGAGCGTGGCCGCCTTCGGCATTGCTGGTGGCATGGGACAGTTGTTTTCGACGCACCCGCCACTCGAAGAGCGCATCGCTGCGCTGCAGAACGCGAGCGCTTGAAGCACGACGAGCCTGATCGGACCATGCGTGTCTGATCGTTTTCTGTTCTGGGCGCCGACCCTGATCTGGGCCACGACCTGGCATGTCATCCTGTACCAGCTGGGCGATGTGGCGGTGCTGCATTCGGTGGCGCTGCGCTTTGGTCTGGCCAGCATCATGCTGTTCGCGATTGCGCGCTGGCGCGGCGAGCCGCTGACGTTCAGCCCGCCACAGCACGGCTGGCTGCTGCTTACCGGCGCTGTGCAGTACGGCTTCAATTACATGGGTACTTACGAGGCCGAAAAGCATCTGCCGTCGGGCCTGATGGCGGTGCTGTTCTCCCTGATGATTTTTACCAATGCCATCGGTGGCGCCTTGTGCTTTGGCCAGTCGATCAGCCGGCGCTTTGTGCTGTCGGGCGCGATTGGCGTGGCGGGGATTGTGCTGATCTTCTGGCCTGCGATTGCCGCCGCCCGTGAGGGTGTCGGCGTACTCGGCGCAGTCGGTCTGGGTTTGATGGCGGTGACCTTCGCCTCCATTGGCAACATGCTGACGCTGCGTCTGACGCGTGGTGGCGCCTCACTGATTCCCTTGCTGGCCTGGAGCATGGGCTACGGCGCACTCACGCTGATGCTGATTGCGACGCTCGGCGGTGTGGAGTTTCATCTGGATCCGCGCCCGAGCTACTGGATCTCACTTGTCTACCTGAGCGCACTGGGTTCAGTGGCTGCGTTCCTGTTGTATTTCAATCTGGCCAAGCGGCAGGGTCCCGGGCGCGCGGCGCTGACCGGGCTGGTTATTCCGCCGATGGCGCTGCTGATGTCGGCACTGTTCGAGGGCTGGCGGCCAACGCTGGTGTCGAGCGCCGGTATGGTGCTTTGTCTTGTCGGGCTCTGGGGTGCAACGCGACCGGCGCGGTGAAATTCAGACAGGAGCGGGATCTATCATCCGGACGCCCAGTTTGTCATCCCGGACTTGATCCGGGATCCAGTGACACGCCCCCACTGGATTGCGGATCGAGTCCGCAATGACAGCTGGCGCCCGCAATGACAGCTGGCGCTCGCAATGACAGCCTTGTATTGACCCTGCTCCAGTAGTGTCGCGAAATCCGGAAACCTCAAGCCGCTGCGCCTTCCACTGCTTTTACTGTCGCAGCTACCGCCGGTCGACGAATCAGGTAGTCAAACGCACTCAAGGCGGCTTTGGCGCCTTCGCCGGCGGCGATGACGATCTGCTTGTAGGGCACGGTCGTTACATCGCCCGCAGCAAAGACACCCGGCAGGCTGGTGTGGCACTTGGTATCGACCACGATCTCACCGAAACGGCTCAGCTCCAGCGTCCCTTTGAGGAACTCGGTATTGGGCACCAGACCGATCTGAACGAACACACCCTGAAGTTCGACAAAGTGCTCCACCTCCGTGGCGCGATCGCGGTAGCGCAGACCGTTGACTTTTTGACCATCGCCGGTGATCTCGGTGGTCTGGGCGTTCACGTGGATGGTGATGTTGGGCAGGCTCTTGAGTTTGCTCACCAGCACAGCGTCGGCCTTGAGCACATCGAGAAACTCCACCAGCGTGACGTGTTCGACAACGCCGGCCAGGTCAATCGCTGCTTCGACACCGGAGTTGCCACCGCCAATCACCGCGACGCGCTTGCCTTTGAACAGCGGGCCGTCGCAGTGCGGGCAATAAGCCACGCCCTTGTTTTTGTACTGCGCTTCACCCGGCACGTTGACATTGCGCCAGCGCGCGCCGGTGGACAGGATGACGCTGCTTGCCTTGAGCACACCGCCATTCTCCATATGCACTTGCGTGAAGTCGCCGGGGCTGGCGGCAGGAACCAGCTTGCTGACGCGCTGCAGGTTCATGATGTCCACCTCGTAGTGGCGAACCTGGGCTTCCAGTGCTGCCGCGAATTTGGGGCCGTCGGTCTCCAGCACCGAGATGTAGTTTTCGATCGCCATGGTGTCGTTGACCTGGCCGCCAAAGCGCTCGGCCACAACGCCGACGCGGATGCCCTTGCGCGCCGCGTAGACGGCCGCTGCTGCACCGGCGGGGCCGCCACCCACGATCAGGACGTCGAAGGGATCCTTCTGGTTCAGTTTGGTGGCCTCCCGCGCACCCGAGTTGGTGTCGAGCTTGGAGACAATCTCTTCCAGCGTCATGCGGCCGGAGCCGAACAGCGCATCGTTCAGGAAGACCATGGGCACTGCCATGACCTGACGCGCGTCCACTTCCGCCTGGTACAGGGAGCCGTCGATCACAACCGTTTGAATTTTGGGGTTGTAGATCGCCATGAGTGCTGCCGCCTGCACCACATCGGGGCAGTTGTGGCAAGACAGGGACATGTAGACCTCAAAGTTCATCTCGGCGTCGAGCGCCCTGATTTGCTCAATGACTTCGGGGCTCACCTTGGGCGGGTGCCCGCCCGTCCACAACAGGGCCAACACGAGCGAAGTGAATTCGTGACCCAGGGGAATGGCTGCAAAGCGCACGCCGCGTGTCTCGCCCTCCCGGGCGATCACGAAAGAGGGTTTGCGCCCATCGCTGCCGGATTCATCCAGGCTCACCTTGTCAGACAGACTGGCAATTTCCACCAGCAGTTCACGCATCTCGCTTGCTCTGTCGCTTCCGTCCAGCGATGCGATCAGGCGAATCGGCGTGCGCAGATTTTGCAGGTAGCCTTCGAGCTGGGTTTTCATTGGTGCATCAAGCATGTTTTTTCCTTTAAGCGGGGGCCCTCAGTGGCGCAGGAAACGCCGAGCTGCAAACCCTCTGACAGAAGGGGCGCAGCACAAGCGCACCCCCTCCAGCCGAGGTATTGCTTAGATCTTGCCGACCAGGTCCAGCGACGGGGTCAGGGTCTTGGCGCCCTCGTTCCACTTGGCGGGGCAAACCTGGCCCGGGTTGTTGGCGACAAACTGCGCCGCTTTGAGCTTGCGCAGCGTTTCCTTGACGTCGCGGGCGATGGCGTTGTCATGGACTTCCATGGTCTTGATCACGCCGTCCGGGTTGATGATGAAGGTGCCGCGCAGGGCCAGGCCTTCTGCGTCGATGTGCACGCCAAAAGCGCGTGTCAGCTGGTGCGTCGGGTCGCCAACCAGCGGGAATCTGGACTTGCCCACCGCAGGGGAAGTCTCATGCCAGACCTTGTGCGAAAAGTGCGTGTCGGTCGTAACAATGTAGACCTCGGCGCCAGCCTTCTGGAATTCGGCGTAGTTGTCAGCAGCGTCTTCCACTTCGGTCGGGCAGTTGAAGGTGAAAGCGGCCGGCATGAAAATCAGAACCGACCATTTGCCCTTCAGCGAGTCATCGGACACTTGAACGAACTTGCCGTTGTGGAAGGCTTGGGCCTTGAAGGGCTGGACTTGGGTATTGATCAAAGACATGGTGTTTCCTTTAGCGAGTGGTGATAAAACTATCGAATGAGTCAAACTCATTGAGGTAAATGATAACCACGGAAGGCGTCAACCCTGATTGTTTATGTCAATGGCGGCGATAGGGCGTTAGCGTTTCTGGCCAGTGCTTCGGCCACCTTGATGCCGTCCACGCCCGCCGACAAAATGCCCCCGGCATAGCTGGCACCTTCGCCAGCCGGATACAGACCGCGTGTGTTGCTGCTCTGAAAGTCTTCGCCGCGTGGCATTTTCAGAGGGGACGAGGTGCGGGTCTCCACACCGGTCAGCACGGCATCGGGCATGTCAAAGCCCTTGATCTTGCGCCCGAAAGCGGGTAGCGCTTCACGCATGGCGCTGATTGCGTAATCAGGTAGTGCGGCGCGCAGGTCGCCGAGCAGCACGCCGGGCTTGTAAGAAGGTTCCACGCCACCGAGCTGCGTCGAGGCGCGAGCGGCGATGAAGTCACCCACCAGTTGCCCCGGCGCGTCGTAGTTGGAGCCGCCCAGCACATAGGCCTGCGACTCAAGCTGGCGCTGCAGCACGATGCCGGAAAGCGGGTGCTGGGGCACTCCGTCGGTCATGGGGTAGTCGCGCGGATCTATACCCACCACGATACCGGCGTTGGCGTTGCGCTCGTTGCGCGAGTACTGGCTCATACCGTTGGTGACAACGCGACCGATCTCAGACGTGGCGGCTACGACCGTGCCGCCCGGGCACATGCAGAAACTGTAGACGGAGCGCCCATTGCTGGCATGGTGCACCAGTTTGTAGTCGGCCGCACCCAGCTTGGGGTTGCCCGCGTGGCGACCCCAGCGTGCGCGGTCGATCACGCTTTGCGGATGCTCGATGCGAAAGCCAATGGAAAAAGGCTTTGCCTCCATCGCCACGCCGCGCTCGTGCAGCATGGCGAAGGTGTCACGCGAACTGTGACCCAGTGCCAGCACGACTTGATCAGCACGCAACTCATAGGACTCGCCGCTGGCCTGGTTCAGAACCGTCAGGCCGCGCAGTTGGCGACCCTGCGGCCCGTCCTCAATCAGCACATCGCTAACGCGCTGTTGAAAGCGGATTTCGCCACCGAGCGCGATGATTTGCCGGCGCAGGTTCTCCACCACCTTGACCAGTTTGAAGGTGCCAATGTGCGGATGCGCATCGACCAGTATCTCGGGCGGTGCGCCAGCCTTGACAAACTCATTCATCACCTTGCGCCCGAGGTGGCGCGGGTCCTTGATCTGGCTGTAGAGCTTGCCGTCCGAAAAAGTGCCGGCACCGCCCTCGCCAAACTGCACGTTCGACTCCGGGTTGAGCTCACGTTTGCGCCACAGACCCCAGGTGTCCTGGGTGCGCTCTCGCACCGTCTTGCCGCGCTCCAGCACGATCGGCCTGAAGCCCATCTGCGCCAGAATCAGCGCTGCGAAAATGCCGCAGGGGCCAAAGCCCACCACAACCGGGCGCGGGCCGAAGTTGGCGGGAGCCTGAGCGACCGGGTGGTAGGTCAGATCCGGCGCCGCAAAGATGTGGGGGTTGCCAGAAAACCTGGCCAGCAGCGCTGCCTCCGTGGTGGGGGCAACAATCTCCAGATCGACGATGTAAACCTGAATCAAGTCACTCTTGCGCGCGTCGATGCTGCGCTTGAAAACCGTGAACAGGCCTAGGTCGGTGACGGGAATGCCGAGTGTGCTGGCTATCAGTGCGGGCAGCGCGTCGGCTGCGTGCTCCAGCGGCAGTTTCAGCTCGGTCAGGCGAATCATGGTGGCGCCATTGTCTCAGGAGTGGATAATCGCCCGTGTGAAGCCCGCCAGACTGCCGCTGGTGCATCACCCGAAAGGGCGCACTGGAGGAACGTCCGGACTGCACAGGGCAGCGTAGCAGCTAACAGCTGTCCACTGAAAGCCTGCGGCGCAAGCCACAGGTATAAGGTGAGGATCAGAGCAACAGAGACGAGCCGATTAAGTTCGGGTGAAACGGGCAATCTCTACGCGCAGCAATACCAAGTAGGCACACG
>CAITZZ010000067.1 GCA_903897005.1 uncultured beta proteobacterium | reverse complement strand
TCGCCCTTGCGGATTTCCTCTTCCTTGCGAAAGCGCACCTGGGTGGACACGTCCGGCCGCGTTACCGCCAGACTGCCGCTCTCGCCGCAGCAACGGTCGCTCTTGAGGACCTTGTCGCCCACCAGCGCCTTGACGGTTTTCATGGAATCGCCCAACTTCATCGGGTTGTGGCAGGGCTCGTGGTACAGGAAGCCACCTTGACCCGCCGGTAGCGTGATGCCCTTCTCCAGCAGGTATTCGTGGATGTCGATGATGCGGCTGCCGGGGAATATCTCTTCGAACTTGTAGCCCTGCAACTGGTCGTAGCAGGTGCCGCAGCTCACGACCACGGTCTTGATGTCCAGGTAATTCAGCGTGTTGGCGACCCGGTGAAACAGCACGCGGTTGTCGGTGATCATCTTCTCGGCCTTGTCGAACTGGCCGCCGCCGCGCTGTGGGTAGCCACAGCACAGATAGCCCGGCGGCAGCACCGTCTGGACGCCGGCGTGCCACAGCATGGCCTGGGTGGCCAGACCTACCTGACTGAACAAGCGCTCGGAGCCGCAGCCAGGGAAGTAGAACACCGCCTCGGTCTCAGCGGTGGTGGTCTGCGGGTTGCGGATGATAGGAACGTAATCCGGGTCTTCAATGTCCATCAAGGCACGGGACGTCTTCTTTGGCAGGCCACCGGGCATCTTCTTGTTGATGAAGTGAATGACCTGTTCCTTGATCGGCGCGCTACCCACCGTGGCCGGTGGCGCACCGGTCTGCTTGCGCGCCACCAGAGACATCAACCGGTTGCCCAGACGCTGCCCCTTGAAGCTGAGGTTGGTCAGCGCATGACCAAACTGGATTCCACCCACACTTTGCGTGCCGATGAACCACGCCTGAAACGCTGCCATGGGACGCCACGTCTTCTTACCCATCTTGCGCAGCAGGTTGCGCATATTCATGGACACGTCGCCAAAGTCGATCTTCACCGGGCACGGCGACAGACACTTGTGGCATACCGTGCAGTGGTCAGCCACGTCTTCAAACTCTTCCCAATGCTTGATGCTGATTCCTCGGCGGGTCTGCTCTTCGTACAGGAAGGCTTCGACCAGCAGCGAAGTCGCCAGAATCTTGTTGCGCGGGCTGTACAGCAGGTTGGCACGCGGCACGTGGGTAGCGCACACCGGCTTGCACTTGCCGCACCGCAGGCAGTCCTTCACCGAATCGGCAATGGCGCCGATGTCGCTCTGCTGCATGATCAGTGACTCATGTCCCATCAGGCCGAAGCTGGGGGTATAGGCATTGGTCAAATCCGCCTCTAGCCCCCGTACAGTCTGCGTAGACCGATCCTTATTTCGCAGCAACTTGCCCTTGTTGAAGCGTCCCTCGGGGTCCACCCTGGCTTTGTAATCGATGAACGGTTGCAACTCGGCGTCGGTCAAAAACTCCAGCTTGGTGATGCCGATGCCGTGCTCGCCCGAGATCACGCCGTCCAACGATCGTGCCAGCGCCATGATGCGTTTGACCGCGCCGTGGGCAGCCTGCAGCATGTCGTAGTCGTCACTGTTGACGGGAATGTTGGTGTGCACATTACCGTCGCCAGCGTGCATGTGCAGTGCGACCCAGACCCTGCCTTTGAGCACACGCTGCTGTATGCCATTGCATTCGGTCAGGATTGCTTCGAACGCGGCCCCGGTGAAGATGCCCTGCAGCGGCATGCGCAGTTGCGTCTTCCAGCTTGCGCGCAGACTGTGATCCTGCAGTTGGGGGAACAGTCCGGCAACGCCGTCGAGCCAACCCTGCCACTGGGCGCGCACTTCGGTGATCAGCGCCAGCGCCTGGGCCACCCGGTCTTCCAGCAATTCGGCCGCGGGGATGTCGTTGGCGTCACCGCCCTTGCTCAGGGGCAGATTGCCGGTCTCAAAAAATTCGCGCAACGCGTCGCACATGGCCAGCTTGTTGCGCAGACTCAACTCAATGTTGATGCGCTCGATGCCGTCGGTGTACTCGGCCATGCGCCGCAGCGGGATCACCACGTCTTCGTTGATCTTGAAGGCGTTGGTGTGGCGCGAAATGGCCGCCGTGCGCTTGCGGTCCAGCCAGAATTTCTTGCGGGCCTCCGGGCTGGTCGCGATAAAGCCTTCGCCGCTGCGCGAATTGGCAATGCGCACCACCTCGCTGGTGGCTCGGGCCACGGCATCGGCGTCGTCACCGGCAATGTCGCCAAACAGCGCCATTTTTGGCAAGCCGCCGCGCTTGCTCTTGGTGGCATAACCCACGGCCTTCAGGTAACGGTCGTCCAGGTGCTCCAGACCGGCCAGCAACACACCCGAGCGTTTCTGCTCCGCAAACATGAAATCGATGATCTCGACGATGCTGGGCACCGCGTCTTTGGC
>CAITZZ010000066.1 GCA_903897005.1 uncultured beta proteobacterium | reverse complement strand
GTCCTACGATAAAACTCTGCGCCTGTGGGATGGGAAGCCTCTGCCATTGTCCTGGTACATGCGTCTGTTCCTATGGTTTTTTCAGCGTAGCACCGTGCTGGCTGTGTTGACGGGACATACTGGCCATGTCAAAGGTGCCCTGCTCCTGCCCGAGGGCCGGATCCTGTCGTGGTCGGACGACAAGACTTTGCGCTTGTGGGATGGGCGAACAGGCGCAGCTCAAGAAGTATTGGTAGGGTGAGCACGGTCAACAATCTCAATGGCAACTGCTGGATATTTGATCATGCAGAGTGATGTGTGAGGGGTGATCCCCCTCAGGGAACTTGAACAAACGAACCCTTTGGGGGAGTCTCTGGTTACCAAGCCAAGAGACCCTCAAAGTGTGCCATGCCCTGCTGCAAGACCCAAAGTTTTTTCGACTACTGCACCGAATTGATCGAGAGTTGGCCGCGCAAGCGCGTGCGGCCGGATGTCTATTCTGTGACGGCGTTCTCCACAGCGCCAACTATTCGCGCAAGCCCCGAGCGTGCCTGCCTGAAGCGCAAGACGATTACGACACGCGCTTCAGTTTCTGTTGTCATCGCTGTCGCAAGCGATGCACCTCGATGTCGGTGCGTTTTCTCGGACGGCGCGTGTACCTCGGGTTGGCGGTGGTTCTGGTGTCTGCCCGGCATGCCGGGCAGACACCAGCGGCAGCGCGGCTTGAGGCGGGTTCGGGGATTCCGATCCGCACTCTAGAGCGCTGGCGCCAGTGGTGGCAGAGCGAGTTTGCCCTGACGTCTCTGTGGCAGGCACAGTGCGCCCGCTTCATGCCCCCGGTCGCGACCAACCGACTCCCCGGCGAACTTCTCGAACGCTTTGCCGGGCAAATGGCAGAGCCCCTGCTGCGCCTGCTGATCTTCCTCACGCCGCTTACCGTCCGTTCCATGATCGTCATCCGAGAGGGGCGGTGATCACCCGCAGAGGATGCAGATAGCCAGCGTCGGCGAGGGCTTATAGCCTTCACTCCCAGATGCGGTGCCGTCGGCGCCGCCCACTGGGAGACCTTCTTGAAACCTGTTGTCGATCCACGCCAGCGTGATCGATGGGCGCGTCTGCGCTTCTCGATTATCGGCCCCCTTCTCGCTGCCCCGCCGCCCGATGGCGAGTTGCAAGCGGCGCTCAAATCCCTGGCCGCGAAGTCCTGGCGACATCCACTCGCCGACAAGGAAATTTGCTTCGGCGTCTCGACCCTGGAACGCTGGTACTACGCGGCCAGATCGGCCGCCGATCCGGTCGCTGCCCTGAAGAACCGCTTGCGCGATGACGTGGGCCGCTTCCCCAGCATCGCCCCCCGCGTCATCGAAGTTCTTCGTGCCCAGTACTGCGAGCATCCGGGCTGGACCATGCAACTGCATGTCGACAACCTCCGCGTGGCTCTGGTCGGCAGCGATGTCACTGTGCCGTCCTATCCCACGATCCGACGCTACCTCATCGCCCAAGGCATGTTCCGCCAGGCCAGGCCCAAACGTGCCACCGAGGGCGCACTCCAGGCCCGCGACCGGCTCGAACGGCTAGAGGTCAGAAGCTTCGAGGTCGATCACGTCAGTGCGCTGTGGCACCTGGATTTCCATCATGCCTCGCGCAAGGTTATGGATCGCTCTGGCAACTGGGTCAAACCCTTGCTGCTCGGTGTCATCGATGACCGCTCGCGTCTGGTTTGCCACCTGCAGTGGTATCTCGACGAGACGGCCGAGAGCCTGGTTCATGGCCTGTCGCAGGCGTTCATGAAACGCGGCCTGCCGCGCGCATTGATGACCGACAACGGCGCGGCCATGCTGGCCGACGAGACTGTCACCGGCCTGGCTACTCTGGGGATCGTGCATCAGACGACACTGCCGTATTCGCCGTACCAGAATGCCAAGCAGGAATCCTTCTGGGGGCGTGTCGAGGGACGCCTGATGGCGATGCTGGAAGGCGAGGCATCCGTCACGCTGGATCTGC
>CAITZZ010000065.1 GCA_903897005.1 uncultured beta proteobacterium | reverse complement strand
TGCAACTGTGTTCGAAAACATGAGGCCGTCTCTTGGGTCGGTCCAATTCTTTTGACATCAGCAATTGCATGAAGCGAAACTGAACTCTATGTTTCACTTTCTTCGGAGTGTTGCGCATTGGCCAGGCGACTCCTAACATGGGCCAAATGCTGAAGCATGGTTTCGCAGAATGCTGTTAGTCTGGATCATGCGCTCGGCAGGAGGTCGTCGATGCTTTGTGCAATGGATTCAGATAGTCTGGAGAAGTTGAGTGACGGCGTAATCTTGCTCGATTGCCACGGTCAGATCTTGGACTTCAACCGCGCTGCCAAGCCGTGGCTCGCCTCCACTGCCCTTGCAGCGAAGGCGATCGGTGACATGGTCGAACAGGTATCAAAGAAGCAGGAGCGGCTTGCCAACTCATTGCCGCCCAAGGTGTACCGAACGCAGCCCGCCGAGACTACTGCGGCACACTCCGATCGGTCATGATGGAGCCGGCACCTGAACCCACCTCGGCCCCGCCGCCAGACGTCAAGCTGACACGCTTGATTGTCGAGCTGAACAACCTGCGCGATGCGCTGGTCAATCTCTCGCTGCTCACGCAGGACTACCTGTATGAGCTGGATTCGACGCAGCGCATTCAGGCGACTTCCGAGGCCGATCAGGCTATTGAGCGCGCCAAGACCTTGGCATGTCAGCCCCGAAAGCTGCGCGATGACTAATCGAAAATCCACCGTTCTCGCCATCGACGATACGCCGGCGAACCTGCTGGCGCTAGGCGCCGCTCTGGGCGACGACTTTGAGCTGCAGGTTGCCACCTCCGGAGCGGCCGGGCTGGCACTGGCGCGTGAGTTGGCGCCCGACCTGATCCTGCTCGATGTGATGATGCCCGACATGGACGGCTACGAGACTTTTCGCCGGCTCGCAGCAGACCCGCAGTTGCGCGCCATTCCGGTGATTTTTCTGACAGCACTGGACGGGTTCGAGTCCGAGACCCATGGCCTGGCATTGGGCGCGGCGGACTATATCACCAAGCCCATCAATATAGAGATCACACGCCACCGAATCTGCAATCTGCTGGAGCGCGAGCAGCTTCGCCGCCAGGTTCAGACCCAGCGTGATCAACTGGAACAGACCGTCAAGCAGCGCACGGCGCAACTGCAAGACCGTATGGAAGAACTCCAGGCCGTTTTCACGTTGTCGCCCGATGGCTTTGTTTCGTTTGACGGGGGTCGCCGTGTCAGCCAGGTGTCGCCCACTTTCTCTCGCCTGACGGGACTTACAGTAGCGGCGGTGGCGGGCATGGATGAAGAGGCTTTCACCACCACACTGGCTGATCTGTGTGTCGACGGTGCACGCTACCGTGGAGCCGGTGAGCTAGCGGCCTTGAGTCAGCCGGGCGCAGACCGGCGACTGCGCCTGGAGTGGGAGACCCTCGAACTGAAGGTCCCGGCGGGACGGGTGCTGGAAGTCACATTGCGCCAATGCAACTCGTCCACGGTATCGAAAATACTCTACTTGCGCGATGTGACGCGCGAGACCGAGATTGACCGCATGAAGAGCGAATTCCTCGAGATGGCGGCGCATGAGCTGCGCACACCGCTGACCAGCGTGCTGGGCTACACCGAGGTGCTGCTAACGCAGAGGTTTGACGCGCCAGAACATCGCGAGGTGCTGGACATCGTGCATCGACAGGCCGAGCACGTCACCTCCATCGTCAACGAACTGCTGGATCTGGTGCGAATCGATTCACGCCGGGGGCAGGACTTTGTAGTCCAACCCATTTCACTGCAGAGGCTGGTGGACGAGGCGTTAAAGACTTATAAACCGGCGCCCGGGCGGCAGGGGCCAGTCTGTGCAGAATCTGAACGATCGTTGTGGGTCAAGGCCGACCAAAGAAAACTGGTGCAAGTGCTGTGTAACCTGATCTCCAACGCTTTCAAGTACTCCCC
>CAITZZ010000064.1 GCA_903897005.1 uncultured beta proteobacterium | reverse complement strand
GGTCTTGGTGTGCAGGAGGTGCGGGTGGCTTCACGCAACCCGGCCAGTGCCGAGGCTTTGGTAAACCACGCCAAAGCGCTGGGCCTGCAGGCGCGGCACGTGATGGATCCCAACGCTGAACTGGCCAACTGCTCCCTGGTGGTGAGCACCACGCCAGCACAGCAGGTGGTGCTGACCGAGCGGCCCCGCAGCGACGCTTTTGTCGCAGCGGTTGGGGCTTTCACACCGCGCATGGTGGAGTGGTCGGCCGAAGTCTGCCGGCAGCTGGCGCGCACCGGCACGCTGGTGGTCGACACGCGTGACGCCGACCACGAAGCCGGTGACTTGCTGCAAGCCGGCATCGATGTCAGCGCCCTGCCGACACTGGCCGATGTGGTGGGTCAAACCGCCGCCTGGCAACAGGCCACTCGCCCGACGGTCGGACCCGTGTTTTTCAAGAGCTGCGGCTGGGGCGGTTGGGACCTGGCTGCGGCCCGTTTATCGTTCAAGAATTACTTGCGGTGACTCACCGACAGACTCTGCAGGGCGCGGCCAATGAGGCCGTGCACATCGTAGAGCGCGGACTCCGCCAGCCCCGTGCCATTGGGGCCAAGCTGGGTGCGCGCATCCAGGCAGATCCATTCGCCGCGGGGCCTGCGCAGCAAGTGAACGCTTAGGTCTGAATTGACGAAGCTGTAGCGCTCAAAGTCGAGAATCGCGCTGATGCCGTTGCCGGAATCGGCCGCCACGGCAACGCGCTGGTACTCGCTTGGCTCCTCCTGGTCCAACAGGGCGTGGCGCAAGCGGAACCAGATGGCGCTCGGGCCGTTGAACATGCGGCCATGCGCAATCCGCGTCTCGACCAGGTCGGCGTAACCCACATGCTTGCCGGCAAAGGGAAAGGTGCAGGGTGCCGATTCCTCAGGTGTTTTGGGTGCCAGCGGCAAGGGATGGCCTTGCAGGCCCTCAGGAAGAGGTAATTCATTCTCACGCTGGACCAGCGCGGTGAATCGCGCCACTTCTTTGGTACCGGCCAGCAGGCGCGCCGAAAAATGCCCGGCATTGCGACCGGCGTAATCGGTGGCGACTTCGATCGCCAGTTCGCCGATGGGTACCGGACGCAGCAGGTTGGCGGTGAGGCGTCCGATGTGGGTCAGGCCATGCCCCGCTGCAGAGTGCTCGATGGCGCGGCAGACCAAGGCAATGGGCGGGCCGGCGTGCTGGTGCTCCGGGTGCCAGGGGCCGCGCGTCAACACGCTCGCGCGGTAGTTGCCGTTGCTCATGAGCTCGTAGGCGCTGCTGGGCAGAGCTTCGGTGGACGTGGTCAAGTCAGACTCCAGGATCTTGTGGTTGGCCTCGACTTTAGCGCAAGCACTTCGAATGCACCGGGAATCTGCGGACGGGATAATGATCGCTGCACAAAAAGGCCGAGGCAAACCAGTGATCACCAGCGAATTTGACGAACAACTGACCCGGTGGCGACACCACCTGCACCGCAACCCGGAGACCGGCTTCAATGAAATGAAGACCGCCGACTACATCGCAACCATCCTGGGCGCGATGGGTCTGCAAGTGCAGCGCGGCATTGGCGGCACCGGCATCGTTGCCAGCTTGAGGCTGGGCGATGGCAAGGGCGTCATCGGCCTGCGCGCCGACATGGACGCCCTGGCCATCACCGAAGCCGCAGAGGGCCGAGCCTACCAATCCCAGACCCCTGGTTGCATGCACGCCTGCGGGCACGATGGCCACATGACCATGCTGCTGGGCGCGGCGCAGTTGCTGCTTGAAAGGCGCAACTTCAAGGGCACTGTCCGCTTCATTTTTCAGCCGGCGGAGGAACATGGCAGGGGCGCCATCGCGATGATGAAGGATGGCCTG
>CAITZZ010000063.1 GCA_903897005.1 uncultured beta proteobacterium | reverse complement strand
GGCCCTGGCGGAGGTGATGTCGCTGAAGGTGCCCACATAGTGCGTCAGCAAGCCCTGTGCATTCTTCACGGTGCTGATAGTGAGTTGTTGCGGATAGATCGTGCCATTTTTGCGCCGGTTCCATATTTCGCCGTGCCACTGCCCGGTACGGGAAACGCACTCCCACATGGCGGCATAAAAGTCTGCGCCATGTTTGCCTGAACTGAGCAGGCGAGGTGTCTGTCCCACTGCCTCTTCGGCCGTGTAACCCGTGATCCCGCTGAAGCCCTTGTTGATCCGCAGGATCAGCTGCTGTGGATCGGTGATGAACATGGCTTGCTGCGAGTCGAAGGCGACCGCAGCGATGCGCTGGGATTCTTCGGCGAGCTTGCGCTCGGTGATGTCCTGAATCGTTCCTTTGAGAAAGACAGGTTTGCCGTTCCCATCGTAGACCAATCGGCCCAAGGCGTGAACCCAGCGTCTCTGGCCATCGCTGGGGCGGATGACCTCGTATTCCATGTCGAATTTGCCATCACCTTCGACCACGCTCTGGTAGTAGTCGAGCATCTTCTGCTGATAACCCGGCGCCATCAGCTTGCCCCAGTTTTCAACACTGGTGACAAACGAGGAATCAATGCCAAAAATCTGTCGCAATGTGACTGAAGCCTGCCAGATGCGGGTCTCGATGTTCGTCACATAGGAGCCGATCTGCGCCAGTGCCTGCGCTTCGTTCAAAGAGGTTTCACTTTCGTGCAGTTCCGCTTCAGCCTGTTTGCGCTGCTCCAATTCAGATTGCACTCGCACATACAGTTGTGCATTCTGTTTGGCAACGGCAATGTGCAGTGCCAGCGATTCCAGGAGTTGCAACTGTTCCTCAGAGAAGGCGTTCAGGCGGTAAGACATCACCTGCACCACACCGGTGACCCGGTCACCGACCTTGAGCGGAACAATCAGGGCCGACTGTGGGACCTCTTCCTCCGGGTCAACCTGTTCGTCAAGCTCATGCGTCTGGTCGTTTACAAAATAGCTGGTGCGTGCGGTCTTGATCGCTGCCTGGTAGTCGTTGAGCAAAAGGGGTTTTCCGCTGCGAATGACGAGGCTTTGGGTGCCTCTGCCTTCCTCCTCCAGGGGGATCGGCAGAAAAGCGCTGACATCAAGCGCTTGCCTGTTCATCACGAAGGCGCGGCAGGTGATCAGTTGCGTAGCAGGGTTGAATGCAGACACCAGAAAGTCGCAGTCGGGCGCTATGGTGGACATGCAATCATCGATGATCCGATAGATTTCATTCAGGTCCAGCGTGCTGCTCAATCGCTGGCTGGCTTCATACAGCAGGCGCAGCCGTTCGCTCTGCACTTCCACATCAATAGGTGTGCGGTAGCGCGCCTCGCTTTGACGGGTCAGCTCCTCATTGGCATCGCGCAGTTCCCTCTGCAGTTGCTTGTAACTCGTGATGTCGGTGAGCACCAGACGCAGGTGCTGCATGCCATCGCCATCGATGACCTGGGCGTGCAGACGCACCCACAGCTGTGTACCGTCCTGCTTCACGAGCCGCACTTCGCACTCTTGCAAATCGCGGCTTGCCATAGCCAGTTGACGCAAGCGAAAGAAATGATCCTGATCTTCAGCGAAGATGAATCTGGAAAATGTTCGACTGGGCAAGTGCTTCCTTGCAACACCGAGCATGGTGGTGGTTTTGAGATTGGCTTGCAGGATCAGCCCGGACTCGCTCAGGGTGCAATAGCCGACCGGAGCCAGGTCATAGAAATCGAAATAGTGCGATCGCGAAGTGTCGAGTTCAGCTTGCGTCCGGCGCAATTCCTGGTTCTGCATCTCCAGCTCAATTTGATGAACCTGCAAGTCATGCAGCAGCTGTTGCGCCGCTTCAGGCGACAGTGCAGCGAATGCCTTGGGTGAAGGGCAGCCACTTGTGGGTTGCTCGTTCTCAGTGCTCACTTCTTTCGCCTTTGTTTAGAGAAATGCACGGGATCATTTACACCAGTTTCCTTCTATTTTTACACCGCTCATGGGCGGGTTCAGTTAACCCGTATGACATACGCTTCAAACTCCTCTATCGAAACCGGTTTGCTGAACAGATAGCCCTGGTATAGATAGCAGCCCAGGCTCTCCAGCAGGTCGCGCTGCGCCAGCGTCTCTGCCCCTTCGGCAATGACAGCCAGTTCCAGGCTGTGGCCCAAGGCAATGACCATTTTGGCAATCGCTGCATCATTGGGGTCGCTCAGGATGTCTCGCACAAAGCTCTGTGCAATTTTAAGTTGATCAAGTGGCAAGCGTTTGAGGTACGAGAGCGAGGAAAAGCCGGTGCCGAAATCGTCCAGCGAGAAGCGCACGCCGTGGGTCTTCAGTGCGTTCATCTTGGCAATCACGTCCCCGACGTTGGTGAGTAGCAAATTCTCGGTCAATTCCAGCATAAGCAGATCTGCCCGAGCACCGGTACGCTGCAGTGCCCCAAGCACATGCTCCACGAATTCGGCCTGACTGAATTGGGCCGCGCTGACGTTAACCGCCAGCGTCAGATGGGCCATTTCAGGTCGTCTGGCCCACAGTGCCAATTGGCTACAGGCGGCCTCCAGCACCCAGCGACCCAGAGGCAATATCAATCCGGTTTTCTCTGCTGCGCCGATGAACTCGGCAGGAGCTATCAGACCGCGCACGGGATCCTGCCAGCGCACCAGCGCTTCGGCGCTGGTGACTTGGTGCTCGTGCGTCACCTGGGCCTGGTAATGCAGGACGAACTGACTTTTGAGCACAGCCTCGCGCAAGCCGGTCTCGACGGCGACGCGGGTGTCGATCTCAATCTGCATCCGCAGGTCAAAGAAGCGCAGCGTATTGCGCCCTGCCAACTTGGCCTGGTACATCGCCAGGTCGGCTCGCTTCAAGGGCTCGTCGATGCTTTCTGCTTGTTCGCCAAACAAGGTAATGCCGATGCTGGCGCTGTTGTGATGCGTGGCAGGGGCCAATTCATAGGGCTGGTTCAAGGTGCTGCGGATCTTTTCAGCCACGGCTTCGGCTTGCGCGGCCGCGTCCAGCGCATTCGGGCTAAGGTCTTCGAGAATCACAACGAACTCATCGCCTCCGAACCGCGCCACCGTATCACCTTCCCGTACACAACTGGTCAGGCGCCTGGCAACCTGTTCCAGAAGGCGATCCCCTTGGTGATGTCCGATGGTGTCGTTGATGATCTTGAAATCGTCCAGATCGACCAACATCAGTGCCCCCCGGCGCTGGCGACGCGCACTCGTGACCAGCGCTTGTTGCAGCCGGTCGAGCAAAAGCCTGCGGTTGGGCAGGCCGGTTAGGGTGTCCGAGTACGCCAGGCTCTGAATGATCTGCTCCGACTCCTTGCGTTCAGTGATGTCGCGCGAGACGGCCAGTAGGCAGGGCAGGCCGCCGAATTTGATGATGTGCGTGGACATCAGCGCGGCGATGACTCTGCCATCCTTGGCGACGAACTCGGTTTCCAGGTTTTCGCAGATATGTTTCTGCATCAGGGCCTGCACCATCCGCTCCCGGTCCTGCGGTTTGTGCCACAGATTGAGCTCTTTCGAGGTCTTGCCTATGACCTCGGATGGACTCCATCCAGTCAGCCGCAGAAAACCGTCGTTGACCTCCAGAAAAAGTCCGTCCGCCAGGCGGTTGATGCTGATGGCATCCGGGCTGGTCTGGAACGCCGTGCGATAGCGCTCCTCGCTCTGAAGCAGCGCGGCGTGGGCCAGCTTGCGCTCGCTGATGTCGCGATGAAAGGCCTGAATCAAGGGCTCACCCTGTGAAACAACCAGACTGGCGGACACCTCGATGGGAAATACATGGCGGTCCTTGTGGTAGTGTTCCACTTCGAAAGCCAGCGATTCTCCCGAAAGGACACGGCGCATCCTCTCAGCAATCAGTTGCTGTCCCTCAGGGGTATCCAGATCCTGCAGCCGCATGGCCTGCATCTCGGCGATGCTGTAGCCGTGCATTTGCGCAAATGCGGCATTGACAGCAATCAGTTTGCCGCTGGGCGTCAGGATCAGGATGCCTTCCGTAGCCCGATCAAACAGGAGCCGCCAGTGTTCTTCAGCCTGAGCCACGACTTCGACGGACTCTATCTGCCTTGCTTGAGCGCGCCATAGGCGCAGCAGCAGGGCGATGAGCAGACTCACCAGCAAGAAGCCGGAAGTTCCCGTCCACAGCGCCTGGGTTTGCCATTTGGCCAGCGCGGTATCGCGTGCGATGCCTACCGAGACAAAGAACGGATAGTGCTTGATGGAGTCGATGCCGTAAATGCGTGTGACGCCATCCGTTGAAGAGGAATACTGCAGCGTTCCCTTGTGGCTGCCAGAGGCCAGCAGCAGGCGTGATGGATTGGTCGGCGGCAGCGGTGTATTCAACTTGCCGTCGCCGACTGGCCAGCGCGCGACCCGGCGGAAATCGTCGGTCCTGTGAATCGCGACGATGCCGCCAGGGCCAAGCTCAAGGGACTGAAACAGCTTTTGCAGATACTCCAGTTCCACCGACGCGATCACGATGCCAAGAAATGCGCCCCGGCCATCCCTCAATCCTCTGGCAACAACCATGGTTGGTCGACCCGTTGTGCGTGAAATATTGACCGCTGAAAAAAACACCATGTCTTGTTGCTGGTCGCGCAGTTGAATGAAGTAATCGCGGTCAGCGACGTTGCCCAGCGGTGTGTTGGCCCGGTTGGAGGAGTACAACTGATCACCCGCGTTGTCGAATATCCGCAAGCCCGCGAGTTCGGCAAAATCGACCATGTGCGCATCCAGAACGGCATTGATTGCACCGGCATGCACGGGCACCGCAGGTTTGCTCAAGGCAGCAGGTTGCAGATCGCGCGTCAGAATTCGCAAGGTGGCATCGGCACGGCGCAGCGTGGCATCGAACCGGGCTTCCAGTACGGCCGCATAGTCGCGTGTTCTTGTCTGCGCGGACCGGATTTCCTGTCGGTAGTCCGACCAGATCAGGTAGCAAAGAACCGCCAGGGTAGCCAGCGCAAACGAGCCAAGAGCAACAAACAACAGGCGGCGATGCTTTACTGACGTGATATCGCCGGTTCGCCCAGCTTGAGTGATTGCCATCTAACCCTACCAATGAGCAACGCAAGCCCTGCCAAACCTGAACCACTGGTAATGGGCCGGCAGAGAATATGCTTAATTGTTGTGTTTGTACGTTTTGGTCGAACGATCGAACAGACCAACTAATTGCCCTGTACTTGCTGTTTGCCGTTGATCGATGTACTGGATGGACGCGATCGACCGCGCACTTACTGGCCGGCAAGCGCAGGCGGCAACGGCATGTGGCGAGCTGCCATCACCGCGCGCAGGCGGTCCGGATAGTCGCTGATGATGCCGTCCACGCCCCAGCCGATCAGCTTGTCCATTTCGGCTGGGTTGTTGATGGTCCAGGGCAGGACTTGCAGGCCCAGCGCGTGCGCTTTTTTTACCAGTTCCTCGGTCACCGCCCCGCCGTTGGGCGACCAGATGGCGCCGCCGGCTGCCTTGACCATGGCCGGAAGGTCCGCAAAGTCGGCAATTCTGTAGCCGGCCGTCCAGACGCCGCTGCTGATGGTGTCGTTGCTCGCGTTCTGGAAGCTCAGGTAGGCAGTCGGGATCTCGGGCGCGATGGTTTGAGCCATCTTTAGCGTGCGCCAGTCAAAGCTTTGAATGGTCACGCGACCGGTCATGCCGGCATCACGTACCACCTTGACCAGGGCTTGGGTCATCACCTCGGGACTGGCGGTGTCGTTCGGCTGCGTCGGATCAAGCTTGGTTTCGATATTGAATCGGACCTTGCTGCCCAAGGCCTTGACGCGCTCGAACAGCGCTGCCAGCGTCGGCATGCGTGTGCCATCGACGGCCTGCTGCGTCGAGAACTGTGTGGCATAGGGGGTGCCCGGCTTGATGCGGCCCAGCTCGTAGGTCTGGAGCTGGGCGTAGGTCAGCGAGCGCAGCAGCGGCCCCTTGGCTCCAGGCAACCATTCGCCCTTGGCATCGCGCACGATCAGCGGGTTCAGGTAGGGGTCATGCGAGATCACCAGCACCTGGTCGGCGCTCAGACCCACGTCGAGCTCCAGCGTGTCCACGCCCAGACGCATGGCTTTTTCGAAAGCTGGCAGCGTGTTCTCGGGCGCCAGGCCGCGCGTGCCGCGGTGGCCTTGCAGGTCGAAGGCGAATGCCGGCGCGGCCAGGGCCAGACACAGC
>CAITZZ010000062.1 GCA_903897005.1 uncultured beta proteobacterium | reverse complement strand
GGATACCGGTGACATGTTGATGGCGCATACCGTACCGATCGAGGCCAGCGATACCACGGGCAGCCTGCAGGACAGGCTGGCACAGCTGGGCGGACGGTTGATCTTGCTTGCCTTGCAAAAGGCCGAGGCCCACGCCTTGAAGCCGGTGCCGCAGAGTGCGCAAGGTGTCACTTACGCGCAAAAGATTGAAAAGAACGAGGCCGGCATTGACTGGCGGCAGGGCGCTGCTCAGATCGCACAGAAGGTGCGGGCGTTCAATCCGTTTCCCGGCGCTAGTGCCACTTTGAATGGCGAAACCCTGAAAATCTGGATGGCGGTGCCGGCCGCCGTTGCGCCCCCTGCGCAAGCGCCGCCGGGTACGGTTCTCATGGTGGATTCGCAGGGCCTGGCGGTGGCAGCGAAAGACTCGGTTGTCGTTATCACCGAATTGCAGCGCCCGGGCGGCAAGCGCCTGCCGGTCGCAGAGTTTTTGCGCGGCAGCACGGTGCAGCTGGGTATGGTTTTTGAGAATCCGGCCTGATGTTCTTGCGGCCAAGCAACTACCGGCATCCGGAGTTTCGCCAGGGTGTCCTTGATTCGCTCGGGGTAGCACCGGGTATCGCGGCCTGGGGCCTGATGACCGGCGTGGCCATGATGAAGTCTGGCATGAGCACGCTGGAGGCGCTGCTGATGAGCGTCACCGTCTTTGCCGGCAGTTCGCAGCTGGCAGCCATCCCCCTGCTCACGGCAGGGGCACCGATGTGGGTGGTGCTGGCGACCGGCTTCTGTGTCAATCTTCGCTTCGTCGTTTTCAGCGCGCATCTGCGACCCTACATGATGCATCTGCCGCTGTGGCAGCGCCTGACCACCGGCTATCTGACAACCGATCTGAGTTATGTGCTGTTTACCAGGCGCTATCCGGCGCATGGTGGCACCAGCGAGCAGTTGCAGGACCAGCAGGCTTATCTGGCAGGCAATTGCGGCATCAGCTGGGTCGCCTGGGTGGGCTGCAGCGTGATCGGTGTGGTGCTGGCCAACTGGATTCCAACCGAATGGGGCCTGGGCTTTGCCGGCATTCTGGCCTTGCTCGGCATTCTGTGTTCACTGGCGTCGAGTCGCATGCGCCTGGTATCGGCGGGCGTGGCTGGCGCGGCGGCCGTTGCCGCCTTTGCCTTGCCCTTCAAACTCAATATTCTGGTCGCCATCGCGGCTGCCGTGGCGCTCTGCCTGACACTGGAAAAACCATGAACGTTCAGAGCGATCGCTGGACACTTCTCATCATCATCGGTTTGGCCGGTGTGACGGTATTGACGCGCTGCTTCTTCTTTATCTCCAGCAAACCGTGGAGCCTGCCCTCGTGGGCGCAGCGCGGCCTGCAGTACGCGCCGATTGCGGCGCTGGCGGCGGTCATTGCACCCGAAGTGCTGATGACGCAGGGGCAGTTCATCAGCAGTTGGCAGGATGCTCGTCTTTTTGCCGGCGCTGCCGGCGCGCTCTGGTTTTTCTGGCGCAAGGGTGCCGGCCAGGCGGTTCTGGGCACCATCATCGTCGGTATGGCGGTGTACCTGCCGCTGCACCTGGGACTCGGCTGGTAAGGCTGGGCGCGGGCGCGCTTCTACAATCGATCCAGCAACATCATTTGACAGGCAATTCCATGAACGTTATTCGCTTTTCCGACCTTTGTGCCAGCGGCCAGATCAAAGGCCAGCGCGTCTTTATCCGGGCTGATCTGAATGTGCCGCAGGACGACGCCGGCCAGATCACCGAGGACACCCGCATTCGCGCCTCCCTGCCCTGTATCCGCATGGCGCTGGACGCCGGTGCTGCGGTGATGGTGACTTCGCATCTGGGGCGTCCGACCGAGGGCGAATTCAAGGCGGCGGATTCACTCGCACCGGTGGCTCGGCGCATGGCTGAACTGCTGGGACGCGAGGTGCCCCTGCTGGCCAACTGGGTTGACGGGGTCAGCGTGCAGCCGGGGCAACTGGTGCTGCTGGAGAACTGCCGCGTCAACAAGGGCGAGAAGAAGAACAAGGAGGAACTGGCACGAAAGATGGCCGGCCTGTGCGATGTTTTTGTGCATGATGCTTTTGGCACGGCGCACCGCGCTGAAGCCTCCACTTACGGTATCGCGCAGTTTGCCAAAGTAGCCTGTGCGGGCCCGCTGCTGGCAGCCGAGATGGATGCCATCACGCTGGCCCTGGCGAACCCGAAGCGACCGCTGGTGGCCATCGTGGCCGGCTCCAAGGTGTCCACCAAGCTGACCATTCTCAAGAGCCTGGCGGCCAAGGTGGACCAGCTGATCGTGGGCGGTGGCATCGCCAACACCTTCATGCTGGCAGCCGGGCTGAACATCGGCAAGAGTCTGGCCGAGGCCGATCTGGTGACCGAAGCCAAGGCGGTGATCGAGGCCATGCAAGCGCGCGGCGCGGCGGTGCCGATTCCGACCGATGTCGTTACTGCCAAGAGCTTTTCTGCCGACGCCGTGGCGAGCGTCAAGGCGGCCAGCGATGTGGCAGACGATGACCTGATTCTGGACATCGGCCCGCAGACGGCAGCGCTGCTGGCAGCCCAGCTCAAGCAGGCCGGCACCATTGTCTGGAACGGTCCGGTGGGTGTCTTTGAGTTTGCTGCGTTCGAGAACGGCACCAAAGTCATAGCGCACGCGATCGCCGACT
>CAITZZ010000061.1 GCA_903897005.1 uncultured beta proteobacterium | reverse complement strand
GCGCCCTCGCCTGACCCTGATGCCCTTCCTGGTGCGCGCCGTGGTACTGGCGGTGCGCGAGTTTCCGCAGGTCAACGCGCGCTACGACGACGAGGGCGCGGTGGTGACGCGCTATGCAGCCGTGCATCTGGGCGTGGCAACGCAGACCGATGGCGGACTCATGGTGCCCGTCTTGCGCCACGCCGAAACGCGCGACCTGTGGGCCTGCGCCGCAGAGGTGCTGCGACTGAGCGAGGCGGCACGCGCCGGCAAAGCGACGCGCGAGGAACTGACAGGATCCACCATCACCATCACCAGCCTCGGAGCGCTCGGCGGCATCGTCAGCACACCGGTCATCAACCATCCCGAGGTGGCCATCGTGGGCGTGAACCGCATGGTCGAGCGACCCATGATCCGCAACGGCGCGGTGGTGGCGCGGCAGATGATGAACCTGTCTTCCTCCTTTGACCACCGCGTGGTGGACGGCATGCACGGCGCCGAGTTTGTCCAGTTGCTGCGGGGCTATCTTGAGTGCCCGGCGACCTTGTTCGTGGAGTAGGTCATGGAGCCACTGCAAACCACTCTGCTCATCATTGGCGGCGGTCCCGGCGGCTATGTGGCCGCGATTCGTGCCGGACAACTCGGTATCGCCACCACGCTGATCGAGGGCGACCAACTCGGCGGCACCTGTCTGAACATTGGCTGCATTCCGTCCAAGGCACTGATTCATGCCGCCGAGGCGTTTCACCAAACCTGTCACTACGCGGGCAAATCGCCACTGGGCATCCAGGTGGACGCGCCGCGCATCGAGCTGGCGCAGACCGTGCGCTGGAAAGACGGCATCGTCCGGCGTCTGACGCAGGGTGTGGCAGCGCTGCTCAAGAAGAACGGTGTCAACGTCATCAAGGGCTGGGCGCGTGTCGTCGACGGCAAGACGGTCGAGCTGCAAGCAGCTGACGCCAGTGCGCCACTGCGCATCGTCTGCGAACATCTGCTGCTGGCGACCGGCTCCAGCGAAGTCGCCCTGCCGGGGCTGCCCTTTGGCGGTCGCGTCATCTCCTCGACGCAGGCTTTGTCACCGACCACCCTACCGAAACGCCTGGTGGTGGTCGGCGCCGGGTATATCGGTCTCGAACTCGGAATCGTCTACCGCAAGCTCGGCGCCGAAGTGACCGTGGTGGAAGCGCTGGACCGCATCCTGCCGATCTACGACGAGGAACTGGTGAAGCCGGTCGCTCAATCGCTACGCAAGCTCGGCGTGCAAGTGCTGCTGGGCTGCAAGGTGCAGGGGCTCAACGCCGCTGGCGATGCGGTGCAGCTCAGCAACGCGAAGGGTGAGATCTCGGAACTGCCCGCCGATCAGGTGCTGGTGGCGATTGGCCGCACGCCGCGCAGCCAGGGCTTTGGCCTGGAGTCCCTGCTGCTCGACATGAACGGACGCGCCGTGAAGATCGACGATCAGTGCAGAACCTCGATGCGCAATGTCTGGGCGATTGGGGATGTGACGGGTGAGCCGATGCTGGCGCACCGTGCCATGGCGCAGGGCGAAATGGTGGCCGAGATCATCGCCGGCAAGCGACGCCGTTTTGCGCCGGCGGCGATTGCGGCGGTCTGCTTCACCGACCCCGAAATTGTGGTGGCGGGGCTAACGCCGCAGCAAGCGGCGCTGGCTGGTCTGGACTGCATCCAGGCCAGTTTCCCGTTCGCTGCCAACGGCCGCGCCATGACACTGGAAGCCGGCGACGGTTTTGTGCGAGTCGTGGCACGGCGCGACAACCATTTGATTGTGGGTTGGCAAGCTGTCGGGGTTGGCGTATCCGAACTGAGCACAGCGTTCTCACATTCGCTGGAAATGGGTGCCTGCCTGGAGGATGTGGCTGGAACGATTCATGCGCACCCGACGCTGGGTGAAGCCGTGCAGGAAGCAGCGCTGCGGGCGCTCGGCCACGTACTGCACATCTGAGATCTTGCGGGACAGACCAAAGCTACACGAAGTGAGCGTGCTCTGTCCCCAACTCGAAACAGGATGTTCGTGAATTCAGATGCCGGCGAGCGAACGCAGGCCGCCTGGATCGACCACATTGACCAGCCGCCCCGAGCCGCTGATGAGGCTGCGCTCGCGCAAATGGCGCAACACCCTGGACAAGGTTTCCGGGGCTATGCCGAGCTGCGCCGCAATCGAGCGCTTGCGCTGTTGCAACTGCACCGCCATCAGGCCTTTGTCGCCAGTCTGCGCGTGACGCAGCAACCACTCGGCGCAGCGCGCCTCGGCATCCTTGGCCAGACGGCTGACGGAAAACTCGGTTTGCTGACGATGCGCCATCGCCACATCGTGCAGAACCGCCTGCGCTGAGGGCGACATCGCCGCCAGCGATCGATGAAAATCGGCTATCGGTACCTGACGAAGAGCAATATCGGTTTCGGACACTGCATCGACTGCATGGGGCAGGCCCAGGACTGCAGAGCTGGCATCGAGCCAGCACGGCCCCTCCACGACACCCAGCTGGTGCTCCATGACGGACCCTTCCATGATGCCCAAGGCAATCCGGCCGGACTCGATATAGGTAACCCAGCGTGAAGTCTCAGAGCGCGTGAGCAATCGCTCGCCCCGCGCCAGAACCCGTGTTTCAGCAGGCAGTTCAATAATTTCAGCGGCTAGCATGGATGCGACTGTGCCGCGCTTGAGCCCTCCAGACCTTGAGCAAAATCAAACAATCTTGAGTAAAAGTCTCACAAGACCAGCAAAGCTCGGAAATCGTTGACATTGGTGAAAGTCGGACCCGTCGTCACCAGATCATCCAGGGCAGAAAAGTAGCCGTAGGCATCGTTGCGCTCAAGGAAATCCTCGATTCTCATTCCTGCCGCCAGGGCCCGACTCAATGTTGCCGACTCGACCCGGGCACCGGCGTTGCTTTCCAGACCGTCGATGCCGTCCGTATCGGCTGCCAGCGCCCAGACCTTGGGCTGCCCCTGCAGAGCCTGTGCCAGCCCCAGGCAGAACTCGCCAGCCCGCCCACCCCGACCGCGCGCGCTGCCGAGTGCAGGGGTACGTACCGTCACCGTGGTTTCACCGCCGCTGATAATGACGCAAGGCCTTTGAAACGGTTCGTCCTGGTTCGCAACAAAGCGCGCCAGCGCGGCGTGAACCTTGCCGACCTCGCGGGCTTCGCCTTCCATCTCGTCGCTCAGGATATGGGCCGACAAGCCGGCCTGGCGCGCCGCCTGGGCGGCTGCCTGCAAAGACTGGCCGGGCGTGGCGGTCAGGTGCAGTTCGGTCTGGTCAAATTCAGGGGCCCCGGGCTTGGGCGTCTCCAGCGAGCCACTGTGCAGCGCATCCATCAGCGCTTGTGGCACGGCAATGCCGAATCGCTTCAGGATCGACAGCGCATCGGCACAAGTGCTGGCG
>CAITZZ010000060.1 GCA_903897005.1 uncultured beta proteobacterium | reverse complement strand
TCGCCAACCTGAAGGCGCTGGCGCACAAGCTCGACCTGCTGATCGTCGCGGTCGGCGCCGATGCCGTCCCCGGCCTGGTTGACGAGATCATCGAAAGCGGCGTGGTGGAGTCGGTGATGCTGATTCCCGGCAGTCTGGGCGAAACAAAGAAGAGCGTGGAGCCGGCCGCCTTGCTGGCGGCGCGCATCAATGCTGCCCACGGGACGGCCGGTGGTGGCCCGATCTTTCTGGGCGCCAACTGCCTGGGCGTGGTCTCGCATCCCGGCCACTACGATTCCTGGTTCATTCCGCTCGAGCGTCTGCCCAAGCCGCAAAAGAAGCCGCAGAGAAACTCGGTCATGTTGAGCCAGAGCGGCGCCTTCATGATTACGCGCCTGAGTCAAAACCCCTGGCTCGATCCGCGCTACATGCTGGCGCTGGGCAACCAGACCGACCTCACGCACGGCGATCTGCTGAACTACTTTGCCGACAGGCCCGAGATCGAAACCATAGGGATCTACATCGAAGGGTTCAAGGATCTGGACGGCCTGCACTTTGCCTGCGCCGTGCGCGCCGCCGTACTCGCTGGCAAACAGGTGGTGGTCTACAAGGCCGGCAAGACCGCGCCTGGCAGCGCTGGCGTGATGGGCCACACAGCTTCGATTGCCGGCGACCCTGCCCTGTTTGAAGCCGTCATGCAACAAGCCGGCGCCATCGTTGCCGAAGACATCAACAGCTTCGACGATCTGTTCTACATGGCCGGTGCCCTGCACCACAAGAGAATCGGTGGCAACCGCCTCGGCGCGATCAGCGGCGCCGGCTTTGAAGCGGTCAGCATGGCCGATGCGATTCATACCGACAGTTTTTCAATGCAAATGGGTGCCTTGCAGGCCGAAACGATCACACGGGTTGAAGAAATTCTGCTCGCCAAGAAGCTCGCTGCGCTGGTGGAGGTCAGAAACCCGATCGACATCAACCCCGGTGCCGATGACGAGGCGCACCTGCAGATCACCGAGGCCTTTTTGCTCGATCCGAACATCGACGCGGTGGTGGTCGGGCTGGACCCGACCGCTCCTTCAGTGCGCGCGCTCGAAACCAGCAAGCTGCGCCCCGGCTACGATATCAACGATGCCAAGAGCACCGTACAACTGATGCCACCCATGAGCCAGCGCAACGACAAGCCGATCATTGGCGTGATCGACGGCGGCAGGCTCTACGATGCGATGGCGCAACGATTGATGGACCAGGGCGTCTGCGTGTTCCGCAACTGCGCGCGCGCTTCCAGGGCGCTGGTGCGCTACTGCGAAGCGCGGCTCTATGCCGACACCCTGCGCCAGCGGCAAGCCAAATCCTGAACCGAACAACTCACCCACCCTACGAGGAAAGCACATGAGCGAAACACTGATCAAGGACATCTTCCAGAAAGCGCACAGCCAGGGGCGGTCCTCGCTGTTCGAGCACGAGGTCTACCGGCTGCTCGGTGCGGCCGGCATCGCAGGGGCGCCCAAGCACCAGGTGCTCACCGGCGGCACCGAAGCGACAGACGAACTCGTCGCGTCCTTCGCCGGTAGCCGTGTCGTTGTGAAGATCGTCGCCGCCGGAATTGCCCACAAGTCGGACGTGGGCGGTGTTGCCATCGTCACCAAGCAGCCCGCGGCGGTGCGAGCCGCCTGCAAGAGCATGCTCGAAAAGCTGTCAGAGCAGGACGTCGCGGGGGTGATGCTGACGGAGTTCGTCGAGGCAGACTCGGCGGGTGCCGGCAATGAACTGCTGGTCAGCATTCGCAACACGCGAGAGTTCGGCATGATCCTGAGCGCTGGCATTGGCGGCGTCGATACCGAGCTCTTTGCCGCAGGTTCCCGGCGCGGGCAGGCGGTCGTGTCGGCTTCCACCGCTCTCACCACGGCCGAGGAATTCCTCGAACTCTTCAAGCCGACGATTGCCTATCGCAAGATCGCCGGACTGACGCGCGGCGGCCGCCAGTTGGTGTCGGACCAAGCCCTGCTGCAGTGCTTTGGCGCCTTCATCCGCCTGGCCAACAGCTGCTCGGCGGGCGACCCCGAGACCGACTTCGTCATCGAGGAACTGGAGGTCAACCCCTTCAGCTGCGCCAAGGGCTCGCTGGTCGCGCTCGACGGCTTGTGCAGCTTCGGCCGGCCGCAGTGTGTGCGCCCGTCGCGGCCACAGGGCAAGATCGACAAGCTGCTGCACCCGGCATCGATCGGCATCATCGGAGCATCGGCCACGCGCATGAACTTTGGCCGCATCACGCTGAAGAACATCATCGCATCCGGCTACGACAAGTCGCGCTTGCTCGTCATCAATCCTGACGGCCAGGAAGTCGATGGCGTGCGCTGTGCCCTGAGCCTGGGAGCGCTGGAGAACAAGCTCGACCTGCTGATCCTCGCAGTGACCGCCGATGTCGCCTTCGGAATCATCGATGAGGTGATCCGGACCGACGCCGTGGAATCGGTGCTCTTGATCCCCGGCGGCATGGGGGAAACCGAGGCCAGCCGAGAGCCGGCACGGCGCATGCTGGAGACCATCGACAACGCGCGGCGCGCGGGAGTCGGACCGGTCTTCGTCGGCGCGAACTGCCTGGGCATCATCTCGCACCCGGGCAACTACGATTCCTGGTTCATTCCCGAGGAACGTCTGCCAAGAGCCCAGAAGAAGGCACAACGCAGTTCGGCGCTGATCAGCCAGAGCGGTGCCTTCCTGGTCACGCGACTCAGCAAGAACGGGTGGCTGGATCCGGCCTACATGGTCGCCCTGGGTAACCAGAACGACATCACGCACGGCGACATGGTCGAGAACTTCGCAGCCAACCCCGACATCCACGTGATCGGGACCTACGTCGAAGGCTTCAAGGACCTCGATGGACTGGCCCTGGCGCGCGCCGTGCGCAAGGCAACCCTGGCCGGCAAGCAGGTCGTCATTTACAAGGCCGGACAGTCCGCGGCGGGCGGACGGGCCGCCATGGGTCACACGGCATCCATCGCTGGCGATTACGAAGTAGCCTTGGCCGTGCTGACGCAGGCCGGCGCGCTGGTCGCCAGCGACGTCAGCGAGTTCGCCGACCTGTTCTACCTCTCGGATTGCATGCGTGACAAGGTGCTGGGCGGCAAGCGACTCGGCGCCGTGGCCGGCGCGGGCTACGACACGGTAGCGATCGCCGACAGCATCCAGGTGGGCGACTTCTCGATGTCACTGGCCACGATCGGTAGTTC
>CAITZZ010000059.1 GCA_903897005.1 uncultured beta proteobacterium | reverse complement strand
ATTTCGGTCGGCGCCGTTTTTCGCTCCTGGATGGGCAAGCGTGCGGTGGACTACCGCAAACAGTTCCGCATCACCAAGGACCAGGCCAATGGCACCGCAGTGAATATCTGCACCATGGTGTTTGGCAACATGGGCAACGACTCGGGCACCGGTGTCGGCTTCACACGCAACCCGGGCACCGGCGAGAACGTGATCTATGGCGAATACCTGGTCAACGCGCAGGGCGAGGACGTGGTCGCTGGCATCCGCACACCGAAGGCGATTGCCGAGATGGAACAGGAGATGCCCGAGATCTACCGTCAACTGACGATGTTGCACAACCGGCTCGAGTCGCACTACCACGAGGTGCAGGACTTTGAGTTCACGATCGAGAAGGGCGTTCTTTACTGTCTGCAAACACGCAACGGCAAGATGAACGCACGCGCCATGGTGCGGACTTCGGTCGAGATGTTTCACGAAGGTCTGATTTCCAAGGAACGCGCCCTGCTGCGCATCGAACCGGCGGTGCTGGAGCAGTTGCTGGTGCCGCAGCTGGCGCCCAACTTTCATGGTAAATCGCTGGCGCAGGGGCTTTCGGCTTCGCCAGGGGCTGCCTCCGGCAAGATCGTGTTCGACGCTGACAGCGCCGAGCTGCGCGGCCGTGCCGGCGAGAAAATCATTCTGGTGCGCGAGGAGACCAAACCGGAAGACATTCACGGCTTCTTCCAGGCGCAGGGCATTCTGACCAGCCGGGGTGGCAAGACCTCGCACGCGGCGGTGGTGGCGCGTGGCATGGGCAAGCCCTGCGTGTCGGGTTGCGAGCAGATCGTGATCAATGACATGTTGCGTTGCGCACAGATTGGAGAAACCACCCTGCAGGAAGGTGATGTGATCACCATCGACGGCAGCACCGGCCACGTCTACGCCGGTGACGTGCCGACGGTGGAGGCCGAAATTTCGCAGGAGATGGAACTGCTGCTGACCTGGGCTGACCAGGTGGCGCGGCTCAAGGTGATGGGCAACGCCGACACGCCGGAAGACGCACAGCGCGCGCGTGACTTTGGCGCCATGGGCATCGGCCTGTGCCGTACCGAACGCATGTTCAACAGCACGGATCGTCTGCCCATCGTGCAGGAGATGATCCTGGCCGAGACGCCCGAAGAACGTCGATCGGCGCTCGATCGCCTGCTGCCAATCCAGCGAGCCGACTTCAAAGGCATCTTCAAGGCCATGAAGGGGCTGCCGGTGACGGTGCGGCTGCTCGATCCGCCGATGCACGAGTTCCTGCCGACGGCGGCGCAACTCGAACTCGAAATCGCCCACCTGCACCAGTTGCGCGACACCATCAAGGGTCTCGAAGACATGCCCGACACGCTCAAGCTGCTCAGCCCCAAGCTGTACCAGCAGTACGCCGACGGTCTGAACAAGCTGATGCGTGGTCTGGATACCTTCAAGGATTCGCATCTGGAAGACGATGTGATCGGCCGCAAGGAAAAAGTCCTGAAGAAGGTGCGGGCGCTGGCTGAGGTCAACCCGATGCTGGGCCATCGCGGCGTGCGCCTGGGTATCACCTACCCCGAGATCTACTCGATGCAGATCCGCGCCATCATGGAGGCCGCTGCCCTGTGCGCCAACCAGGGCATCGAAATCTACCCCGAGATCATGGTGCCGCAGGTGGCTACGGTGGAGGAACTCAAGCGCGTCCACAGTTACGTGTTGCGCATTCACAAGGAAGTGAAAGCGACGCACGGCATCGACGTCCAGTACAAGTTTGGCTCCATGCTCGAAGTGGTGCGCGCCTGCGTGCGCTCCGGGCGCATGGCAGAGATTGCCGAGTTCTTCTCGTTTGGCACCAACGACCTGAGTCAGGCCGCCTTTTCCTTCAGCCGCGAAGACGCCGAAAACAAGTTCCTGCCCTTCTACAACGAGACCGGCATTCTGGAAGACAACCCGTTTGAGGTGCTCGACATCAAGGGCGTGGGTCAACTGATGAAGATGGCGGTGCAGCAAGGTCGCGAGACCAATCCCGACTTGAAGATCGGCATCTGCGGCGAGCACGGCGGGCATCCGGGCTCCATCCACTTCTGCCATTACATCAAGCTCAACTACGTCTCCTGCTCCGGCCCGCGCGTGCCGATCGCGCGGCTCGCCGCGGCGCAGGCGAAGTTGCTGGAGGATCAGTACCGCGAACCGGTCTGATTGCTTGGTGCGATGAGTGTGCTGCGTCGCACCGCGCTGCTGGCGGCTTGTGGCTCGCTTGTGCTGCAAGCCTGCGTTGGTGGCTTGGGCTCCGGCGAGGCGCGGCAGGTGGCGATCGAAGACAAGATCGTCAGCATCTTCGAGAATTCGACGCCGCTGATTCAGTATGCCTTCATCGGCAATCTCAATGACGGCCGTGGCTACACGGCGGGACGCGCCGGCTTTACTTCCGGCACGGGTGACATGCTTGAAGTGGTGAAGGAGTACCAGGCCCTGGCGTCAGACAATGTCCTGGTCAAACACTTGCCGGCATTGCTGCTGGTGAACGGCAGTGCTTCCGTCGCTGGCCTGGAGGGCCTGCCGCAGGACTGGGTGCTGGCAGCTGGCGACGCCCGCTTCGTTGCCGCCCAGGATGCCGTGAACGACAGGCTCTACCGCAAGCCGGCGCGCAAACTTGCAGCCAAGCTGGGGCTGCGCTTGCCATTCTCCAAACTCGCGATTTACGAGGCCGGCATTCAGCACGGGCATGGGCAGGACTACGACTCGGTCAACAAGATCGCAGAGCGGGCCACCACTGCCGCCAGGGGGGCACCCAGCGGCGGTATGGATGAGAGAAGATGGTTGCGGGAATTTCTGAGTGAGCGTCGCAACGATCTGCTCCACCCGGCCGACCGGGCGACGGCAGCGGGCTGGGCGGCTTCGGTCAGTCGCGCCGACGCCATCCAGAGCATTTACGACAGCGCCAACTTCATGCTCGAGCAACCCATCACGATCACGGTCTATGGTGATACTTTCACCTTGTGATCGGGCATAGCGTTCAGAACACCCAGGGCAGGAAGCGCTTGCTGTGCTGCATGTAGGCTGTGTAAGCGGCGTGACCTTGCCGTAGCCAGGTTTCTTCCAGCACGGACTTCCATAGCAGCACGATGGCCAGTGCCGTCCAGGCCGTCCAGCCTGCCAGCGGGTTCGACAGCCAGGCCAGCGCTGCGGCGCCGAGCAGTACGGCGCTGTACATCGGATGGCGAATCCAGCGGTACGGTCCGCTCGTCACCAGGACGCCGGAGCCTTTGGGTTTGGGGTGAATGCTGAAATTTCCCAAGCGGTTGTGTCTCAGGGTCCAGAGCGCCAGTGCGACCGCGGTCACGGCCAGCAGCCAGGCACCCAGGGGAAGGGCGAATCGGAACAGGGCGGGCAGCGCCAGCAGCGTCAGGAGCAGCAGCAGACCGAGCTGCAGGATCACCAGCAGTGTGCCGGTGCGCAGGGCTTGCTGGGTTGGAAAAAGTGCCATACTTGCCATCTTGACAGTGCGTCAAGTTTTCATTTTGAAGGAATTGATTGTGTCTGAACTTGTTTCCTACCAGTTGGAAGATGGCGTTGCCACGCTGACCCTCAGCAATGGCAAGGTCAACGCGATCTCGCCTGATGTCATCAAAGGCTTCAATCAGGCGCTGGACCGCGCCGAGCAGGACAAGGCGATTGTCATCATCACCGGGCAGCCGGGCATTCTTTCCGGTGGCTATGACCTCAAGGT
>CAITZZ010000058.1 GCA_903897005.1 uncultured beta proteobacterium | reverse complement strand
GGCTGGGTGGCACTCGGTACCGAAGGCGGGCACACCAGCTTTTCACCGCGCGACGCACGCGAACTGGCCATTCTTCAATACGCGTGGCGCCACTACAGCCACGTGTCCTTTGAGCGCCTGGTGTCGGGTCCGGGCATCGAACTAATTTACCGCGCACTGTCAGAACGTGACGGCCATCCTGAGCAGATCCTGAGTGCTCCCGACATCACGCAGCGCGCGCTGGACGCCAGTGACCCGCTGTGCCTGGAAGTGATAGAAGTTTTTTGCGGCATGCTGGGCACGGCCGCAGCGAATCTGGCTGTGACCCAAGGCGCGTTTGGCGGCATCTATATCGGTGGTGGCATCGTGCCGAGGTTGGGCAGTCACTTTGACCATTCGATCTTCCGGCAGCGCTTTGAGGACAAAGGCCGCTTCGCCGACTATCTGAAGGGCATTCCAACCTTCGTCATTACCGCCGACAACGCCACGCTGCTGGGTGTGTCTGCCATTCTGGCGGCCCAGTTACGCAGTCTGGATTCGGCTCAGGGCTCGGCCATTCTGAGCCAGATCGGCCGGGTACGCGTCAATTTGTCGCCAGCCGAGCAGCGCGTTGCAGACCACGTGCTGGCGCACCCCCGCTCCACCGTGAATGATCCGATCGCCCTGATCGCCCGCGCCGCCGAGGTCAGTCAACCCACCGTCATCCGTTTTTGCCGATCGCTGGGCTGTGAAGGTTTGTCTGACTTCAAATTGCGACTCGCTTCGGGGCTGACCGGCACCATGCCGATCACGCATGCGCAGGTCACCGGCGAAGACAGCATGCTCGAACTCGGCGTCAAGGTGCTGGGCAATACTGCCTCCGCCATCCTGCAGGTGCGCGATCATCTGAATCGCGAATCGATTGACAAGGCGGTTCAATGGATTACCGCCGCGCAACGGGTCGAGTTCTATGCCGTGGGCCACTACAGCGTCGTGGCTGACGATGCGCAGTTCAAGTTCCTGCGCATGGGCGTTTCCTCAGTGGCCTATACCGCTCCGCGCTTGCAGATGATGGCAGCCAATTTGCTGCGCCCCGAAGTGGTGGCCGTGGTCATCAGCAGCAGTGGGCGCGTCAGCGAATTGCTCGACGTCGTTGAAATGGCCCATGAGCGCGGCGCCACCGTGATTGCCATCACCGCCAGCCAGTCACCACTGGCGCGCAAGGCCGATCTGGCCTTGATTGTTGACCACGTGGAAGACGTGGCCACACAGGTGCCCATGATCAGCCGTATTCTGCATTTGCTGATGATCGACATTCTGGTGGTTGGCGTGAGCCTGCGTCGCGGGGTCAAGAGTCTGCCCGTTCTGGGCACCGAAGCCAGCGCTGCGCTCGACGAGTCCGGCTCCACGCGCCCCACGACCAGCCTGAGCAGCCCAGGCGTCAGTGCCGCCGGAGCGCTGGCCCATCTGACCTCGCACAGCCTGTAGCGCCAGCCCCTATCTTTGGCTCACTGCGGGCGCCGGCTGTCATTGCGGGCGCCGGCTGTCATTGCGGGCGCCGGCTGTCATTGCGGGCCTGACCCGCAATCCAGTGGCGGCGTGGCACTGGATCCCGGATCAAGTCCGGGATGACAGCTGCCGGGGCCAGGATGACAGCTGCCGGGTCCGGGATGACAACCGCCGGGGCCAGGATGACAGCTGCCGGGGCCGGGATGACAGTTGCCGGGGCCGAAGTAGTTGTATTGAGTTTGGGAAACATCAATCTTCGATTTCGAGAATCAGGGCCGAGCGGGCTGGTAATGTCAGAGTTTTTGATAAAGAAATCCGCTGACCGGTCAGCACATCCGTGCCTGACGACCCTGGCGTCAACATCTCTTGAAAACGGCCCAGGTCCAGCGTTGTTGGTTGCCGGTTCTTGTTGAAAGCCACCATCACCCGAGCTCTTTTGTCGTAGCGGAAATAGACGTAGCTTCCCTGCTCCGGCACAAAATGCATCAACTGGCCCTGATGGATGACCTGGGCACTCTTTCTCCAGTTCAACAGTCGACGCAGGAACTGTTGCGCCTCTTTTTGTGCCTTGCCGAGTCCCTGCCCCGAAAACGCATCGACGGCGTCGCCCGACCAGCCACCCGGAAAATCGGCGCGCACGCGGCCATCGTCGCGCTGCCTCGGACTGGTCATCAATATTTCGGTGCCATAAGTGAATTGCGGAATGCCACGCATCGTGGCCAGGTAGACCATCGCCATCCGATAAAGACCCTCATCCTGCGCCAGTTCGGAGAAGATCCGATTGGTGTCGTGATTGCCTTCAAAGATCACCAGGTTTTCCGGTGCCGGATACTGAAAATCGTTGGCTAGAGACTCGTAAAGAACGTTCAAGCCGGTTCGATCGCCGTCCTCGCCCATCAAGCCTTCCTGCAACGCGTAATAGAGCGGGAAGTCCATCATGCTGGGTGTGTAGGAAAGGTAGTGATCAGAATTGACCTTGCCCTTTTGCCAGTAGGACACAATCGCCGGATTGGAGGTCCACTCCTCTCCCACCATGTTGAAATTCGGGTACTCGTCGATGATGCGTTTCGACCATTGGCTTAGAAACGCTGGGTCAGAGTAAGGGTAGGTGTCAACGCGAAACCCCGACAAGCCAGCATATTCAATCCACCAGATATTGTTTTGTATCAGGTAGTTCGCCAGCCATGGATTGCGCTGGTTCAAATCCGGCATGGATTCAACGAACCAGCCGTTGGAAAACCTCTTGCGATCAGCAAGCGAGGCATGAGGATCCTGAATGGTGGTTCTTTTGTGATTGGTGACGACAAATTGATCCTGGTAATTCAGCCAGTCTTTGGTCGGCAAGTCCTTCATCCACCAATGCCCGGAACCTATGTGATTCAGTACCACATCCTGAATGAAACCCAAGCCTTTGCGTTTTGCCCTGTCCACCAGATCACGGTATTCCTCATTGCTGCCAAAGCGGGCATCTACACGGTACAAATTGGTTGATGCATAGCCGTGGTACGAAGTCTCGGGTTGATTGTTTTCTGTCAGTGGCGTCGACCAGATTTGCGTAAAACCCATTTCGGCAACGTAGTCAAGATGCTCGCTGATGCCCTGCAAATCGCCGCCGTGCCGACCGGCTGGATCAGCGCGGTTCGCTTTTTCTTTCAGTGGCGTGACGCTGTCGTTGTTCTGATTGCCATTGGCAAAGCGATCCGGCACGATCAGATAAATTGCGTCGGCTGGGCCAAAACCTCTCCCTTGCGCCGAATCCCTGGCACGCGCCTGCAGACGATAGGGATGACTGAGTACCGTCTGGCCTTGCTGCGTGAAGCGCAGCAGGAATTCACCGGGGAGAGCCTCCTGGCTGATCTCCAGGTCAATGAAGAGATAGTTCTTGCTCGCAACACGTGTCACGTCCTGGATGGCCACGCCGGGATAAGTCAGGCTGGGCGTCAGGTCTGCAATCTGCTCGCCGTGCACCATCAGTTGCAATCGTCCCTGCTTCATCCCGACCCACCAGGAGGGTGGCTCCAGATGCTGGATGCTGTAGGAAGCAGCATGTGCATTGAAAGCGAAGCACAATAACAGAAAGAATGCGGGATAAAGGCGCTTCCTGAAAGGTGATTTCATGGAACTTTGGTCAGCAGTCATGTCTGCAAGGTTAATCGATCCCGCCGGGTTTGGTATCGGCAAGTTCATTCGCCCACGCAAGTTGCCGCATGGGCTGGTTTGTCCCAATAGGAAAGTACCGGCGCCGGACTAAAATGGAATCCTTTCCAACACCATTCCCGGCATTCATTTCTTGAACAGGAACCCCGCATGCCCAGTTTCAGGGCCATCACTATCGCAGGCAAGGCATTTTGGCTGGCGGCAAGCTTGCTGGCTGCCGGCCTGGCGCACACCCAGAGTCAGACCCTGTCGGTAGCGGCCTACCCGGCGGTGGACGAGATCATCAAAAGCGCCCTCCCCACCTGGAACAAACTGCACCCGGAGGTGCAGATTCGCCTCATCAGCCGCGAGATGGAGAACCACCACACGGCCATGACGACGGCCTTGTCCACGCGCTCCAAGCTGCCCGACGTGATGGCGCTCGAATTCAGCCGCCTGGGCCGATTTGCCAGCGCCGGTGGGCTGGAAGACCTGGCCCAGCCGCCCTACCTCATTGGGCAATACCAGTCCCGCTACGTTCCTTTTGCCTACAAGCAGGGCACGACCAAGGGCGGCGCCGTAGTCGCGGCGCCCACCGACGTCGGTCCAGGCACGATGCTGTACCGCGCCGACGTGTTGCAAAAGGCTGGCGTAACCGAGGCCGAACTGACCCAGTCGTGGGAGAGTTTTGTGGCCACCGGCGTCAAGATCAAGGCACGCACCGGCGCCTACCTGGTGTCGAATGCCGGCGACGTCAAAGACATTTTGATCCGCTCGGGCATCAAACCGGGCGACGGCCTGTACTTCGACGCCCAGGGCAATGTGCTGGTCGGCTCGCCACGCTTTGTGCGCGCTTTTGAGTTGGCGCGCACCATCCGGCAGAACAAGCTCGACGGCAAGATCCCCGCCTGGTCCAATGAATGGACACAGGGATTCAAGAGTGGCGGCATCGCCACGCAGATGTCTGGCGCCTGGCTGGCTGGCCACATGGCGGCCTGGATCGCCCCCACCACCAAAGGTCTGTGGCGGGTCACGCAGTTGCCCGAAAAAACCTGGGCCGCTTGGGGTGGCACCTTCTATGTCATCCCGAAAAATGCGCAGAACAAGACACAGGCTTGGGAGTTCATCAAGCTCATGACCCTCAACCGTGACTTGCAGCTCAACGCCTTCAAGGTGAAAGACGCCTTCCCCGCGCTGCTGGACGCCCACACCGATCCCTTCTACGACGAGCCTCTCGAATTCCTGGGCGGCCAAAAGG
>CAITZZ010000057.1 GCA_903897005.1 uncultured beta proteobacterium | reverse complement strand
TTGACAGGTCGAGCGCGGACTGGATGCCGCTGATGCCGCCACCGATGACCATCACGTCGCCCATGTTGTCGTCCGCCGGACGAAACACGTTCTGGGTGTTCCATTGCTGCTGTAAGAGTCCAAATTCCACGTTGGTGTCCTCGTCTAGATTGCTTCGCGGATGATTTCGGTAATGTCCTTGATCTCGATCGAGGCACCGCCGTCAGCACGGCCCAGGCGACTGTCTTCGAAATTGGTGATGCAGTAAGGACAGGATGTCACCAGGACCTGCGCGCCGGTCACGGCCGCCTGCTCCAGGCGCACGTCGGAGAAGCGCTCGCCCTTGGGCGTTTCCATCCAGATGCGACCACCGCCACCGCCGCAGCAGAAGCTGTTCTTGCGGTTCTCGGCCATCTCTGTCAATTGCAGTCCCGGTACGCTCTTGAGTGCTTCGCGCGGCTGATCGAAGATGCCGTTGTGACGGCCCAGGTAGCAGGGATCGTGGTAAGTGACGTTCTTGGCGACTTCCTTGGTCAGCTTCAAACGGCCCTCGCCAATCAACTGGTGGATGAATTCCGTGATGTGCACCACTTCAAAATGCACCATGAACTCCGGGTATTCGTTCTTGAAGCTGTGATAGCAGTGCGGCGAAGAAACCAGGATCTTCTTGACACCGTTGCCAACGAGTTGAGCGATGTTTTGCCGCGCCAGCTTGCGGAACAGTGGCTCATCGCCGGTTTTACGGATGCTCTCACCGCAGCAACTCTCGTCGGTGCCAAGGATGCCGAAGTTCACACCCGCGGCCTGCAGTATCTCGACCGTGGCCTTGGCGATTTTCTTGCCGCGCGGATCGTATGAAAGATAGCAACCCGGCGAGTACATGACTTCCATGCCCTCCTCGAAGCGCTTGACACCCAGGCCGTTGGCCCAGTCGGCCCGCTTGGAGCGCGCTTCGCCGAAGGGGTTGCCTTCGGCCCGCAGGCTGGCAGCCACACCCGGAATTGGCGAGGCGCCGCCGGCGAAGACGTCATACTCGGTGGCGACACGACGCAGCGCGACGCCGGACTCAATCTGCTTGACGTCGCGCGGACAGACCTGCGGACATTTGCCGCAAGTGGTGCAGCGCCAGATGTCCTCGCTGTCGATCTCGGTCAGGCCAAAAGTGGCTTCGCGCACGAGTTTGCGCATGCTGAATTTGGAAACCCTGTTCCACGGGCAGACGGTATCGCACATGCCGCACTGGTAACAGGATTTGAAAGCATCGCCACCGGCTGCCTTGATGGCATCGATGATTTCTTTTTGGGGGGCTACGGTTTCCATTTCTTAGGCCTTGGACATTCTTGCCAGGGTGTCCAGCACTTGCTGCAAACCGTGTTTATCTATCATGGCGCCGATGCCGATTTCGACATCGCCGAGCTTGGGCTGATCTTCTTCGACTTCTTCCTCGCGCTCGGCGTAGATCAGGGCTTCGGCATGGCACCACTCGACGCACTTGGGCTGGTCCAGCGCCGGTGTCTCTTCACACATGTCGCATTTGAGCGGCAGGCCCGAATCGGGCTCCTTGAACGCCACGCGCGACGGGCAGGAGGCGCGGCAGAAGTCGCATTCGTTGTATTCCTTGCCGTCGATGATGTACTTGTCGCGCCCGGTACATTCCGACTCGGTGTACTCGCCGGCGTAGACCGGCAGGTAGATGTCGCGCAGCGGCAGGCGCACGATGCGGATGCGTGAACGCGCCGGGTTGTTGCTGCTGTAGCGCGGCGTTGCGTGCCACGAAGAACAGATCACCTCGCAGGCCTTGCAGCCGTTGCATTTGTCGGCGTCAATGGTGATCGACTTGACGATTTTCTTGACCTTAGCCATGGCCGTAAATCCCCTTCTGCTCAAATTCCTCGGCGACAAAATCCATTTCAAGGTCGTGCAGCGATTCCTTGGTCGGAATGCCCTGATCGTTGAATCCCTTGAGCTTGTAGTACTGGTCCAGCAACTCCTTCTCCAGATCGGGGAAGCGCTTGCGCCAATGGTCTTCCGGCGGCTTGTCGTCGGCGCGGCGCAGGCCTCGGCGTACATTGAGTGCGCGCATCAGGGTGCGGGTACGCGTTGCTGACTTCCACACATCGTCCTTGCTCATCTTGATGCCGGTGCCGGCCGTGACGAACTCCGCATAATTGTGGATGTGGTAGGGGGGCTTGAGCGGAAACGATGAGAGACCGGCGCACATGCCCAGCGCGTCGTCGATGTAGTGCATCTTCTCCATCCAGTCGACGATCTCGCAACTGGCCTCGACCGTCGGGTAGTAGGGGTTGGACATTTCGCCGCGTGGTTCCCAGTCGACGTAGTACTTCTTGAACTTCTCGTCGGGCACCTGGAACCAGTCTTTCACGAACTCTTCGCGCAACTCGCGCGTGGCAAAGGGCTCCTGCGGAAACTGGCCTTCGATCTGCGTGATGTTGATCTTCTCGCCGGTCGAATACATCAGGTAGTAGACCGGATTGAGCATGCCGAGCTTGAGCGGCAACTGCTCGTGCTTCTTGATGGTGTTGTGATCGTATTTTTCCGCGCCCTTGCCGATGCGCCGCGCGGCCCAGTAGGTACCGTCGGCCAGGTAGTCGCCGATGCCTTCACGGCGCACCATCTTCTCCAGCAGGTAGTAAAAGCGCCCCTCGGTATCCTCGGGCATGCCGGGGAAGTCTTCCATGGTCAGGATACCGGCCTCCAGCAGTTCCAGGCCGAAAGCCATGGCCTGCGGTGCAGAGAAGCCGTCGACGCCGTACTCGGTGGCCTTTTGCGCGATCTTGAAACCAAAGTCCAGGTCCGAGAAGGCTGCCATGGTGTAGGTCAGCTTCGAATAGCACTTCATCATGTAGGTGGGCAGACCCGGCACCGAGATGGTGGCGCCGCACTTCATCGGGCAGTTGTGGCAACTGATCAGGCGTGTGCGCACGTTCTCCTGGGTTTCCTTCCACTTCTGCTCGATTTCATGGGTCCAGAAATCCTTGCGCCGGGTGCGCGAATTGCCCCAGGTGAAGTTGGTGGTGTGCCACTCCTCATCAACGATGGCCATTTCCTGCGGCGAGCCCAGGCCCTGCAGAATCGGCGGCACGCCCTGAATCGGGTGTTCGCCGCGGTACTTGATGTACTTCAGGACGCCGTCGCACAGTTCCATGTACTTGACCGGGTCGGCGACGTTGATGTCCTTGGTGCCGCGCACGGCGACGGCCTTCAGCCCTTTGTCGCCCATCACGGCGCCGATGCCGCCGCGGCTGGCACTGGAGCGCCCCTGCTCGATGGAGGCGAAGAAAACCCGGTTCTCGCCGGCCAGGCCAATGGCAGCGACCTGGATGTCGGGGTCTTTCAGTTCCCTGCGGATGGCCTCGGAGGTTTCGGTGGCGCCCAGACCCTTGAGGTGGGAGGCGTCACGGATTTCAACCTTGTCGTTATTGATCCAAAGGTAAACCAGTTCCTCCGACTTGCCGCTGATGACGATCTTGTCGTAGCCGGCGTACTTGAGTTCGGGTGCAAAGAAGCCGCCCATCATCGAGTACGCCATCAGCTTGGTTTGCGGCGAGATGGTCGAGACGATGGTGCGGTTGCTGCCGGGGGCTGCTGTTCCGCAGAGCAGGCCACTGCTGAAGATCAGCAGGTTTTCAGGGGAGAAGGCATCCGTCTCCGCCGGCACCCGGTCCCACATGATTTTGGCGTTGGTGCCCAGGCCCCCCATGAAAAGGCGGGTGTCATTCGGGTCGGTTTCGACGCGGTCAATGCTGCCTCGCGTGAGGTCCACTTCCAGGTCAAAGCCTATTTCTCCGTAACGCATATTTCTGGTCCTCTGTCAGCCGGTGTTTCTGTCCATCAATCCTGCACGTGCTGGCGCGGCGCCGTCAGGCGTGCTTCCAGTTCGGTGTGCGACGCGCCAGAAAGGCCGCCAGCCCCTCGTTCGCATCGTGTGTTTTCATCAGGCGCTCCAGGTAAAGGGTCTCCACTTCCTGCAAGCGCGCGCGCAGGCTGCGAATCAGCGGGCCCCGCGCGGCGGCCACTGCACAGGCCAGTGCGGCGGCGCTCTTGGGCGCGAGATGCTGGTCAAAATATTGCAGGGCGGCGCTCTCGGGGTCATCGGCAACCGTCTGCACCAGGCCCATGGCCTTGGCCTCCGCGCCGCTGATCGAGCGACCGGAAAAAAGAAGGTCTTCGGCATCCGGCTGGTTAACGCGGTAGGGCAGCAAACAGGAAGCGGCCGGCGCAAACACACCCAGGCTCATTTCAGGCTGGCCGAGCTTGGCCTCCGGCGTGGCAAAAATCGGACCGCCAGCCAGTGCCACTTCAAGACCACCGCCCAGACACTGTCCACGAACCACGGTCAGGATTGGCAGCGGGAACTCGACCATGGTGATGATCAGCGCGTGCAGCGCAGCAAGCATGGCGGCGCAGCGCTCGGCCACGTGCTCTTCAACGCTGGCACCAAAGCTGAAATGCGTTCCTTCTGCATCGAGCAGCACGCCACGCAGACCGGGCGACGCGCGATGTGCATCGAAGGCTGCCTGCAGACAGGCAATCATCGCCGCATCGACGATGTTGGCCTTGGGCCGATCCAGCCGCAGACGCAACAGCGCGCCATCGCGATCAAGCCAGACTTTGAGGGGTGAGGTCGTGTTTGTTTCAGTCATATCGATTCAATTCCTGAGTCTGTCATCCCGGACTTGGCCGCTGTCATCCCTGACTTGGCATCTGTCATCCCGGACTTGATCCGGGATCCAGTGCCTCGCGAACACTGGATTGCGGATCGAGTCCGCAATGACAAGGCAAGAGTCCGCAATGACAAGGCAAAAGTCCGCAATGACAAGGCGAAAGTCCGCAATGAGACCATGAGTGCTAGCGGCCATCGCTGCGCTCAGCCCTTGCGCTTGGCCTTGGGCTGAATCGAGTCGTGCAGCGGGCCGACCCAGCTCTCACCGGCTGCCAGCTTTTGCCGCAGCAAGACGAAATCGGCTTCGCGGTCTTCCTTGGTGCCTTCGTTGAAAGCGGTGAAGCCGGCGCGCGCTTCGGTCATCATGTTCAGCGCCAGCCAGGCGCGCGAGTTTTCCTTGTTCTTGTCCCAGGCTTCGAGCTTGGGTTTGCGCAGTTCTTCCAGCGTCTTGGTGGTGCAATCCGGGAAGGTCAGCAGGATCTTGGAGCACAGTTCCTCGACTCGCGCGTCGAGCATGGACAGGTCTACCGTGCCGCGCGCCAGCAAGGCCTTGCCTTCCTTCAGCGCGTCACCCGTCTTGGGCTCGCCAAAGCAGAAGCGGCCATGGTCGTCCACCATCTGTTTCGTTTCCACCAGGGGGTTGGCAACAAACTTGCCATCGACCTTGAGCGCTGGCACGACATCGGTCAGGATGCCCATCCAGCTTGCCTTGTGCGCCGAGAACGGCTCGCACAGCACGCAGGCCGCCATCGCGCGCTCGGCGCCGGCGATCACGGGCAGGAAGTCAGTGGCGCCGCCAATCGGGGCCGAGCCATGCTTGGGGCCGGCCTGGCCGAAGCGCGCCAGATCCTGCGCCACCGAGAAGTCGCAAGCCATGCCGATCTCCTGACCACCGCCGATGCGCATGCCATTGACACGGCAGATCACGGGCTTGTCGCACAACAAAATGGCGCTGACCATGTCATTGAACAGCCGCATGTACTGACGGTATTCCTGCGGATGGCCGGCGTAATACTCGGCGTATTCCTTGGTGTTGCCACCGGTGCAAAAAGCCTTGTCGCCCGCGCCGGTGAAGACGACGCAAACGACGTCGCGTGCGTTGGCGGCAGCGCGCATGGCCAGGATGACGCCCTTGACCATGTCGGTGGTGTAGGAGTTGTACTGGCTCGGGTTGTCCAGTGTGATCCAGGCGTTGAAGAGGCCTGGCACCACGCTACCGCCGGGCATGCGTGCCGGGCGCTTTTCGTATTTGACGCCGGGTTTGGAAATGTCATCGACCAGATCGTGGTTCTTGAAGTCGCGTGTCATGGGTGTGCTCCTTAAGTTGATTTGATTGGGTTTGTCATTGCGCCGGTATCAGCACCGCGCGCCGCTTGATCTCGCGGTGAT
>CAITZZ010000056.1 GCA_903897005.1 uncultured beta proteobacterium | reverse complement strand
CGGTGACTTTCCCCTTCGTCGGGATCGCCATGCTGCTCTGGACCGCTGTTGAAGCCCTCACCGCCACCGTGGCCAAGATCGAAGTTCCGGCGCTCAGACTCACCCCGGCCTACGCTGCCTGATCACTCCAACCCCCAAGCAAAGCGCCCTGTCAGACGACAGGGCGCTTTCTTTTTGGCATCCCTATCAGAACGGAGTCCTGTCCTTTTCCAGCCCGAGGCGCAGCAGTTTCATGCGCAAGCCGACGCGGGTCAAACCCAGTTCCTCGGCGACGCGGGTTTTGTTGCCCTTGTGGCGCAACATGGCTTCGCGCAGAACCTGCACCTCGAGGCGTTCCATCTGGTGCTTGAGCAGGCTTGAATCAAGCTCGGCCCTGGCCGCTTTGACGGTGTTGCCAGCCCCACGCTGGTGCAGTCGCGGCGAGAGCAGATCGGCGCCCAGCACCGGACCATCGCCGAGCGCCAGCGCGCGCCCGACCTCGTTCTGCAACTCGCGCACATTGCCGGGCCAGGCGTGGCCGAGCAGACAGTTCATCGCTTCGCTCGACATCTTTCGACCTTTGAGCGCGGAGCGCTCCAGCATCTGCGACACGATGGGCGCGATGTCCTGCGGCCGCTCGCGCAGCGCCGGCAGATAAAGCGTGATACCGGCCACGCGGTAGTAGAGGTCTTCGCGAAAGCGTCCGCTGGCCACGTCGGCCTCCAGATTGCGGTTAGTGGCAGCAATCAGTCGCACGTCGACTGCCACCGGTCGTGGACTGCCAACCGGGCGAATCTCGCCCTCCTGCAGGGCGCGCAGCAGCTTGACCTGAAAGGCCGGCGAGGTCTCCCCGATCTCGTCGAGAAACAGGGTGCCACCGTCGGCCTGTTGAAAAAGTCCGATGCGTGATTCGGTGGCGCCGGTGAAGGCGCCGCGCTTGTGGCCGAAGAGTTCGCTCTCCAGCAGCGTGTCGGGCATGGCACCGCAGTTCTCCACCACGAAGGGCTGATCGGCGCGCGTGCTGGCGTAGTGGATGGCGCGCGCCAGCAGTTCCTTGCCGGTGCCCGACTCGCCCGTGATGAGTACCGACAGGTCGTGGCCGGCAACTCTCTCGGCCAGGGCGCAGACCTCATTGAGCGGGCTGTCGGCGGCGCGTGTCAGGCGGTCAAAGCCCGACTGACTTCTGACCTTGAGGCGCAGATGGGCCACCCGCTGCGAAAGATGTTCCGGGCTGGAGCGCAATTCCAGTGTCAGCCGCTCGTTCTCCTGCTGCAGTCGCCACAGTTCGGCGGCGCTCTGCAGTGTCAGCAGCAACTGGTCCGGGTGCCAGGGCTTGAGCAGGTACTGCCAGATGCCAGCATCATTGACGCCGGCGATGATGTCTTCGGCATCGGTGTGGCCGGACAGAATCAGCCGCATGGTGTTGGGCCAGCGCGCCCTGACATTGCGCAGAAATTCCACGCCCGACGAGCCCGGCATGCGCTGGTCTGACAGCACGATCTGGATGTACTCAGCTTCCATCAGAGCCAGACCTTCTTGTGCCGACAGCGCGGTGAAAATCGTGAAGTGGTCTTCCAGCGTGCGCCGCAGCGTTTCCAGCGAGCGCTGTTCGTCGTCAACCACCAGAACCGACAAAGGCGTGCGACTGGTCATGGGAGTCTCCACCCCAGATCACGGTGCCGAGCCAGATGGCGCGGCGTCCAGGAAGCCGGGGACTTGTGAACGAAATGGTGGCGCGCTATGTGGTAGCTCGGATCAAAGCCGTAGAAGTTGCGGCGCATCTGCGTCAGTTCTTCCTCGCGGTACGCGGCCAGCGGCTTGACGGCTTCGTCACGCTGGCGTGCTTCACGTTTGGTGGCTAAGCGCTGTGCCAGGTCGCTCTGGCTGGCCAGTGCGGCCGCGCGCTGCATGACTTCCGCCTGAAAGGTCTGTGCAGCATCACTAAAGCAGGCATCGATCAGACCGGTGCGCAGCGCGTCCGGTGCCGTCAGCGCTTGACGGTCACGCATGATGGCTTTAGCTGCCTGCATGCCGACACGTCGCGGCAGCAGGTAGCTCCAGTATTCCGAGCCGTACAGGTTGCCCATGTTCTTGTAGTGCGGATTGAGCAGCACCGCCGCGCGCGCCCAGACCAGGTCGCAAGCGCGCGCCAGAAAGCAGCCGCCGGCGCCAGCATTGCCGCCGAGCGCCGCCACTGTGATCTGCTGCTCGGTGTTGATCAGTTCCAGCGCCAGATCGTTGATGGCGTTGATGTTGTCCCATGAAGCGTCGGCGGCAGAGCCCCCACCCAGACTGGCCGCTTCGATCACGTTCAGGTGAATGCCGTTGGACCAGAAATCCCTGCCGCCGGTCAGCACCAGAACCTGGGTCGGGCGTTGCCTGGCCCAGACCAGAGCCGAGCGCAGGCGTTCACATTGGTGGCTTGACATGGCGCCGTTGTAAAACTCAAAAGAGAGAAACCCGACGCCAGCGTGTTCTTCGTAGGCGATGTCCTGCCAGGTCAGCGTGTTGCAGCGCCACCAGTCCTGCAGCGCGATTTCGGGCAGTTGAGCGGCTTCGCGTTCAAACGCCAGTGCTGCCGGCAGTTTGATGCTGCCCTCACGCTTGATGTGACCAATCCATACGGCGCCGTCGACGGTGGCCCGCAGCAGGGTGGTTTCGCGCCGCCCAATGACGCTTCCCGGCGCACCGCGCAGTGTTGCTTCAGGCCAGGCATCAAACAGATGGCAGGGTTGGCCAAACAGCTTGTCGGCGACGCCCGGAAAGCCATCGGCTGCCTGGATCTGCCTGAGCACCGAAGCGCTGCTGTCGCGCTGCCAGTCCAGGCGGCGTTGTTCCTGTTTCATCAGGGGTCGCCACTGCCCGTGAGGTGCGGGCAGGGTGGCGGCTGACTGCGGCACAAAGTTGCCGGATTCGAAGCGCTGCAGCGCCTGCAGGACCGCGCTGCAGGCCGCCTGCGTTACTTCGTGGCGGTACAGGCTGGACTTGCTCGCGCTGCGCATGGCAAATGGCACGCTGGCCCAGACCGGCCCGGCGTCCATCTCGGCCTGCGCCTGCAGCACCGTGACACCCCAGTCCGTCTCCTGGTTCCGGATCGCCCAGTCCAGCGCCGAGGGTCCGCGGTCGCCCGCAATGCCGGGGTGCACGATCAGGCAGACAAGGCGTGACCAGACGGATTCTGGAATGGCGCGGCGCAAATAGGGCGCCACGATCAGGTCGGGAGCAAACAGCGCCACCGCTTCTTCGGTCACGCTGTCGGCGATATCAAACTCGACCGAGGTCTGGTGTCCGCGCTGCTGCAACTCAGCCGACAGACGCTGGGTCAGGCTGTTGAAGGCGTGGCTAAGTAGCAGGATGCGCATGGCTTGCCAGGGCTACCAAATCTCTAGCCTCAAGTGTTGATTCAAGCCATCTGGCACTTGCGCAAATGCCTTGTCGCGGCTGACCAGGATGGCATTCACAGCCACGGCATGGGCGGCGATCATCATGTCGAAGTCGCTGAGATTGATGCCCTGGGCTTCCAAGGCGGCACAAAACTCGCCGTAGCAAGTGGCAACCTGCTCATCCCAAGGCAGCACGTCGATACGGAGCAGCACTTGCGTCAGGGCATTTCGCAAGCGAGCGGGTTGCCCTTTTCGGTGCAAGCCATATTGCAGTTCTGCCAAAGTTACGCTAGACATCACGACCTGCCCGATGGGCAACTTCGTCAAGCGCGCCAGCAATTCGGCATCACGCCCCTGCATGATGTGGCTGACCACGTTGGTGTCGAGCAGGTAGCGTTGGTTCATTCCTGGAAGCCCTCAAAGGGGTCGCGCCTGGCATGGGTCTGGCGGCGCTCCAAAGCCAGGTCGTCGTCCTTGTTTTGAACCACCACATCGAGCAAGCCTTGCCAATCGGTGGGTTTGCGCGACAGCACCACATCGCCCGTCGCGGGGTCGTGGCGGATGAAGACTTCGGGCACATCAAAGCGGAACTCCAAGGGCAAGCGCACCGCCTGGCTCCGACCTGTGGCAAATATCTTGGCGGTTTGATGCATTTGGGACTCTCTTTGTTGTGTGGTATGTCTCATGATATGCATCAATACCGTGACTGTCAAGTTGCCGCTCGTTCAGCAAATGCGCGGCAGCTGATCGCTGGCCAGCCAGTCCACGATGCGCCGGCCGCCGAAGGCAGTGCTGAGTTGCACGAAATGGTGGGCATCGGCAGTCAGCTCGCCGATCAGCGCGGCATCGTGCCCCAGCGGATGCGCGCGCATGGCCGCCAGCAGTTTGGGCGCATCGGCACTGGCGCAGATGGCGATCAGCTTGCCCTCGTTGGCCACGTTGAGCGGATCCAGCCCCAGCAATTCGCAGGCGGCGGCCACTACCGGTTTGACCGGAATCGCGCTCTCCTGCAGCATCATGCCGACACCGGACTGGCCGGCAATTTCGTTCAGGGTGGCGGCGAGGCCGCCGCGCGTGGGGTCGCGCAGGCAGCGGATGTCGGTGCCCGTTGCCAGCATCGCTGCGATCAGGCCGTTCAGCGCCGCGGTGTCGGAAACAATCGGGGCGTCGAACGACAGGTTCTCGCGCTGGCTCATGATCGCCACGCCATGGTCGCCCATGGAGCCCGAGACCAGCACCACATCGCCAGGTCGGGCGCGGCTGCCGCCGAGTTCCAGGCCCTCGGGCAGGACGCCGACGGCGGTGGTGGTGATGAAGACGCCGTCGCCCTTGCCGCGTTCCACCACCTTGGTGTCGCCCGTTACCACCGGCACGCCGGCCATGCGCGCAGCTTCGGCCATCGATTCGACGATGCGCGCCAGATCGGCCAGCGCAAAGCCTTCTTCGAGGATGAAACCGGCAGCGAGATAGAGCGGTGTGGCGCCCATCACCGCCACGTCGTTCACGGTGCCATGCACCGACAGGCAGCCGATGTCGCCACCCGGAAAGAACAGGGGCGAGACCACATGACTGTCGGTCGACATCACGATGCGTGCCGGCTTGCCGTCCAGCACCGGCGCCGGCAGCACTGCGCCGTCGTTGCCCTGACCCAGGTACTCGTTGCCCAGATGGTGGGCGAACAGTTCCGAGATCAGCTGCACCATGGCGCGACCGCCGGAGCCATGCGTCAGATCGACCCGACCGTTCTTCAGGTCGAGTGGCCGCACATAGCCTCTTTTGACATCAGCCATCAGTTCATGTCCTTGTAGCGTCCGTAACTGTAATGCGCGGCGCAGGCGCCTTCGCTGCTGACCATGCAGGAGCCAATCGGATTCTCTGGTGTGCAGACGGTGCCGAAGATTCTGCAGTCCTGTGGACGTTTGACGCCGCGCAGAATGGCGCCGCATTCGCAGGCCTTGTTGTCGGGCACCGACTGGTATTCAAGATGGAAGCGTCGCTCGGCATCGAAGGCGGCGTACTTCTCGCGGATCTGCAGGGCCGAGTAGGGCACGAGCCCCAAGCCGCGCCACTCAAATTCCCGGCGCAGTTCGAACACCTCGGCCACGCGCTCCTGGGCTTTGAGATTGCCCTCGCGCGTGACGGCGCGGGAGAACTCGTTCTCCACTTCGGCACGGCCCTCGTTGACCTGACGCACCAGCATCAGGATGGCCTGCATCACATCGAGTGGCTCAAAGCCCGCAATCACTACCGGTTTGCGGTATTCCTCGGCAAAGAACTCGTAAGGCCGGCTGCCGATCACGGTCGAGACATGGGCCGGACCAATGAAGCCGTCAATCGGTACCGTGCCCCATTGCCGCACCTCGGGCGACTCCAGAATCTGGCTGATCGCCGCCGGCGTCAGCACGTGGCAACACAGCACGCTGAAGTTAGTCAATTGTTCCAGTTGCGCCTGCTGGATCGCCAGCGCCGTCGGCGGTGTGGTGGTCTCGAAACCAATGGCGAAAAACACCACCTGACGCTGCGGGTTGTCACGCGCCAGGCGCAGTGCATCGAGCGTTGAATAGACCATGCGGATGTCGCCGCCACGGGCCTTGGCTTTCATCAGCGAGAGCCCGTTGGACGCCGGCACGCGCAAGGTGTCGCCGTAGGTACACAGGATCACGTCCTGCTGCAGTGCTAGGTTGATGGCCATGTCGACGCGGCCGATCGGCAGCACGCAAACCGGGCAACCCGGGCCGTGCACCATGTGCACATTTTCCGGCAGCAGGTCCGACAGGCCATAGCGCGAGATGGCATGCGTATGGCCGCCGCAAAACTCCATGAAACTGTAGCGACGATCGCCCTGGGCACTGTGCGCAATCTTGCCGGCGATGCTTTGGGCGACTGCGCCGTCGCGAAATTCGTCTATGTATTTCACGCTGCGAGCTTGCTTTGATCAAGCTCGGCGAACAGCGCCAGCGTCTTTTGGGCTTCCTCGGGGTCGAGTCTGGACAGCGCGTAGCCGACATGCAGGATGACGTAGTCGCCGACCTGTACGCCGTCGAGCAGTGCCAGCGAAATCTCCTTGCGCACGCCGCCAAGGTCCACCACGGCCTGGTCGCAGTCTGCGCCGCTGCCTATTTCTACCACCCTGACCGGAAGTGCAAGACACATCTCAGCGTTCCTTAGAGTTGATTGCGATCCAGGCCTGCCCAAGGGCAATGCCGGCGTCACCCGGCGACAACTGCCGTGGCGCCAGCACGGTGAAGCCGCCTTGTTCCAGATTCTTTCGCAGTCCCAACGATAGCAGGGAGTTCAGGAAACAGCCGCCGCCCCAACTCAGGGTTTTCACTCCCCCAGCCTCGCTCGCTCCTGCGACCCAGCTGGCCAAAGCGTCGACCAGCGTGGCGTGAAAGACGGCCGCCGCCTGATCGACGTCGGCCTCGCCGTCCAGCGCAGCCAGCAGCGGCAACAGGTCGAGCTGCCCGTCACCGCTGATCGACCAGCCGGCGCCCATGGCCCGCGGCCAGCCATGCTGCTCGATGTGGCGCGTGGCCGCCTGCTCCAGAAAAATCGCGGCTTGCGCTTCGTAATCCATCTGACCGCACAGTCCCACCAAAGCTGCGGCGGCGTCAAAGACGCGGCCCATGCTGCTGCTGCGCGGGCAGTGGAGGTTCTGGCGCAGTAGCTGGGCCACGATGTTGGAGCCTGCGTGTGCAAAGCGCGTGCCAATCTCTGCGTTGCGGCCAGTCTCATGCAATACCGCCGCTGCCATGCGCCAGGGCTCACGGGCCGCCTTGTCACCGCCGGGCAGCGGCAGCGGCCTCAGATGGCCAAGCCGCTCGAACTGCGCGCCATCGACGCGCAGCAATTCACCGCCCCAGGCTGCGCCGTCAGAGCCGAGTCCGACGCCATCGAGCGCCAGACCGAGCACCGGGCCGTGATGAGCATGTTCGGCGCAGACCGCGGCGATGTGGGCGTGGTGGTGTTGCACTGCCACCGTGGGCAGGCCATGGCGCGCGGCAAAGGCCAGTGCGGCCCGGGTGCTGTAGTAGTGCGGGTGCAGGTCGTGGGCGACGAGTTCGGGCTTCACGTCGAGCAGCTTGAGCATGCGATCGACGGTCTCGTCCAGAAACTCGCAGGTGGCAGCATTGTCCAGATCGCCGATGTGGGCTGAGGCAAAGGCCTGCTCACCGCGCGTCACGCAGACGCTGTTCTTCAGGTGAGCTCCGAAAGCCAGTACCGAAGGCCCACCGCGCGGCAGACGGATGGCTGCGGGCGTGTAGCCTCGACTGCGCCGGATGAACTGCCACCGATTGACTGTCATCCCGGACTCGATCCGGGATCCAGTGTCTGCGGGGACCTGGATGCCGGATCGGGTCCGGCATGACAAAGTCGCTGCTGAACCTTCATACTCAGTCAGCGGGCGGATCACACTGTCGTCGCAGCG
>CAITZZ010000055.1 GCA_903897005.1 uncultured beta proteobacterium | reverse complement strand
TCGAGTTTGGCGTTGAGGTTAAATCCGCGCAAGTCAAAGACTTCCGACAAGGCCACCGCGCCAAAATGCACCGCCTTTTGCGGCGCTCGCGGGTTCATGTGCTTGAGCCGGTGCATCAGGTCGTCGAGCTCTTCATGCGTTACCAGGTCAGACTTGCTGATGAATATCTGATCGGCAAACCCCACCTGGCGGCGCGCCTCCTGGCGATCGTCGAGCTGTTTTTGCGCGTGCTTGGCGTCGACCAGCGTCAGGATCGAATCCAGCAAGTAGCTTTCAGCCACTTCGTCGTCCATGAAGAACGTTTGCGCCACCGGACCCGGGTCCGCCAAGCCCGTCGTTTCGATCACAACACGCTCAAAATCCAGCAGTCCCTGGCGTTTCTTGGCAGCCAGCAGTTGCAGCGTGGCCCGCAGGTCTTCGCGGATGGTGCAGCAGATGCAGCCATTGCTCATCTGGATGATCTGCTCCTGGGTGTCGGAAACCAGGATGTCGCTGTCGATGTTTTCCTCGCCGAACTCGTTTTCGATCACCGCAATCTTCTGGCCATGGGCTTCCGCCAGCACGCGCTTCAAGAGCGTGGTTTTCCCGGAGCCCAGAAAGCCGGTCAGGATGGTGGCAGGAATCAAACTCATGGTGAAAAGGTCCGAAAATCAGCAGGTGGCGAGTGTAGCGGCGATTTGTGGCAGTTGGGCTGACATGCGTCAGGCAAATAGCCGAACGTGGGGGCAATGTTTCTGCGCCGGGCCGCCCCAAGCAGAAACGCACCCCCTCGGGGGGCAGAGAGCCACATGCAATGGGCGAACGTGGGGGCTCTATTTTCGTACGACTACCAGCCCTTTGAGATATTCGCCCTCCGGGAAAGTCAATGTCATGGGGTGGTCCGGCGCACCACCCAAGCGTTCCGTAATGTAGCCATCCACACCAGCGTCGGATGCAGCGCCGGCAACAATCTTGTGGAACAGGTCGGCACTGATACCGCCCGAGCAGGAATAGGTGAACAGAACGCCGCCCGGTGCCAGCAGCTTGAGCGCCAGGCGGTTGATGTCCTTGTAGGCACGTGCGGCACGTTCTGCGTGGGTCACCGTGGGGGCAAACTTGGGCGGATCGAGCACGATGGCATCAAAGCTGCGCCCCTGGTCCAGATACTGGCGCAACGATGCATTCACATCGGCATCCATGAAGGTCGCCCGGCTGGTATCAAACCCGTTGAGTGCCACATTGCTCGCCGCCTTCTCGATCGCGGGGGCAGACGAGTCGATGGAAGTGACATGCTCTGCCCCACCGGCCAGGGCAGCCACCGTGAAACCTCCGGTGTAGCAATAGCAGTTCAGCACCTGTCTTAGTTCAAGGCGTCGGCAATGGTCGGCAAACTTCTTGCGGCTGTCACGCTGGTCCAGGTAGAAGCCGGTCTTGTGGCCTTCTTCGATGTTCAGCGCGAGCTTCCAGCCGTGTTCCTGCAGCACCAGATCCGTGTCTCCGTCCCCGCGCAGCCAGCCCCGCGCCTCGGTCAGTCCTTCCAACGCGCGGCTGCTGGTGTCGGAGCGCTCGTACAGGCGGGTCAGGCCCGTTGCCGCGAGCAGTGCGTCGGCAATGGTCTGCTTCCAGCGCTCGACACCGGCGGACGTGAACTGCGCCACCAGCGTGTCGCGATACCGGTCTACGATCAGCCCGGGCAACCCATCCGACTCGCCATGCACCAGGCGCACGCTGTCGCTCTGTATGTCAAATCGGGCTCTGGCGCTTATGGAGCGTGCGAGAGCAGCTATAAAAAAAGAAGCATCAATGCGCTGCTGCTCATCAAAACTCCAG